>JANMYL010000031.1:0-34685 GCA_031382045.1 Akkermansiaceae bacterium | reverse complement strand
GTGCTCCTTCAGTTTCCCGATCACATGGCCGAGGTGGAATTCGACGGCCCTTTTGCTCATCTTGTCGCATTCTAGGCCCATAATCTCCCACTGGTTCGGCTGGGTCAATGCGCCCATGGTCGTATGGCCGAAACGATAGATCACCCAGTTGCCCGCTGGCGGCGTCCACTCGAGCGCGCCGTCCGTAGCCATCTTCGCCGTCAGGTCGATCACTTGGTCCTTGGCGATCACCCCATCGGCCGGGACCGCCAGCACCGCGATGTCCCTCCAGTAGGACTTGCGTCCCTCGATGATCGGTTTTTCCAGAACACCGGTCTGTTTATTGATCATCGGGAAGAGGATGTTGCCACGAGGATCCACGACGGGCTTCGGTAGCACGCCACGGAAAACAGAGCCGCCTTCGACCACCGTCTGCGACTGGAATATCTCCTGCATCGAAAGCTCCGGCGTGACCCACGGCCCGCCGGTACTGGTGTAGCCCGGGCAGTTGTGCAGGCCGACATCGATGCCCAACCGCTTACCCTCCGTCGCAGCGTGACGGACCAGCTTCCACCATGGATCGGTGAAGGCTAACAATCCGTCGGTGGGGGAATTTTCAATATGCCCCGCCCATGGCGTACTCACATCGGCCATGCCGAAAATCGTCGCGCCGCTGATGCCAGCCTTCTTAAATTCCTCCAAATCCTGGGTGATGCCCTCCTTGCTGACATTTGAGCCCATCCAATGCCACCAGACGCCTGGCTTCGCCGTGTCGGCTGGATTGCGAAATACCTCCTCCGGCGAGGCGGCAAATGACAATGCGGACAAGCCTACAGCGAATAGGAATATTAGGAACCGTCGCGAATCGAGTAGCATCTTTGTTAATTTCACTTTACCAAACTGGGCATCTCTTTAAAAGGATCAAGGAGATTCAAGACAAAGATGAGTCATGATTTCGGCACCCACAATATAGCCATTCGGCTAGCATACATTTCCTCAGAACATGCTGGTCGAGACGGCTGCAAATCGGAAGAGTGCGTCGATTGATGATCACCAACTCCGGCAGGCTGGCACAGTGCGCGTTGATTCGCTCCGGATTCGTCCGAGGTACGTGTTGCTGGGCATCAATTCTGGCGAGCCTCGGGCCTGCTCTCGTGTCCGCCCGCTCGCTGTTCCCGGACCAAGCCGAGCCAATCCGGCGGCAAATCGAGCAAAGGGAATCCCAATTGCAGACCCTTCCCGTGAGCCCCATGAACACCTGCCCGTGGACCCTCGGTTACGCCTCAAACTGGCATGACGACCCCCTGAAACCCGTGACGATCCGGGTCATTTTCCCCGAGCCTGCAACCATCGACCTGGTGGCGCTGCTGCCCGCCACCTACACGGACGATCAAAATCAGGTGCGGGCCTTCTGCTTCCCTCTGCGCTTTTCGATCGAGCGCGTGCTTCCCGATGGCTCGGTGCAGATGATCGCGAACCATCTGGATCAGGACTACGAGGCGCCCGGGATTTCTCCGCAGCTCTTTCCCTGCCCGAATCCGGTTCCGGCTAGCGGCCTGCAAATCACCGTGACCCGCCGTGCGCCGAACCCGACTTGGTGGCCCACCCCCCGCTTGGTGGCCCTCAGCGAACTCTTCGCATTTACCGGCGAGCGGAATGCCGCGCTGAACTCACAAGTGGTGGCCTCGTCGTCATTTGACTTCCCCTATGTGTGGTCGCCCACCTGCCTCACCGATGGATTTTCGCTTTACTCGCAAATCAATCACAAACCGGGCGACCCCACGAGGAATTTCAGCATCGCGCAGGACGAGGTGTGTCTGGAAATGGATCTCGGTGCGATCCATGGAATCGACGAACTTCGTTTGTGGCCGGCAGTTCCCTCGCTTCAGCACAATTTCCCGCCGTCGAGCGGCGCTGGATTTCCATTATTATTCAAGGTCGAATTGGCACTTACTGCCGACTTTTCAGACGCCACTCTGATTTACGAAGAGGATAAAATAAGCCAACGCCCGGGGGCAGGTCCGTTGATGCGGCGGGTCGCGCCCGCCAAGGGGCGCTTCGTGCGAATCACCCTCAAGAACGGATTTCATGACTTCCGCCGCAGCAGTGACTACCTCGAGATCACGCTCAGTGAGATCGAATTACTCGAGGGCGGAAAAGTCGTTTCCGGAGGCGCGCCGGTCCGTGCGCCAAGCCACCCGACCGGTCCAGCGCAACTGGAGAAACTCACTGACGGATTCGTCAATGAAGGGGAAATCCTGCCGCTGCGAGATTGGCTTACCCGTTTTCACCGCAAGGTGGCACTGGAGCGGGACTTGGCGGCCCTGCGCACTGGTCTAGCCGTCGCGCAACGAGCTGACGAGAAGTGGTCGAAGACCGTGCTATTCATCGCAATCGGTCTGATATTAGCCCTTGTGCAAGCGATTTGGTGGGTCCGGATGGCCTCGCGCCGCCGTTGGGCTCGGATGCGCGAGCGCATCGCTTGCGACCTGCACGACGAGATCGGGGCCAACGTTAGTAGCATCGCCCATTCTGCGGAAATGCTGCTAGAGACCATTCCCGAGCCTACCGAAATTCAAGCCAGCCTACTCGGCAGCCTAATCGAAGTCACCCGGGTGACCTCTCACGAAACCAAGCACTTCATCCGCTTCATCGAAAGCGAGCAAAAGGACAGGAACCTTGCCGAGCAGTTCAGTCGGGTGGCCGCTCAGATTCTCGGCCCCATCCCGGTGCAAGCCTCGTATCTCAATCCTAGCAGTTTCAACCGGCTGGACCCGGCCACCAAGTGGAATCTGCTTCTGTTCTTCAAGGAAGCGCTCAACAATATCATCAAACACGCGAAGGCTGATTCGGTTGAAATCACCGCGAGGACGGACGGACCTCATTTTGAAATCATCGTGGCCGACGACGGCTGCGGACTTGATTTATCCGTTAAATCCTGCCGCCATTTAAAAAGCCGTGCAAAAATGTTGGGCGGCCTGCTCAACATTCACAGCCAACCCGGCGCGGGCACTCGCATCCACCTCCGATTCAAAAAATGACCACGAAACCCAAAAAAACGATCCGCATCACCGTTGTGGAGGACAATCCAGCTTATGCTCGCTCGATTCAGAAGATCATCGCCACCGGCGAGAGCATGGATTGCATTGCGGTCCATGGTAGCGCGGAAGAGTATGAGAATGAGCTGAACTCTCCCGAATACCAAGCGGCGGATCTGATCCTGCTGGATCTGAAGCTGCCTGGGAAAACCGGATTGGAATTCATACCCATCCTCCGCCAAGCTGTGCCGGACAGCGCCATTCTCGTGGTCACCCAAAACGACGACTACCGCACCGTGCTCGAGGCCATCCGCCTAGGAGCTCTCGGTTATATTCTCAAAGACACGCCAGTCGCCAGCATCCGCCGAGCGATCCAGGAAGTTTACGATGGCGGCAGCGTGATCGATCCCCAATTGGCGCGGCTCGTCCTCAAAAGTTTCTGCGATCCCACAGAATCCGTGGGAAATTTGCTCAGCGAGCGCGAACGGCAAGTCATTGAATTAATGGCGCTGGGCCACCTAAAGAAGGAGGTAGCGGACCAATTGGGTCTTAGCTACGGCTCGGTGGCTCTCTACACCGCAAACATTTACAAAAAGCTTCAAGTGTCGAATGTCGCCGCCGCCGTGGGCATTGCCATTCGCAAGGAGCTGATCTGACTGCCCGGCTGGATTCGTAGTGCGGAGTGACGAGCTGGCAATGATCGGACTCGTTGATTGTCTATCATCAATTTTTCCAGTCTCACACAAACCTTCGGTGGGATTAAACAGGCAATCCAAAACACAGCTATGAAGCCCAAATCCCATCCTATCAAACATCAAATGCTGGCGGCGTTTACAGCGTTGTATCTTTCGATCATTCGTTGTTAAAAACTCCAATTTACGCCAGTATAGATAGCCCAACACGCCGCTCTTGAAAATCAACGCCCACAGACTTTCCTATCATGAATGAATCATCCTGTTCCCCATCGTCCGGCTGCTGCTCGCCCACTCGCCGTGATTTCCTGCGCTTCACTGGCCTCGGAACGGCCGCTTTCCTAACACCTCGCGCCTTCGCTGGGCCATTTACCGCAAATTCCAACGCTGGTCTTGGCTTAGACTCCAAGCACCCGGTGCCGTTGGATAAAAAACTCAGCTCCACTTGGCTCGCTTCACTCACTGCTCGCGGTAAGCCATCTTCGTGGACCGACTGGGCCTCCTTGCAGCACATCGGCATGCCCGTGGCAGGCATCGGCACCGGCACCGTCTATCTGGGCGGCGACGGTCGGCTCTGGGGCTGGGATATTTTCAATGCCCCACACGAAGGGTGCATCCCGAACCGCGGCACCAAAGAAATCCAAATTGGCGAGCGTGACGGCGCAAACTACATCAATCCATCCAGGATGGAATCCCCGTGGAATATCAGCCATGGGCTGGTCTTGCACATCAATGGTCAAAAAAAACGCCTCGACCACAGCGGATTTGCGCAGGTGGAATACACCGGTCAATACCCGAGTGGAACGATCAAGCTGAACGACTCCGCCAGCCCGATTTCCGCCGTCGTTGAAACTTTTTCGCCCTTCATTCCGCTAGATTACGACAACTCCAGCCTGCCTGTGACCGTGATGGAAATCACCCTGAAAAATTCCGGAGCCATCGCTGCCAATGTCTGGCTAGAAGCCTATCTCGAAAACGCCGCCATTCGCTACCAGCCATCCACCACCGTCGGCGACCTAGTTCGGGTCGCCCGCACGCTGCCGCTACCGGGAGGAATGATGGTGACAGGAGATGTGCGCGTCTCCCCCGATGCTAACACCACCCGCCGCGCCGACGTGGTGTTGGCAGATTTCGAATCCGAAGATTGGAAAAAAACCGGCTGGGTGGCCGAGGGAGATGCCTTCAAAGGTGGTCCAATTCCTTCCACTTTACCTGACGTCCAAAAGCAGCAGGGAAAATCCTTTGCCCATTCCAAGAACATCCGACTCGCCGCCCAAGGAGATCCTGACAACTTCACCGGCACCCTTACCAGCCCAGCCTTCAGGGCGGAGCGGCGCTACCTTTCTTTCCTGCTCGTCGGCGGCAATAAACCGAAAGAACTCACTGTAGAAATCCTGTTGGACACCAAAGTCGTTCACACCTTCATCGGCGCAGACTCGAATGAATTTACGACTCAAATCCTCGATCTAACTCCATGGAAAGACAAGGAACTACGCTTGCGTGTCACGGACAATGCCAAGGCCCCATGGGGTAGCATTGGTATAGACCAAGTGATTTTAACGGATAACTCGGGCCTTCCATCCAAGCTCGATAGCCTCCGTGACTGGGGCTCCATGGCGCTCGCCATCATCGCAGGCAAGGCGCAAGCCCAAGCCTCCCGTGGTAAACAAACGGCGACGGCTTCTACCCCGTTCACCGAAGCCCAGGAAATGTCCGTGCGCGCGCCGTTGGTCATCCCCGCCCGCGGCGAAATCAAGACCACCGTCATCATCGGTTGGCATTTCCCCAGTCTGCATCCCGAGATGGCCAGTATGCCGAACCCACGCCGCTGGGTGAGCGAGCGCTTCCCAGATGCCGCCGCCGCCGTAAGCTACACCGCCGAGAAATTGCCCCACCTATCAAGTCTCACCCACGCCTTCCGTGACACTTGGTATGGCAGCGAAACCGGCGAAAACCGCGGCAGCCTGCCGCATTGGTTGCTAGAACGCTCACTGTGGACCGTTTCCGCCCTCACCACCAATGGCACCTACCGCCTCGCCGATGGCCGCGTCTGGGGCTGGGAAGGCACCGGCTGCTGCCCCGGCACTTGCACCCACGTCTGGCACTATGGACAAACCGCCGGACGCTTGTTCCCGCAATTAGAAATCGACCTGCGAGAGCGCACCGACTTCACGCCAGAGGTCATGAACGCCGCTGGAAATATCAGATTCCGCGGCACCTTCATCCACGAAACGGAATGCATCGACGGCCAAGCCGGGATCATTCTCCGCTGCTACCGTGAGCACCTAAACGATCCCACCGGCGAGTTCCTCAAGCGCAATTGGAAACACATCGAGAAAGCCACCAATTTCCTCACCACCGCCGAAGCCGAAGGCAAACCCGGCGGCAATGACGGCATCTTCACCCGCCGCTTTGAAAACACGCTCGACGCCAAATGGGGCGGTGAAATCCCATGGATCGTAGGTATTTATCTGGCCGGGCTCACCGCCGCCGCCGCCATGGCAGATGAAACCGACAACGCCACCGCCGCCACCCGCTGGCGCGCCATTATCGCCAAAGGCAACGCCGCCTACGCTGGATATTTCGATAAATCCGCAGGTTTCTACAAAGCCAAATGCACGGAGGCGGAAATGCTTCCCGTCCACGTCGGCCCTGGCAGCCACATCGACATGTGCCTCGGCGATTTTTGGCTCGCCCAGATCGGCTTACCACCCATCGGCAACAAAGAGCAACTCCGCCAAGCAATGGATAGCTTGTTCAAATATAACTTCGCCCCCGACATGGGTGTCTTCCGCGAGAAAATGCAGCCGCACTCGGGCCGTTATTATGCGATGGCCGGAGAGGGCGGCTTGGTCATGGCCACTTGGCCGCAGGGAGGTCTGCCCGAAGCCTGCAAAAGCTTCCCTACTTTTCGCTATTTCCAAGAATGCATGAGCGGCTTCGAGCACTCCGCCGCCGCCCTCATGGTCTCGCTGGCCAAGGATGAAAATGACCCCTTGCTCACCCAGGGCCTCACCGTCTGCCGCGCCATCCACGACCGCTACGACGCCTCACGCCGGAATCCCTATAACGAAATCGAATGCTCGGACCACTACGCCCGCGCCATGTCGAGCTACGGAGTCTTCATCGCCGCCACAGGCTTCTATTGTCATGCTTCATCCGGCTTGATCCGCTTTGAACCCAAGCTCGGAGCCAAAGATTTCGCTGGCCCCTTCGTCGGAGCCGCCGCCTGGGGAAGATTCTCGCAGAAACAAACCCCTGCGGGTCTGGGAGCCACGCTCGCCGTACGCTTCGGCTCGCTGCGCCTCGCCCGCTTGGAACTCACCCCACCCACCACCAAGGCCCCCGCCACCAAGGTCATGCTCGCCGGTAAGCTCTTAACACACCGCCTCGAAACCCGCGACGGCCGCCTCGCCATCATCTTGTCACAACCCATCACCCTCAACGTCGGGCAGATCCTAAAAGTCATCGTCTGATAGAGACGTGCCTTGTCGTTCACCAAGCAGACGATTCTCAAAGACCGAAAGCCGAATTTTGTAAATTTTAAAACCACGCCACCATGACTGCAACAGCCACTAACCCAACTCAAATTAGCTCGTTAGGACAGAGTCTTGACACCGGATCTGCATCCTTCGGATTTCTACGATCATCGAACGATATCCTGGACCAACCCTTGGCACTCCGCGACCGCTTGGAGGAGGATGGCTATCTCTACATCCGCGAGTTTTTTGATCCCGAACTCATCCTTGCGGGACGCCGCTCGATCTTTCAGCGCCTGGAAAATGAAGGGCATTTGCATCCTGAAAGGGATCTGATGGAAGGAGTTGTCCACCCGGACATGCTCGACGCCTTCAAGCTGGATACAGCCCCAACTTTCAGAGAGACAGATGGTAAAAAGCAAAATCCAGACAAGACCGCGGCCTTCCGCCCCGAACTGGCGGCCAGCAGTCCAGAGATCCGGCGGGTCGTTTTCGGCCCAGAAATTTGCGAGTTTTACAGCGATCTTTTTGACGAGCCCGTCCGTCACTTCGATTACATTTGGTGCCGCTTGATGGGTCCTGGCCACGGCACACCGGTGCATTGCGACAAGGTTTACATGGGCCGCGGCTCACAGGAATTACTCACCTGTTGGATTCCTTATGTGGACATTTCACTGGAAGTGGGCGGACTGATCGTTCTGGAGAATTCGCACAAACAATCGGACCACATCTCAGAATATCTGGCAAAGGATGTGGACTCGTATTGTGAAAATAATCCCGACCAAGTGCAAGCGGTCGCCAAGGATGGCAAATGGTCATTCCCCGGCTGGCTCTCGAAACGCCCTGATACGCTTCCTAAAAAATTTGGCAGCCGCTGGCTCACCGCGCCGGAGTGGAAAATTGGCGATTTCATCACTTTCCGGATTGATATGATTCATGGTTCATTGGACAACCAATCGAACCAAGTTCGATTCTCCACGGACACTCGATTCCAGCCTGCAAGTCAGCCTGCGGACGAACGTTGGATCGGAGTAAATCCTCCAGGTCACTCACTTGCGGGCAAGCGCGGCCGCATCTGCTAACTTTCAATTCCAGAGATTCAGTGAAACTACTTTTCACAAAATCCGACTGGGAAATGGCTCACCTGCCACTTACCGATTTCGTGGCTCAAGTGGCGGATGCAGGTTACGATGCGACGGAAATTTATTTTCCGGCACGCGATGATTCCGCGACCAAGATCCGGACACTGCACACTGCGGCGGGCCTTCAAATCGTGGCGCACATCGCCACCAGTGGCGTGAGCGTCGAGGAACATCTATCGTCACTGGAATCTCACTTTCTCAGAGCCGCCGAGATCGAACCGCTACTGGTCAACAGTCATACGGGTCGCGATCATTTCAGCCTTGAGGACAACCTTCGAATCTTTGAAGCCGGCGAAAAACTGGTGGAAAAAACCGGTATTCCCTTGCTGCACGAGACCCATCGCGGCCGAGCATTGTTCAGTATTCCTGCCACCCATGCATTTCTCCAAGCGATGCCGTCGCTTCGGCTCACTGCGGATTTTTCTCACTGGGTATGTGTGCATGAAAGCAACTTATCAGACCAAGCAACGGGCCTCGCCCAGGCGATGGCGGCGTCCGGACATATTCATGCTCGCGTCGGTTTCGACGAAGGACCGCAAATAAGTGACCCTAGGAATCCGGCCCATCAACCATGGCTGGCGCTTTTCACCTCCTGGTGGAAGTCCATCATCCAACTCAGGAGCGACGACGGCTGCGAATGGCTCACCATCGCCCCGGAATTCGGGCCAGCCCCTTACATGCCACTGAGTGGTAAATCTGAGCTGCCAATTGGCGACGCATGGGAAATCAATGGCTGGATGATGTCATATCTTCGTTCAGAATTTGCTCCGATGGCCTCCCAAAATGACCACCCAATTGGAGAACCTTGAGGAAATGAAGCTCAATGCGCAATGGATCAAAAACGCATCCCCGATCTATTAGCAGATGATTCACTCATGAGTCATCGTTTCTCCATTTAAGAATCGCCGCTTGCAAATTCTCTTCCACCCGCTGCCCGAGTTTGGTGAAAAAATCCGCAGAGTCGTTGAGGCCCGCCGTCTTGGCGAAGCGGATAAGGGGATCGAGCAACCACTTTTCCGTCGGTGTCAGCTCGGCTTTCAGGGTTCCATTGCTCAGTTGCGAATGAATCCACATGAGGCTTGAAGGGATGTGTGCACCGGGCCCAGCTGCTGTTTTCAACATCGCCGCGTGAAGCTGGGCAAAGTCTTCATCTTCACGATAAGCACGGACGGCGCGGCCGATGGCAAAGACATGTGTCGAGAATTGGCGTAACTCGCTAGATTCTGGATCGTCAAAGATTTCACTAACTCGAAGCAATTGGAATTCACCTTCTGCATTGATCGCTTTGAGTTGTCCGAACAAGTTTCCCCAAAGATTGATCAAGGCTTTATCGAACTCAACCCGCACCGGTGGTAGCGTCTCCTCGGTTTCGAACCACGCACCGAGGCCACGCAGCAAGGTTGCTGCATGATTTCGACTCTCACAGCTTCCCCCCGTGAGAATCGTCCGCCCACTGGGCCCGGGGTGATAGATGGCCGATTTTCCATCTCCTTCGCGATAGCCTGTTTGGATCGTCACACCGCGCAACAGCTTGCCAACGATCTTGCTCATCGGGCCGACCCAAAGATCCGACAATCGTCCGTAAAGCATAGACTCCTCCAATAACTCTACCAGAAACCGTCGCACGCGCTCGTGATAGATCCCATTGCTGCAGAGGACCAGAATAGGCAATCGCCGCACAGCTTCTTCAATGCCGTGAATACTAAAAAGCCACTCTAGCAGTCCGACGTATTCACCGATCGTCGTGAGAAGTTGATCCGGCTGGGTGCATCCCAGCACCACCTCGGGTAGCCACCCAAGTTCCGCAGAAGTCAACAAGTCAGGATAACAAACATCCGTTGTGAGAATTTCCGCCACATCACCACCTACAGCAATTTTTAAAGCCCCCTCCCCGCGAAGGGTGCTGCCGTGAAGTGAGCCTCGTCGCTCAACAAACCCGACCTTGTGTAAGTTCGTAGAATTTCGGCCTCCAAGGTGGTGAAAAAATGCCACTCCGAGCGCTCCCACCGGAAGAATCCCGACTTTCGCTGATGTCTCAAATTCCTTCATGAATTTGCACTAACACCTTCAAGAATCTTCAGCGCTAGCTGCGGATTAGCAGTTTTCACAATCAGAAGACCTGACCTGCCGATCTCAGCGCTGGTGGCATAACCATACTCAATGTTGATTTCAGCAGCCGCCAATGTCTCTCCGACCAGCGCGAGATTTCCCATCCCATCGAGCAGCTCAATGGACAGCACGTCTGCCTCAACCACCGGAAGTTTATCGGCTTTCAGAGTTTCCCGCGTCATGGCCGGATCGCTGGTGATCAGCCGCACCATCCCTTGTTCCACGTTGTCGATGACGCTGAAGGCACTGATATGAATCCCCTGTTCTGTCAAAAGACGCCCAATCCTGCCCAGGCGGCCAGGCTGATTTTCTATAGCAACACTGATCTGCCGGACGATGTTAATTTTCATGAGGTGATAGATGCATCGTGTATTTTGTGAGAATAAATGATACTATAAATAAAATACAGTCTTTAGCTGAGTGTTTCATCTGCGGCTTAAAACTCTTAAAATGACAGCTTAGGTGAGAGATGCACCAGCCACTTTTCCACGCAAGTAATTCCATAAATCTTCATGCACAGGCAGTCTAGTTAGCCGGCTCGCCCATACGTTTGATGAGGTCTGCTTGAGGAAGCCCAGCTAGCATAGCGGCTACTTTTTCCGCATCCTTGACGCGCGAGGGGTCGGGCGCTTTGTCCAGTGCGGTATTGCCATCGCCAAAATGTTTGTTAGCAAAGTCTCCTAGCGTCTTCTCCGCTTTCGCTAGCTCGGCTCCTTTCGGAATACTGGCAAGCAGCGCCGCAGCATCCTGCTGAACAGACGAATCACCGGGAAATTTCGTTAGAAAATCACCCCAATGGTAAGCAAGCCACGGGGCGGTGGTGACTTGTTTTTTTGCCCAGTCGAGCTGTTTCCTGGAAAAATCGACCCGCAGGGGATCCAAATTTTGAACTTTCGAACGCTCCAAAATTTTGCCGTAAACCTGCGCTAGTCCGTCCTCAATAAGCTCCGGCCCGGCCCAGTCGTGATTCCCAAGAAACCAAATCAAGCGCGCGTCCTTGCCAAATCCCTTGTGCGATTTCACGGCTTCGCGCCGGTTGAAATCGTTTGTACCGATAAGACTGCAAATGGCGGTATCGCTGCGCAGTTTAGCAGAACGAAAATCTTTTTCCTTAAGGTAAACGCCACCGCCAGATGCACAGGCTAACACTCCGGTAATATTTTTGTCCATTTCAGCCATCAAGTAGGCCATTCGACTTCCCCCGGACATGCCGGATGCGATGGCGACCTTCTCTAACACTGGAATCCGCGCATAAACGTCCTTCAGCATGGCCATCATCGCCAAGTCTGAATCCGCGAAATCATTCTTCGATTCGCCCGAAGCTGCTAGAATAATTCCTAGTCGATCCGCCGCTGGCACGTAGCGATCTAAAGTTCCCATAGATCCGCCACATGCATCCATTACGAAACAAACTGGCCAGGATTTACCAGTATGAAAATCTTTCGGCAAACGCAGCAAGTACGTCCACTTCGGTTCTGCCTGACAGATGATCTTCTCAGTTAGGCCGGCTTGCGCTGACACGCCTTGGATAGTGGTTCCCCCTTTGGCCGGGCTCCCGGCAGCTTTAGGACTTTGCTCCGTGAGGTAGCCTTGATCCGCTACAGAAAGCTTGGACAACGTGAGGGTGAGCTTCTTGCCATCGCGCTTTTCCAAGGTGACTTCGTTGCCGTCGCTTGACAGCAATTTGGCTTCGATGGCAGTGCCCGCTGTGCTTTTCCAAGTGCGCCATTCATCAGCCGCCTGGCCGATGCCGGCTCCTACCAGAAAAAGACAAACCCAAGCGCAGCACTCACTGACGAATTTCCAAGAAATATCCCCTGCCTTATGATGTTTAGAAAGGTCCATTCGATGGAAAACTCCAAGCCTAATTTTCAACCTAGAATCTATTCTTGTTCGGACGATATTTTCCTTCACGACGCTGTCTGTATCACAGACGAATACCCTTACAAAGTGCCTTTTTAAGGATATAAAGACCTTCGGTCTAAATAATTTTCCAATGATTCCACGAAAATTTATTCAATTAGATTAACCCCTAATCCGCAGTTTAAGATTGCAGATCAATGGCCAATCTTTACCGGACGACGCTAGGTTGCGTTTTTAGGTAATCCTTCAAACTGATGAGCGCTGGCGGGTTGTTGTCGTTTTCGATAAGCGCAATGACCTCCACGAGTTTTTGCTGTTCCTTCGGTGTCTTGGTGAGTTCTCCCACTAGCTTTCTTAATTCGGGAAGGATGGGTTTGGCGGCACCGCCATATTGTTTGAGCACATCGAGTGAGGATTGAATGATGTAGGCTTTTCCCCAATCTTTGAGGTTGAGCATCATCATCGTCAGCGGGATTCCCTCTTCGATCCGAAGCCGGGCCAGCGCTTGGATGCCGGCGAGCCGCACGCCTTTAGAAAACATACCGTTAGCTGGCGGCATTTCCTGAATACTAGTGACGACGGTGGGCGCGAGCGCTTGTAAGTCTTCTAGCGTCATCAGGCTGTAAGTGGAGCGTAAGCATCCGCGCGCAGCGGAATCTGGATTGGCGGCGACGGCGCGGATGGCCGGATAAAGTTGCTCCTTCGGCACATCGGCGATTGACTTGCCAAGCAAGCCAACCGGCCCGTAAGAACCACCCGGATAAAAAAGCGCATAGGCCAGTGCACCGGCAGCGAACTGCATTTGATCAGTCTCGTCTTTGACAGTTGCTGCTTTGAGCATTTGCGCGGTGATCGGCTTTGCATCACTGCCAATGGTCCGGAGAGCATTGGAAGTCTGAACGCGCAGCCAGCGGTCGTCGTCGTTTAGCAAGGCTGCTAAGGTGGCGAGCGCTGGGACGGCGCGCTTCTTGAGGTGGCCGATGGCGGCGACTGCGCCAAGACGGGCGTTGGTGTTCTTGCTTTTGATGAGATCGAGCAACTGGGGCAAAATATCATCTTGGCGTTTTCCAAGTTCCTCCGCACAACGGTCACGCTCGAGTGGTGACCATGAGCTGAGGCCGGCCATTAACTGAGCGGTACTGCGTTTGTCGTAGGCATTTGCGCCCAGCCAACGCTCGGCGTCGATGGCGGCAGTGATGTCGGCACTGCTCAACCAGTTTTCTCGGCGGGCATCGCGGCCGGTAATATAGATTTTTTTCAAAGGCACCGCGTAGCCGAGCAGGTAAGAACCTGTCGCGCTGATGGCTCCGTGATAGCTGCTATTGACTCCGCCGCCGGTGGCGATGTTGACGAAGGAGCCATCCCAACGTCGCGCGAGGTCGTAATACCACCGCAGTTCCTTCATGAAGGCGACCATCGCTTTCGGTCCGCCGGCATTAGCTGCGACGGGCCCCCATTGGTAGCTCAAGCCATTGCCGGTGTGGCCCCATTCGCGGGATTCATAGGAAGCTGTGACCATTTTAGCAAAGAACTGGGTCTCTGCGCCTCTGCCTTGCAATGCAAAGGCGATGGCCGCCATGCTATTTTTACCATTATCATCATGAACGGCTCCCGGACTGTGCTCGCCGTAAGGTATCGCACCCTTGCCGACGTAGTAGCCGAAAAACTTATTCGCCCGCGCGATGGCAGGCTTGATTTCCGGAACTTTGACGCCGCACTTCTCGGCCAACACCATCGAAATGAAACACGTTAGGCCGGTAGCATTTACCGGACCGTAGGGTGGAACAGGCCCGTTCAATTGCCCGGCAGGCCCCGGCGGGACATGGCCATGTCCCCAAGTGCCGAAGACGCCTTGGCCACGGGCGATGGTGGTCGTGTAGGATTGGATGGCGGGCAGCACGGTTTTATCGCCAGTGGCGAGGTAGTACTCACAGAGGAAAAGATTGTTGTAGCCATGAGACCAAGTGGCCATATCTCCCCTGCTTGAATCCTTCCACAGCGCTTCCAAATCAGGCGTTTTTTTGGCAATTTCATGAGCGCTCTTACGCAGGATTTCGAGATCTTCAGGCCTACCTGCGGCGAGCAGAGCAAGTTCGTTAGTGTGCAGGCTGTTGTCCTTGTCTGGATTTTTGGCCAAAATCACCAGCCCTTGTTCGAGAATCTTCTTCGCTTTGGGACAATTGTAAGGCGACGTCTCGCTATAGCTACCCATCACTTGGAGCTTGAGGACAATTTCTTGCACTGTGCCTTTGCGCGACACTTTGAGCGGTAAGAGACCTCGTGCCGCTTCGCCCTCGGCCTGCCCGATCGCCCGGCCAAAAACTCTGCGGGCATCTTCTGTGAATGGCTTGCCGAAAACTCCGAGAATCACGTCGCCCACCTCCAATTTCCCGGCTGCTGGTGAGCTATTTTCAACTGCGGTGATCAGGATTTGTCGGCTATTTTCCGTCATCCCGGCCTCAACGTGCATCCAGCCAAGCGCTCCTGTCGGCCCGAGATTGTAGGTGTTATCGATCTTGGCTGGGGTTTCCTTGGTTAGATCAATCGCTGGCTTACTAGCAGCATCCACCGTTGCAGAGCCCCATAAAAACACTCCTCCTATTGCGAAGAGACCCGAAAAGAAGTGCTGAGAGTGGCTAAATGATGAATGACTTGCTGGCTGAGTTCTCATAAGATGTCGCTCGAATGTAAACTTGAGATTTACTTCCCACCGCCACAAAATCTTTCATCTGCAATAAGTACAACGGGGGGAAATCATTCAGTGAGTCATGTGCCATTTGAACGGTCGCTGGCCACTAAACCTTAGCCTCGCCAACGCACTCGGTCATTGAGCAGACTCCAATTCATGAATCGCACACTCCTCATCATGTTTCTCGCTTTTTTCAGCAGTCCGAGTCTGTCATTTGCGGAAGAACTCAGTGGGCCACGCGTCGTGGCACTGGACGCATTTTGGAACAGGATCTCGCGATCTGTCAGAGAGGGTGATTTCGCGGCCTATGCGGCAAGCTGCCATCCGGAAGGCGTTCTCGTTTCAGGGTCTAAGAAATTAAGTTCTCCTCTGTCCCAGGCGCTGGCCCGTTGGAAAAAAGAATTCATCGCCACCCAATCCGGAGAGATGAAAGCCAGTGTGGAATTTCGATTTTCTCAGCGTTTCGGTGATGACACAACGGCTCACGAAACCGGTATTTTTCTCTACTCAAGCTCGGGACTCGATGGGAAGCTCAAGCGGGAATATATTCATTTCGAGGTTTTGCTCGTGAAGAAAGATGGCCAGTGGGTAACACTTATGGAGTATCAAAAGTCGCAAGCCACCCAGGAAGAATGGGATGCATTGGGCCATGGCTTGTGAGAATGTCGCTGCGAAACGTTACACACAGCGTATCACGCAAGTTTTTTTAAATAATAGCGTCATGCAAGATCAATTTATTGGATGCAATGGTTTGTGTGTAATCAGGACTTTTTAGTCAGTGAACTGACGAATGTTCGATTTGGGTTCTTCATTCTGACGTGCGAAATAAGCTTTTTTTATGTGAACTTTCTCACCGAAGCGATCCTTCGAGGCCGTGAAAATTTTATCCCTTAAAAGTAAATTCTGAATTTAACAAAACAAATTTGCGCGGGTGACGATCTTGTTGAAATTGCCAAGGTCAAAGCGAAATACGTACAGAAATATCTATATCACGGACTTTGACTCGGCATAACCGTTTTGCGATTCATCACAGATTTCAAAAGTTTCTTCAGCATTTGGGAATCTGTTGCTGGCACATTTTTCACAAACGCGTTGCACGTACGCCCGAATAGAACAGACTAATCGCGTCCATGAACTCTGATTTCATCCGCGAAGCACTTCGCCAAGTCCGCTACCCCGGTTTTTCTCGGGACATCATCTCCTTCGGCCTCGTCAAGGACATCAAATGCGAGCCCGGCCTCGTCACCGTCCACATTGAAATAGCCACCCGCGACGCCAAAATTCCCGAACAAATTTTTCAAGATTGTCACACAGTTCTCGACCTTCTCCCCGACATCGGGACAGTGAAAATCGAGATTGATGTTAAAGATGCGCCCGCAGCCGCCGGTGGAGCAGGTGGCACAGTCGGCAAATCCTCGATTCCCGGGGTGAAGCGCATCATCGCCGTCGCGTCGGGAAAAGGTGGGGTGGGAAAATCCACTGTCGCCGCCAACCTAGCAGTTGCCCTCACCGCCACCGGCGCAAAGGTAGGCCTCTGCGATTGCGATCTTTATGGCCCATCTGTCGCCCAGATGTTCGGCGTCAACGAGCGACCCATGGCCAACGAGCACGATGAAATTATCCCACTCGAAGCCCACGGGCTCAAACTTATGTCGATGGGATTCCTGCTAGAGGATCGCTCGCCGGTGATTGTTCGCGGGCCCATGGCCACCCGCTACACCCAGCAATTTCTCCGCCAAGTCGCTTGGGAAGAACTCGATTACCTCGTGCTCGACTTACCGCCCGGCACTGGCGACATCCAGCTCACCATCGTCCAAACTGTAACAGTGGATGGCGTCATCATTGTGACTACGCCGCAAGAAGTCGCGCTTATAGATGCCCGCAAGGCGGTTTCCATGTTTGCCAAAGTAAACGTGCCCATCACTGGCCTTATCGAAAACATGGCTTGGTTTGAGTGCGATGCCGGGAAAAAATATTATATCTTCGGTCAGGAAGGCGGTGTCCGCGAGGCAGCAGACATGAACGTCCCACTACTCGGACAAATTCCAATCAACATAGAAACCCGCGAGCGCGGTGACTCAGGCTCGCCGATCGCCCTTGTCCCACCTGCAAGTAACAAGGTGTCCGCTGCATTCCACGAAATCGCAGCCATGGTTAGATCAAGGATACCCGTGGGCTAATCTGGCGTTGAAGCTTCATACCAACCACTTTGCCAACCATGAACGACGAAACCCCGAAGTCACCCGTCGTCGAGAAGGCCGATGAAGATCTAGTGGCTCACAATGGCATCCTCCGGGCATCCACCGATCCGGAACACGCGATTGTGGACGTGGAATTTGACCCGGCGCTATTGAGTGAGGGTGAAGTGCGCTCGCTGCTCAAGGAGCACATTACCCATGTCGAATCCACGATCCGCAAACATACCTTCCGCTTAGAAGGAAACGCCTGCGAGGCGTGCGCCCAGAAATTGGAGAAGCGAGTGGGCCGCATTCCCGGTGTGCGGCGTGCCAACGCGACCTATCTGGGCAAGGTTCTATCAGTAACTTTCGATTCCGACATCGAACCGGAAGAACGGATGACCCACGACTTGATAAAAACTGGTGCTGATATCAAACCGCTCGAACCCCGGCGGGCGGACACTCGCTCTCAGATGCAAAAAATCCGAGTCGGCGACCTCAATGAGGAAATTTCATGCGGCCTGGGTCTGCTTTTTCTAATCGCCGGATTGATTTTCGAAAAAACTACAGGCATCGGCCCCTCCACTCATACGCTCTACACTGCTGCATACATTTTCGCCGGACAGAAAGGCGTCCGGTCCGCCATCGCCTCGCTTCGGGAAGGCGTGCTCGACGTGGATGTGCTGATGGTCCTCGCCGCTCTCGGTGCAGCCCTGATAGGTGCTCCGTTCGAAGGCGCACTTCTACTCTTCCTCTTCAGTTTCTCTAACGTGCTCCAGCGCCACGCCATGGAGCGCACGCAGCGAGCCATCGAATCCCTACTCACCCTCAGACCGAGCGAAGCCTCTGTCAAACGAGCAGGCGGCACGGTCAAAGTTGCCGTGGAGGATTTAGAAATCGGGGAAATTGTCATCGTCCGCCCCGGCGAGCAGATCCCGGTGGATGGCGTCATTTCAGAAGGCAGCACCAACGTGGATGAATCTTCCCTGACCGGTGAGTCGATGCCCGTCTCCAAATCCCGAGGCAACACACTCTTCGCCGGCACCCTCAACCAAAGCGGCGGCATCGAACTCAAGGTCACCAAACGTTCAGAAAACTCAACCCTCGCACGGATGGTCAAGCTCGTCGCCGAGGCGCAGGCCGAGAAATCTGGCACCCAGCGCTTCCTCGAAAAAGCCGAGCAATACTACGCCATGGGTGTTATCCTCTTCACCATCGGGGTATTTTTTCTGCCCTATTTGATGAAATGGGACAACTTCCACGACGCATTCTTCCGCGCTATGACGATCATGGTCGTCGCCTCGCCCTGCGCTCTCATCATCAGCACACCCGCCACCGTTCTATCCGCCATCGGTGGTGCCGCCCGCCGTGGCATCCTCATTAAAGGCGGCTCCCATTTGGAAACCGCCTCAAAGATCGACATCGTCGCCATCGATAAGACCGGCACACTCACCGTCGGCAAACCCTCGCTCACGGAAATCGTCACCGTGGATGGAATTTACGAAATAACAGCTCTGCTCCCCGCCCCGGTGACGGCACTGCTCCGCGCCGCCGCAGCGCTTGAAGCGAAGTCTGAGCACCCCCTCGCCCATGCCGTCGTCAAAAGTGCAGAGATGCTCGGCATCAATCTTCCAGAAGCCACGGATTTCCAATCCACAGCCGGCAAGGGCGCTGAAGCCACCATCGAAACTACCCGCTACCTCGTGGGCAGCGAACGACTTTTCCGCGAACTCAATGCCAGCGGCATCGCTTCGCTCGCCGCTATTTCCCACCCCCTGCAAACCAAGGGGAAAACATGCGTCTGGCTCGGCACCCGCTTGGGCGAGAGCGTCAACGCCCAAGCCTTGCTCGTCATGGCCGACACGATTCGCCCCGCCGCCCGCCAGTTAGCCGATGAACTCCACCGCCTCGGGGTGAAAAAAATCGTCATGCTTACTGGCGACCAACGCCTCGTGGCCGAAGCCATCGCCCAGGAAGCTCGGGTCGATGAAGTCCACGCAGAGCTCCTACCCGAGGACAAACTCAAAGTCATCCGTGAATTAAAGTTAGAAGGCACAGTGATGATGATTGGCGACGGAGTGAACGATGCGCCCGCGCTTGCTATTTCTGACATTGGCGTGGCCATGGGCGCAGCCGGGACTGATGTGGCCATGGAGACGGCGGATGTGGTCCTGATGGGCGACCGTCTGGAAAACATCGCCATTCTCGTTGCTCACGCCCGCCGTGCAAAGAGGGTGCTCACCCAGAACCTCGTCTTCGCCAGCGGCGTCATCGCAGTGCTAATACTCGCCGCGCTTGGATTTTCACTCGCCTTGCCGTTAGGCGTAGTGGGTCATGAAGGCAGCACAGTGCTGGTTTGCCTCAACGGCCTGAGGCTGTTGATCGTCCATCAGGCAGGAAAATCCTTGGCTTAGTCCAAACCGTCACCCGTTCTTTTTTAGCGCCAGCAGACTCTGGCCGGTCATTTCCTTGGGCTTAGACACGCCGAGCATTTCCAACAAAGTCGGCGCGACGTCTGCCAAAACGCCGTCCTTCACGGTGTATTGACCCGCATCGGCAGCGACATAGAAAATATGCACCAAATTTGTGGTGTGCGCAGTGTTGGGCGAGCCATCTGGATTACGCATATACTCGCAGTTTCCGTGGTCGGCGGTGATGAGAAGCTTGCCACCGAGACGGAGCGTTTCCTCAACTACGGCTTTCACATCGGCATCGATGACTTCGCACGCTTTGACTGCGGCCTCGACCACTCCGGTGTGGCCGACCATGTCCGGGTTGGCGAAATTCAGAATGACCATGTCGTACTTCTTAAGCTTCGCAACAACGGTTTCTGTCACTTGTTGGGCGCTCATTTCCGGCTTAAAATCGTAAGTCGGTACATCCTTGGGCGAGGGAATTATCACGCGATCCTCCCCTTCATAAGGTGCTTCCTCCCCGCCATTGAAGAAATAGGTGACGTGCGGATATTTTTCGGTTTCCGCGATGCGCATCTGGTTTTTACCCGCTGCGGCGACCACCTTGCCCAAGACATTGTCGAGCGTCTGGGCTGAGAAAATTTCGGGGCAGCCGTATTTTTCGTCGTATTGAGTCAGGGTCACAAAATGAACCTTCGGCGTGACTTCACGATCAAAGCCATCGAAGTTTGGATAGAGAAACGCCTCTGAAAGTTCACGCGCACGATCGGAGCGGAAATTGAAGAACAGAACGACATCGCCATCCCTGACGCGCTGCGTGTCTGCCTCCGCGAAGATCATCGGCGGCATGAACTCATCGGTCTTATCGAGCCGGTAGTAGTCAGCCACAGCCTCGCTCGCCAGGACATCGCGCTTTTCACCTTTCCCTAACACTATCGCGTCCCACGCCAGCTTCACACGGTCCCAGCGCTTGTCGCGGTCCATCGCGAAGTAGCGGCCGATCACGGTGGCCACATGGGCACCGCTCTTGGCGGCTTCATCTTCAACTTTCGCCAAATAAGCTTGGCCACCAGTTGGGGAGGTATCCCGCCCATCGGTGATGGCATGGATGAAAATGTCGTTCACCCCGGCTTCCTTAGCCAGTTTTACCATGGCGATGAGCTGGTCCTGATGGCTGTGAACGCCACCATCTGAAACGAGGCCGATGAAATGCAAGCGCCCGGTTGTGGCTTTTCCAAGTGCTTCCACAAATACCGGATTTTTCTCAAGAGTCCCCTCCTCGATCGACTTGTTGATGCGGGTGAGATCTTGATAGACGATCCGACCAGCTCCCAGATTGAGGTGACCCACTTCGGAATTCCCCATCTGTCCGGGAGGCAGCCCGACATCGAGACCGGAAGCGCTAAGAAACCCTTTCGGATACGTCTTGAACATCACTTCGTGGAATGGGGTTTTCGCCAGCAAAGTCGCGTTTCCGTCCTTGATTGCGGTTTCTTTCCCCCCGGGATTCACTCCCCAGCCGTCGCGAATAATGAGCACTACAGGTTTCTTGTCCATGGCAAGGCAGCGTTTACCCCTGCCAGCGCTCACCCGCAAGCCTTGAAAGCCCTTTGGAAAAACCGAATCAGCGGCAGAATTCAGTGGTATCGATCAAAAGTCCAAGCTCCTTAACTTCGTGCTTAATGCCTATGTGAAAAGAATGACGACACGCAGACTCGCCGCCCTGGGTAGGACCATGCCAGACTTCGACATCGTCAGTTTTTTTGAAACCCGCCAGATCGTGGAATCTCGACGACTTTGACGGCGCGAAATTCAGTGGAATGATGCGAATATCCTCGCATTGTCTGTGCTGGGCGGGATTCCGCTGTGGACATTTGATTTGCGACTCAAGGCGATCTCCTAGGAAACGGATGTGAATTTCACCGAAACGTGAATCGCTGCCAGCAAATCGTGCCATTTACCGTGCATTCGTTGCACCCCGTGGGGAAACGGTTTGCTCCCGCACTCTCGTGTGCTTAAAAAAACCTGCACGCCATGTCCGACAAACCATTTTCCTACCAAGATCCATTTCCGCTCGGCCCCGATACCACGGAATATGAGCTCATCAGTTCAGAGCACGTCTTAATCTCGGAATTCGAGGGAAAGCCGATGCTCAAGATCGCCCCGGAAGCCCTGACATTACTGGCGGCAGAAGCGATCAAGGGCATCAATTTCACTCTCCGCGCCTCACATCTCGCGCAAGTTGCTGCCATTCTTGATGACCCGGAAGCCTCGGAAAACGACCGGATGGTCGCGCTGATGCTCCTGAAAAACGCCGAAATCGCCTCGCACGGAATCCTGCCTTTCTGCCAAGACACCGGCACCGCCACCATCGTCGGGAAAAAAGGCCAGCAAGTCTGGACCGGCTGCGACGACGCGGAATTTCTCTCGAAAGGCATCTACCAAACCTACACTCAAGAAAACCTCCGCTACTCGCAGACCGCGCCGCTCACGATGTATGACGAGGTCAATACCAAGACCAATCTCCCTGCACAGATCGATCTCTACGCCACGGAGGGCGACGCTTATAAATTCCTCTTCGTCAGCAAAGGCGGCGGATCGGCAAACAAAACATTCCTCTACCAGGAAACTAAAGCCCTCCTCAACCCCCAGCGCCTCAAGGAGTTCTGCCGCGAAAAGATGACCTCGCTCGGCACCGCTGCCTGCCCGCCCTATCACCTTGCCTTCGTCATCGGCGGCACCTCAGCCGAGAATTGCCTCAAAACAGTCAAGCTTGCCTCCACCCATTATTATGACGAGCTGCCGACTTTTGGCAACGAGCACGGTCGGGCGTTCCGCGACATCGAACTTGAAAAAGAGCTGCTGGAAATAGCCCGTGAAATTGGCATCGGTGCCCAGTTCGGCGGGAAATATTTTGCACTCGACGTTCGCGTCATACGCCTGCCGCGTCACGGCGCATCGTGCCCGGTCGGCATCGGTGTTTCCTGCTCGGCGGACCGCCAAGCCAAGGCAAAAATCACGAAAGACGGCATTTTCCTGGAGAAACTCGAAAAAAATCCCGGTCGTTTCATTCCAGAAAAATTCCGCGATTGGAAATTTAAAGGCGTGCCGATCGATCTCGATCTCGGGATGGAGGAAACCCTCAAAACGCTTTCGAAATACCCTGTCACCACCGCGCTCGCCCTGACTGGAACCATCATCGTCGCCCGCGATATCGCCCACGCGAAGCTTAAGGAAATCCTCGAGGAAAGTGGCGAACTCCCGGAATATTTCAAAAAGTATCCCGTTTATTACGCTGGCCCTGCAAAAACTCCGCCCGGCATGCCGTCCGGTTCCTTCGGCCCGACCACTGCCGGCCGGATGGACGGCTACGTCGATCTTTTCCAGTCCAACGGCGGCTCCATGGTCATGCTGGCCAAGGGCAACCGCTCAAAACAAGTCACCGACGCCTGCCAAGCACACGGCGGTTTCTACCTCGGCTCGGCAGGCGGACCCGCCGCCTTGCTCGCGCAAGAGCACATCCGCTCGCAAGAAGTCGTCGCCTTTCCAGAACTCGGGATGGAAGCGGTCTGGAAAATCACGGTCGAAAATTTCCCCGCCTTCATCCTCGTGGACAACAAGGGCAACGACTTTTTCACGTCGCTGAAGACCTGCCCGGTCTGCAAATGAGATGATTTCTGGTAATTGCCTGAATATTCGTGCCTCGCTCGATCGTAAATACATTGCAACCGGATCGAACGCGGGTAACTTCTCACCAACAACACCACTAAATTATGGGACCTATTGGAATGCCAGAAATGATCATGATTTTCATCGTGGTCCTATTGCTCTTCGGAGCCAAGAAACTGCCTGAACTCGCTCGCGGGATCGGCAAAAGCATGGGCGAGTTCAAAAAAGCGCGTGAAGATTTCGAGCACGAAATCACCCGCTCCGAGACCGAAACCCGCGTGAAGGAAGTTCCGGGCAAGGAACCTCGGGAATCCTAATCGCATGCGATTGGGCCATTTACCCGCTTCATTTGGAAATCACGCCCCAAGGATTCTTGGGGCTGTTTTTTGTGTGGCGGGCATGCTCACCACTTCCTCCTGCGAGCGGAAAAATGCCACGCCAGATTGGAACACGCCGAAAACTCAGACGACCACGGCAGAACCCGCCGAGGAAACCTCATCTGAGTTTGAGGCTGACATTGAAACTCTCGAAGCCTCGAAAAGTGTCACGGTTTCAACGGAAACCACCACCCCAAGTGGCCTACGTTTCATCACCTACAACGTCGAAAACTGGCTGACGATGGATCGTTACGTCAATCATAAGACCATCAAAGGTGCTTCTAAACCGGAAAAGGAAAAGCAGGCAGTCGTAGCCATCCTCTCCCGCCACAAGCCAGATGTCGTGGGCCTCTGCGAAATCGGTCAAGCCTCGGATCTCGCGGAAATTCAGGAAGACCTCAAAGCCGCTGGCTTGGATCTCCCGCACTCCCATTACACCGGAGGCTCCGATCCGACACGCCACCTCGGGCTGCTTTCACGTTTCCCCATCACATCCACCGCCAAGCCGGCCGAAACCGAATACCAACTCTCCGGCCAGACATTCGCGATCAACCGCGGAATTCTCGACGCCACCATCCAAGCACGCGGGAAATCGTATCGCTTCCTCGGAAACCATCTCAAATCCAAGCGCGACAGCGAACAAGGCGATCAAGAAGCCATTCGCCTCAACGAGGCCCGTTTGTTGCGACGTCACGTGAACGCGATTCTCAAAACCAACTCGGACACGCGGCTCATCGTTTATGGGGACCTCAATGACACCCGTTCCACTCCTACGATCAAGACCATCACCGGAAATTACAACGATCCCACTTACCTCACGGCCATCCCGGCCAAGGACTCGCGCAACCAAGCATGGACCTATAATTGGGCCCTGCATGACATCTACTCGCGCATCGACTTTATCATGGTCAGTCGCGGCATTCGCGGCGACGTCGATTTCCCCGCTGCTAAAATCATCGATGACTCCGACTGGGACACCGCCTCGGACCACCGCGCTGTTCTCGCGGTTTTCAAGTAACGACGCCAACCCTAACTTTCTTGATTCTAAGCCCGATGCGGAGAAACTCCAGCAGCTCAATCATATCATGGACCCCATCATTCTCAAAACATTGCACCTCGCCGGCGTCATCGGACTCTTCACCTCGCTCGGCGCCACCCTGCTCGGCAGTTCTGGCAAAAAGGGAGCCTCGATGCTTCACGGCATCTCGCTTGTCCTTATTCTTCTCGTCGGCTTCGCCATGCTGAAAAAACCGCCAATGGGGCAATATTGGTGGATGATCAAACTCGGTCTGTGGCTCTTCCTCGGCGTCGCACCAGTCCTCGCCAAGCGCAAGGTTTTGCCCGGTTCCATCGTCTTGGGCCTGTCCATCGCCGCCGCTGTGACCGCTGCTTGGCTCGGCCTCGCCAAGCCGTTTTGATTCAATCACGGTCGCGCAGCCGGCTTTCTCAAAACGCCACGCCGATGGCGAAATGCAGCGTGCCCGTCGGCTCAGCCATGTCGCGGGTGAGATTGTAGCCGTATTCCAACCTCACGGGGCCGATGGGTAAATCCAGACGCAGCCCCAGCCCCACCGCGACCTCGACATCAGCGGAGCCAAGCTTGCCATACTCCCGAGAAAGACTGCCAGCATCGACAAAACCAACCGCTTTCAGACTGCCAGCAAGCCTACGGATCAATTCCGCGTTAGTGCGCCACATGCCTTCCCCACCGGTGGAATACCCATTGACAGCGGGTCCCAGTTCCCGCTCGGGAAAACTACGGACACTGTGCGCGCCGCCGTTGAACAAGCGGAGGTTGATCGGCAGATCCTCGCCATCTCCGGATGGCACGATCATTCCGCCTGCCGCGCCAAGCACGATCTGCCAGTCATTTTCAAACGCATGATACCAAGCACCGGAAAGTTCTGCCCGGACGTAGGAAATGGATAGATCGCCCATGGCTGAGCCGATTTCCAACGGAGCTGTCAAATGCCAACCGTTCTGGGGCAGGATCGCACTGTCGCGGTAGTCGAGCGTCTGGGTGACGCGCAGCCGGGGCTGGCCGTAAACGGTCTCTCCCAGCTCCGACTGGGGAAGCCCGTCTTCGCTGAGATTCACAAAAGAAAAACCCGCGAGTGCCTCTAATTTATAGTGATCGCCAAACGACCAAGTCCCGCTTCCCTCCAAGCCAGTTTCAAACGAGGTGTATCCCTCGCGACCGTAAATAAGCGCGAAGAGACGGGCGCTCGCGGCCACATCAGTCCCCATGAACCATGGATCAGTGATTCGCGTTTCACCCAATACGCCGCGCGAGCTAAACTCAAATCCAGTGCTAAATCCAAGCAACTCGCCCATGAGATTTCGGTCAGTGTAAGTGGTCCGCAGCAGCCCCCCCAGATAAGAGTCAACGCCACCCGCAAAGCTGATTTCCTTAGCTGGCGCTTCTTCCAGGTGCAGGGTCGCATCGATGCGATCTCCCTCGATCTCGTGAGTCTCAAGGCGGGCTGAGGAAAAAGCACCGATGGCCAGAAAACCTCGGAGGCGCTTGTTCATCGCCGCTTCGTCATACCAGTCTCCTTCAAGAGGCCTCAACCTCGCTTCGATTCGCTTCGGATTGGTGCGCACCAGCCCCTCGATATCTAGCCGGTTGAGGCGCACGCGCTTTCCTAGATCGATGGAAAACTCGGGGATGAATTGCGGGGCGAGCAGGGTGCGGGCCATGGTAATCCTTGCATCGGGGTATCCGCTACTAACGAAAACCTCTCCCACCGCGAGGCGCATGGCATTCAAATTTCCAGTGGTAGCAGGCTTGCCAGCATAAGGCTGCGCCGCCGCCTGCGCCTCGGACATTCCACGACCGTCCATACTCCCCATTTTCGCTTTCCCGATGCGATAAAAAGGCCCTGGGCGCACATCGATTGTCAGATCGACCGCGCCGGAAGCCGGATCGGTCGTTCGGGAAATGATCGTGGCCTCCGCTTCCCAGTAGGCTTGGGCATTGAGCTCCTGGCGCAGATAGGACAACCCCGTTTCGACGTCTTCCTCGCGAAACGGGGCCGCGCCAGATGTGAAAGAATGACCTTTTTGAGCAGTGCGGGAGTAAAGTTTGGCGAGCTTTCCGGCCTGGGCAGGCGGCACACCGTTCACGCTGACCCTTCCAAGCGAGAGCCTCCCTCCCTCATGCACGGTGAGCAAAATTTCAGTGCGGCTGAGGATTTTCCAGTCCACCCGGACATCCCTGTAGCCGTCTTTCCGCAGGACTTGCCGGACGAGGAATGCAGCGTCATCTGCGCGTGACGGAGCCGCGACGTCCGCCCGGACATGCGCCAGCCTGCCGCCCATCAGATCCAGAATCTCGTTCTCGGACTCTTGCTTCATGCCGGTGATCCGCACGCGAGTCTCTGCGACGGCGAGCAGCGCCGTTAGCAGATATATCAAGCCTGTGCGGAAGAAATTCATCAACGGAAAGATAGCCGCCAAACAGCGAGGGCGCGGGAGTCGCCGGTCGCACTCATGCCAGCGGAGAGAAACCAATGGTCGGAGATTGAAAGGGTGGCCGTGGAGAAGGATTCGCTGGAATACGGATCGGCCTCGGCGAGGCTAAAGTCCACTCGATCCAACAAGCCCAACAAGGGCCGGAGCCGCTTACCGAGGCGGAAGCGACCGCGCCGCATTTCCTCGACCAGGAGCTGCAAGGCGCGCGAAGACGCCGCCTGCGGATCTTCCAATCCAGAGGTGGTGGTGCCAGTGGCGAGCAGGGTCATGATTTCGTTTTCCGGCAGGGGCGGATTCGAAGTGAGGACAAGTTGGGGGTCCGAGGCGCGCCCGTAAGCATAGACGGTCACGCGGTAAGGACGAGGCTCGGCAGTGCCACGGATTTCCAGTATCGGATCAAAGCCGGATGCAGGCGTGAAAGTCGCCGTGCCTGAGCTGACGGACAACGTGCTAAACGGCAAGGCGGCGCGGAAATCTTTAATTTTAACTACCCCATCCGGCGCCGGTTCGCCAAAGGTGCCGCCGATGCGGATCTTCCCAGTGACCTCGCCGGTGGCGAAATTTCCCCGAATGAGCAGCGGCTCTTGGGTGCCGACTTGGACATTGAGCACCCAGTCTCGGAAAGGCTCCGGAAGCGAATTCCCCTCACTTTTTGGCACATCGATTTTTGGTAAAGCTGCCGCCTGAGGACCGACGAAGGGCGAGCCGATGGGCAGTAATTCGATATCCCGGTAAAAAATACTGTCCACCACACCGACGCTGCCGGAAAGCGTCGGACGCAGCCACGGGCCTTGCAGACGGAGATCTGCGTTAGCGCGTAGAATTAGAACATCATCGCGCACCAATGGCAGGTGATCACCGCGCAGTCGCAGATTGATGTCACCCAGCTTGCCACCGGTGATCGCGAGCGAGCCGTCGCCCTGCAAGGTGCCACCCGCGACCGTGGTTTTCAGGCTCTTCAGGGTGATTCGATCCAGGCCGAATTCCACCGCGGCGGACGAGCCTTCCACGGCGGGAAATCGTTGGTTTTTGAAATCAATGCCGATTCCCGCGAGATCGATGCTGCCCTTGAGCTCGGGCTTGGAGAGCTTTCCTGAGACGATGATATTGCCAGTGACGATTCCGGCGATGCGATCTGCGGCGGGGACTAGCGAGCTAAAACGTGAGAGATCCAGCCGTGGAAGATCGACGCGCGCGGCCACAGATTCCTCCTGGAGCCGCCCGGGAGTCGCGGCCCATTCTGCCGGGTGAAATGCCATGGACGCCTTCATCACTCCCGCCGGAAAGTCCGGCGCCGTCGCACTCCCATCCAGCGTGAGGCGTTCGTCTCGACCGGCGAGCACCAGCTTCAAATCCGCTGGCGGTAGCTTAGGCTGGTCAGGCGAGCGAAGGTCTCTTGCCTCCAAAACGGCATCAAGCACCGGCTCGGAGTAGGTTCCCGAGATTTGTAAATCGAGCTGGCCGGTGGACCGTGGGTCGAGCTTTTCCATCGCCGGCAGCCACTCCTTGAGGAGGCCCAACGAGAGCACCCGCGACTTGATGGAAACCGCCAGCGGCCGGGCATCCGTGGCAAGCGTGTCGCGCCATTTCGAAAAATCCGCCGGCATTGGCAGGCTAGCAGTCCCCTCGGCGAGTTCCTGCTTGTCGTCGCTCCAGAGAAAATGGCGGAGTTGGAACAAATTATTAGCAAACGCGGCTTCGAGTGCCACCGTCTGCTCGTTCATCCGCAGCCGTAGCCCATGAGTTTCAAAGCTCGCCGGCCAATCATAGCGAATGCCGGCGATGGCGGTGACCGGCGGCGCAGCCTCACGCGACCAGCTGGCTTGGCTTAGATCAAGCTCGCCGCGATGTTTACTGGATTTCAGCTCACCGCTGCCACTCCATTTGCCCGACAAGTTCGCCACTCCGCCGAGCTTCACTTTCACGCCTGCCAGCCAGGGGTCGATCCGACTGCTAGAAAATTCATCCAACGCGAGCGTCGCCTGATAGGTCGCGGGTCCGGGCTGGTAAGTCGCGGCGGCGGTCAAGCCATCAAGCACGAGATCGGCACCGAGCGGTTGGCCTTTCGCCCAAAGACCTTTGAGCGAAATAGCAGAGGCAAGTTGCTCGTCGTCCGGCTTCAAAACGAAGTCGGCACTGGCGGCTTGCGGCTGATTCGCGAGCAGGGAAATCTTAAAATTCCCGTCCACCTGCGATGCCGGGATGGGTGCCTTGGGATCGAGGGTTGGCACGCGGGCCGCCAGCTCGCGGACGAGCTTTGGCACGTCCGCGATGTTGAATCGGCCCTGCGCGTCGCCGAGCATCAGGCCACTCTCCCCCCGCGTGACGGGAGCGGCGGCGTCCAGAGAGAAGCCAGTGCCCAGCATGACTCCGCGGGCGGTGACCGACCCTTGATCCCCGGCTAGCGTCGCGTCCATGCCAAGCTCGGACGCCTTCCAATCCTGCCAGGCGATATTCTCCAGTAATAACCTAACTGAACCTGTCGCCGACTTCGGCACTGGCAAAATTTGATCCAACTCGACCGCCAAAGAAGTGAGCGTCGCGGCAGCCGGGAGCTCAAATCCGAAACGCTTCGCCGTTTGCGCGACATCGAGCTTGCCCTCGCGGAGGTCGATCCTAGCAGACGCAAAACCCGCAGCGAAGTTGACCACGAACACCGCGTCATCCAAATACAGCTCTGCCTCCGCCGACGGCTCACCGCCACCCGGCAGCCGCACTAAAAGGTCGCGCAAGCTGACGCCCGGATAGGGATCGACACGCTCGATCGAGAGTGCGTCGGGCGTCCAAGCGATAGCGGATTTCCGCGCTGGCCACTCGCGACCACTGGCCTCGGTGAAGGCTCCGAGTTCGAGTAGGATTTCTCCGCTGCCGGACTTGTGAGAGACGCGGCTCGACGCGAGTGATAGAACCGGTTTCCCATCACGAGTGGCGGTGAGGCTGATGTTCTTGAGATCGAACTCCACGGGCACGATTTTTCCCCTCAAATTGCGAAGAGCTTCTACCAACTTTCTCAAATCCAGCGGTGGCTTTTTTTCATCATTCTTTGTGAGTCCCAGCCGGAGATCCACATGCACACCGTCCACCGTGAGGCCTTCCAAGCGGCCCTTAATAAGACCGCGCCATCGGTAAACCGGAGTCACCCGGCCTATGGTCAAGCTAGCGAGCTCCTTGTCGCCCTCGATCTTCAAGTCAGAAAACGACAAGCCGCCGGTGAGACTTCCACTGACTTTGAAATTTCCGCGTAATCCAGATTTTTCCAGGAAATGCACGGCCGCGCGGGGCGCGATCCAGCGGATTCCAGGGCCATTCAGCCAAAGCAAACCCAGCACCAGCGCTGCGATAAAAATCCAGCGTCGATACTTCATGCGCCGTTTAGGGCGCGCCTCGAGTTCCTCAACTGTTGTTTCCAAATCCGCCAAAACAGCGCCAGTTTCGCCGCAACCTTCCGCCCGGTCAACCACTCGCTTATCCCAGTTTCCCTTGCCCCGAGTTCTTGGCGTCCCTATGACTTCTGCGGATCTTGATCCACGCCATGATGAAATCGCTCATTCTGTTTTTCACCGCCATTTTTCTGCTCATCCCGGCCACCGCGCTTGCTGCAGACACCCCTGCCAAGGAACCCGCGTTTGTCACCGAAATGGCGACATTTCCGGACCGGGAAAAAGCCCTCGGCATCGACGACATCGGAGCCAAACTCAGCTTCCGAGCCCAGCAACAACCCTTTCTCCTCGCAGCCACTATCATCTTCGCCCTCGCCATCATTCACACCTTTTTCGCAGTCCCCATCACCAAAATCTCGCACAAAGTCCAGCACGCTCACGACTCCAAAGTCCGCCAACTCAAGGGTGCCCGCCACGAGCCAGTCACCGCCGCCGACCTCGTCAACTTCAAGGCTACGCTGCTCCATTTCCTCGGTGAAATCGAGGCCATCTTCGGCATCTGGGTGCTCGTCCTCATCGGCGCGATGATCGCCTTCTACGACCTGACGACCGTGAAATCCTACTTCATGGGCGTCAATTTCACCGAGCCCTTGTTCGTCGTGATCATCATGGCACTTGCCTCCACCCGGCCAATTCTGCGCTTTGCCGAGTCCTGCCTCAGCCTCTTCGCCCGCCTCGGCAAGCATACTCCCGCCGCATGGTGGCTCTCGATCATGATCGTCGCGCCGCTGCTCGGTTCATTCATCACCGAGCCCGGTGCCATGACCATCGCCGCGATGCTGCTCGCCAAGAAATTCTACAAACTCAAGCCCTCGCCACGTTTTGCCTACGCCACACTCGGACTGCTATTCGTCAATATTTCCATCGGCGGCGTGCTGACCAATTTCGCTGCACCGCCAGTTTTGATGGTCGCCAAAAAATGGGGAATCACCAGCTCAGAAATGCTCCTGCACTACGGCGATAAGGCGATCATCTCAATTCTCGCTTCCACCACCATCTACTTTTTCTGCTTCCGCAAGGAACTGGCCACCATGGCGAAACGGGCAGGCGACCACGACGGCGACGGCCAAGGCGACCTGATCCAAGACGAGCGACCCGTGCCGATTTCTGTCACCCTCACGCACCTCGCCTTCATGGCTTGGACCGTTGCATTCGCGCACTATCCGCCCTTATTCATCGGCGGGTTCCTTTTCTTCCTCGCCTTCTCCCAAGGCACTGCCGACCACCAGCACGACACCAATCTCCGCGGGCCGATCCTCGTCGGATTCTTCCTCGCTGGCTTAGTCGTCCACGGCGGGCTGCAAGGCTGGTGGCTCGCACCGATCATTTCGAGCCTGTCGGAAATCCCATTATTCCTCGGCTCCATCATCCTCACTTCCTTCAACGACAACGCCGCCATCACCTTCCTCGCCAGCCAAGTCGAAGGCCTATCGCCGCAGCTCAAATACGCAGTCCTCGCCGGAGCCGTCACCGGCGGTGGACTCACCGTCATCGCCAACGCGCCCAACCCCGCCGGCCAAGCACTGCTCAGCAAATTTTTCGGCGAAGGCGTGTCTCCCGTAAAACTCGCGCTCGCCGCCCTTCTGCCCACCATCATCGTCGCCCTTTGCATGCTCTTCTTCCCAGATCGTGGCATTGATGAAATGTTCACCCCGGTGCAAAAAATCAATATCACCTCACCCTGAAATCCCATGTTCACCGGACTCGTCGAAGCCATTGGCACCGTGCTCAGCCTTGACTCCAAAGGCGAACAAGCGCGCCTCACCCTAGAAATCCCCTTCGCCGCCGAACTCGCCCTCGGCGACTCGGTGGCCATCAACGGCTGCTGCCTCACCGTCGCCGAGCTCGCGCCCGACCGAGTTTCCTTCGACCTACTCGCCCAAACGCTGCGCATCACCTCTCTCGGCGGACTCACGCCCGGCTCCCCCGTCAACCTCGAGCGCGCGATGATGGTCGGCGACCGCTTCGGTGGGCATTTCGTCCAAGGCCACGTGGATGGCACTGGCCAAATCACCCAGCTCCAAGCCAGCGGCCAAGATCACATCGTCAGCATTTCCCTGCCACCCGAAATTCACCGCCTTTGCATCGACAAGGGTTCCCTAACGCTCGACGGCATTTCCCTCACCCTCGCCGAGCTCATGCCCGACGGCGCCGTCTTCTGGATCACACCCCACACTTGGGATCACACCCACCTTCATGCGGCGGCTATCGGCCAGCGGATGAATCTGGAAACCGATATGCTTGCGAAGTATATGGACAAGCTGCTCGCGGCCCGCGGCCTTGCGTGATGCAATGCGCCGGACCGCGAGGCGACTCGTCGATCAAGCCATCATACTCTCCACGAGCTTCTCTAACTTCACGATGTCCGCCGAGAAGGCACGGATGCCGTGAGCGGTTTTTTCAGTGGCCATGGCGTCTTCGTTGAGCATGAAGCGGAAATCGCTCTCGTTGAGGCTGAGCTTCTCTAAATCGCTGGCGGCAGCCTCCGCAGCGGTGAGGCGCGCGGTGATTTCCTCGTCGGAGGCTTGCAACTCTGCAAGAAGACCCGGGCTGATAGTCAGCAAATCACAACCGGCGAGCGCAAGGATTTCCCCTTTGTTGCGGAACGATGCACCCATGACTTCGGTCTTATAACCAAATTTCTTGTAGTAATTATAAATGGCGCGGACGGAAATAACGCCCGGATCTTCGTCGCCTTGGAAATCCTTGCCAGTGGCGGCCTTGTGCCAGTCGAGGATGCGACCGACAAAGGGCGAGATGAGTTGCACGCCCGCTTCGGCGCAAGCCACGGCCTGGGCGAAGGAGAATAGAAGCGTCAAATTGCAATGAATACCTTCCTTTTCAAGCGCTTCCGCTGCTTTGATGCCTTCCCAAGTGGAGGCGATTTTAATCAAGATGCGCTTACGCGAATGGCCTTCTTTTTCGTAAGCGGCGATGAGTTGGTGCGCCTTGGCGATGGTCGCGGCGGTGTCAAACGACAGCCTAGCATCGACCTCGGTGGAAACGCGGCCAGGAACAATCTTGAGAATTTCTAGGCCGAATAGAATCAAGATGCGGTCCAGGATCGCCTCAGTCAGAGCTGAGCCGCTGACGCCGGTGGCTTTCACTTCGCTCACAGCCTGCTCGACGAGGTGACGGTATTCCGGCTTGGCGGCAGCTTGGAGAATGAGCGACGGATTGGTCGTCGCATCCTGCGGCTTGTAGGTTTTCATCGACTCGAAATCCCCGGTATCGGCGACGACGGTCGTGAACTGCTTCAATTGATCGAGTTGATTCATGCTCATGAGGAACTTTGCATAGCTCCGCGACTCCGGATTGGGAAGATTAAATCCGCGCCCTCTGCATCTCTTAGCATGAATCTCATTTCCGCCAGTGATGAAGCCGCCACTGCGTCCGCCAAAGTTAGAGCGGCAACGGATAGTATAATGATAATTTTTCTGCCTCTTCGTAATGCTTGAGGCGTAACATTTATGTGCGAGTTTCATGAGGTTACCCCAACATCTCTCACTCCTTGGCACTATCTCCGATGGCGAATTCACCCGGCGTATTGACTTACAAACATCCACAGTCTTCCTCAAACGCTATTCCGTAGAAATCGCCCCAGAGAACCTGTTTGTAGATCCATACACTCACCCAGTGGATGGATTGCTGGATGCGTTGGTTAGCACCATGGAGCGCAGTTTTAATAAAGTTTTCGGTAGCACGGATGTCGCCTGCTGCCTTGAACTCGAGTGTGCATTGCTTCTTTGATTTGCTAGAAATTATGAGTGGGGACTGGTGCAGTTTGATCCAGAAATCTGACGCAGCTTAAATTCGAGAGTCGCGACAGTGGCGGCCAAGCCAGCCAACCGCTGTTCAAGCTTAGCTTATTCGATTGATACGGCTTGCAGCCCGCGCGGTGGATGCTCTTAACCATCTCAGTCAGGAAATAGGCCACTGATTTGATTTGCCGCTCCTTCGCGGGTGCCTAAACTATCCAGCAACTCCATGATCCGTCTGCTTTCCTCCGCCATCTTCCTACTCTCAGCCATTCCGGCACTCGTCGCACAAACTCCTTCATTGCCCTCGGATGTCTATAAATCCGTACTGCGCATCGAGGTCGCTACCCAAGTTCCCGACTATGAGACGCCGTGGAATTCCGGA
>JANMYL010000015.1:0-14920 GCA_031382045.1 Akkermansiaceae bacterium | reverse complement strand
GAGCTGCCTGTGGCGGATCTAGCCGCTTCGTTCCAACAGGCAGTCATCGAGATTCTCGTCCGCAAGACCCTGCGTGCTGCGGAGCAAACTGGCCACCGCCGCATCGCCTTGTCGGGTGGTGTCAGTCTCAATCAAGCCTTGCGCATGGCATTCCAACAGGCCGTTGCCCGCACCGGGGTGGAAATATCGGTGGCCACTCCGGCCCTCTGCACCGACAACGCCGCGATGATCGCCTTCGCCGCCTTGTTGCGTTACCTCGCGGGCGAGAGCTCGCCGCTTGATGACGATATTCATCCGAATTTACCGCTGGTCTAAGCGCTGCCCCTGTGTTTCAAAGGACTTACCCAATGAATTATAGAACACTTGTCTTCGATTTCGACGGCACTATCGCCGATACTCTTGGCGAGACACGGCGGATTTTCAACCTGATTGCCCCCGATTACGGCATCCGCGAGGTGGCCGAGCATGAGCTCGATGGGCTCCGTCACCTATCACTCAAGGAATTGCTTGATCACCTAGAAATCCCGAAGCGCCGGGTGCCCGCCTTGATTTCGCGTGGCACCGGCATGATGCGCGGAAATATCACTGCACTGAAACTCATCGACGGCATGGCGGAAGTGCTCTTGGAGATGCGCCACCACGTTCACAGTTTTGGGATTCTTACCTCCAACACCACCGCTAACGTAGATCTATTCCTGCGGACCCACGGCCTGCGCGAGCAGTTCGATTTCATTTCTTCCACCTCTAAACTCACCGGCAAGGCCAAGCACCTCAAAGCAATCTGCAAGACCTTCTCGCTGCGGCCCGAGGAAATGCTCTACATCGGCGACGAGCTACGCGACGTGAAGGCCTCACAAAAAGCTGGCGTGCCCATCGCTGCCGTCACTTGGGGGTTCAATTCCCGCGAATCACTCGCCGCCTCGAAGCCAGATTACATTTTCGACCAGCCAGTTGATTTCTTACATCTGCTGACCGCGGCGTGACGTAAGCGGCGGGTTGACAGCAGTGGGATGGGGTGGGCAACCTCCCGCCATGTCGGATGAGAAATCGCCAAACCAAGTGCCAGCCGCTAACGAAACTGAAGCCCTAACTTCCGCCCCGAGTAGGACGGTGTCGAAATCTAGCCTGCCGCCCGCAGTCGCGCTGGCGTTTGTAATCATTGCTTTGTTGGGCGTGCTCATCGTCATGGTTCTCAAGAACAGTTCTTTGCGTTCCCCATCGAGCGAAGCCGACGTCGTGGCGCTGCAAGCGGAAGCCAACGCGCTTCGCAGTGAATACAACCGCGAGCGCATCGCCATGGGACTGCGTCCCCTCGAAGGGGATTCGGAGCCGATTGAAGAAGTCGCCAGCCGGGTGAAAAAGGATGCCGACACGCTAGTCGCGCTGGCCACCAGCTATCAGCGGATGCTCGCGGAGAAGGATAGCGAACTCACCGCCCGCAATGCCGAAATCCTCCGCCTCGAGAGACTTCGTCAGAGTTTATCGGCAGAGATCACCCGCGTTCAAGGAGAGCTCCAACGCGCTTTGGTGAGCGGCTCGGATAACGAACTGCTTCGCCGCGATCTGGCAGACCTGAAAGCCCAGCGCGACGCGCTTGCCGCGGAGCTCAACGAAGCCCGCCAGAAAAATTCCGGGGTTTCCGCAGAGGATCACGCCGACCTCAAGCGTCAGCTCGAAGAGACGCAGCGCGCCAAGGAATTCTTTGAAGCTCGCGTCCGAGAGCTGGAAGGTGACCTCTCGAAAGCCAAGCTGTTCGCCAGTTCCGAAAATGAATTATTGCCCGCCGCCGTGGAATTGTTCCGCAGTCTTCGGCAGTTGGAAAATCAACCGGACTCGGAAATTTCCTCCGCTTACAGCAGTCTAGCCGTGAAATTAGGCGCCAATGTGCTCAAGACCCTCAACTTTGCCACCGGCTCCAGTACACTGGTCACCGCCGATGATGAAGCCCTCCGCAATCTCGTGGCGGAAATCCCTGATGGCGATCTCATCCTCGCCATCGGCTATGCTTCGGAAACTGGCAATGTGGACAGCAACCGCACGCTTTCATCCGACCGGGCGACGGCCGCGGCGCAGTTGATTTCCTCGGTCAAGCGCCCCGAACAACTCACGCAAGCCGTCTATCTCGGCCAGACCGACCGCTTCAGCAGTCGCATTCCGGAGCGCAACCAGCTCGTCGAAATTTGGCATATCCGCAAGAAGTGAAGGCCGGGCGGTGATTACCGTGATTTTTAATTTTTGAGCCGGGCGCTGAAAATCTTCCTGCATTTCGGAGTTTCCAAATCGTGCGGCCCGCCTAGCTTCCCGCCTTCATGTCAGCCAAGATTCGTTTCACCTCCGCCACTGCCACAGGGCTCGTCCTCGCTAAAGTCGGCCATCCACAACGCGATGAGCCGCTTCAAACTTCCAAGGAGGTTTTTAAAATCGAGGAAAAGGACCAAGAGCCGCTTGCCGCTATTTTTCTCAAGCCTTTTAAAAATCTCACCGCCCACCGCTTCAGCCATCATTCGTCACTGGATCAGCACGAAATGAACCTCTACGCTGCCGCTATTTTTGCCTCAGACGACGGGCTGTTGGAAAAAGGCTGCGACATCGCCAAGCGCCTCTATGCCAAGTCGAACCACCCAAATATTAAGTCTGGCGACCTATGTATTTCCCTCGTCAAGGACATCGACATCGACGGCGAGCTGACCCAAGGCCTTTGCATCCTCAAGTCCGAGAGTGTGGTGCCCTTCCTCAGTATTTCCACCCGCGATGGCGATCTCGAGCTTCACACCGAGCAGGGTATTAACCCGGAGAAAATCGATAAAGGCTGCCTGATTCTGAATCACCTCGCCAGTAAAGGTTACTACGTCCTCACCTTTGACCGCACCGGCTCGGACTCGCGCTTCTGGGTCCGCGACTTCCTGGGCGTGGTGCCCATCACAGACAGCCCTTTCCTGACGAATAAATACGCGGGCATGGCAGTGGCCTTCATCGAAAAGGAAAAAAAAGATAAGCCCGCCGCCGATGACACGCCGCCGTGGGATAATTCGAACGCTGCCATCACTTACTTCGAAGAAAAGGAGAATTTCAGCCTGAAAGAATTTGAAGAGGAAGTGCTTAAAACGCCGGAAGCCAAGGCTCGGTTCGCCGAGCACCGGTCGAAAGTCGAGGAAGAGCAGGGACATAAATTAGACGACTCGTTCGAAATTTCCAAGAAGGACGTCAGCAAGGCAAAAAAGAAAATCCGCACCACGATGAAGCTCGATACCGGCGTGGAAATCCGTATTAAACCCGCGCTGGCTGCCAAGCCGGACGCCGTCCTAGAGCACGGCTTCGATGAGGGACGGAAAATGAAGTTCATCAAGATCTACTTCAACGAAGACCTTGCGGATTGAGCGGTCTTTGAAAAGTGGTCGTAATCACTCTCCCGGTTCACAGATTTTGATATTTATGAAAATACTTCGTTGGTTCGCATACGCGTTGCTGATTTTACTCATCCTCATCGCTTTCGCGTGGGCCTTTGGTGCGTTGTATTACGATGGCCCGTCGAAGCTGTTTGCTGCGGTAAATTTGTTAGGAATACTTGCCGCGTTCGTCTTTGTGCGACCGTGTTGGCGTAAGCTCAGTGTTTTCGGGATTTGGTTTGCCGTCGTGCTCGGCTGGTGGCTCACACTCAAGCCATCCGCTCAAGGCAAGTGGCAAGCCGACGTGGCCCAGCTCCCGTGGGCGGAAATCGCGGGTGACGAGATCACCATCCATAACGTACGGAACTTTGACTACCGCACCGAGACCGATTTCACCCAGCGCTGGGAGACCCGCAAGCTGCGGCTTTCACAGCTCACTGGTATCGATATATTTATGAATTATTGGGGTTCGCCGTGGATGGCGCACCCGATTGTTAGCTTCCAATTCGCAGACTCAGCACCTATCTGTTTCTCGATTGAAACCCGGAAAAAAGATGGTCAGAGTTATTCCGCAATCGGCGGACTCTACCGACAATACAATCTGACTTACATCGTCTCAGAAGAGCGTGATGTGGTGCGTGTCCGGACGAACTATAGGAAGGGTGAGGAAGCCTATCTCTACCGGACCCGCGCCGGGCTGGTGCAAACTCGTCAACGATTTCTCGAATACATCCGCTCCATCAACCAGCTTCATAACAAGCCTTACTGGTATAATGCAGTGGTCACCAATTGCACCACCGGGATTCGCAGTCAGCATCCTGCGGCAGAGCGCATGCCATGGGATTGGCGCTTGTTGGTCAACGGCAAGGCCGACGAGCTTATGTATGAGCGCAAAACTATCGAGACCGGTAGCCTCCCCTTCGTCGAGCTGAAGCGGCGCGCACTCATCAACTCAGCCGCGCAGGCGGCGAATCACGCGGCCGACTTCTCCACCCGCATTCGTGAGGGCCGTCCCGGCATGTGATTTACTTTTCCCTCAAAATGATGCTTCACCCCGCCTCGATTCGTTGTTTTCATTGCTCAGATATCTTATGAGTGTACGAATTCTCGATGCCATGGACGGCGTAATCACCGCAGAAATCACAGGCAATATCAGCCCTGTGGAGCTGGTCACCAATCAAGCCTATGCCCTCAAGCAACTTCAAACTGTGATGGATCCGCTAATTCATAAAATTGCAATCATCGGAGAACAGCAGTGGGAATCCATAGCTCTGGCATTCTCTGGAAAAGGCCATCGCGCTTTTCCCATTGAGTTCTTCCCTGCCGGCCACTTGCGCGAGGCCAACTCTTGGTAAAAAACTTAAGCCACGCACATGCAACTCTTACACTACTCTATGGTCTTCCTCTGCGCAGGACTCGCTTCGTGCTCTTTACAAAAAGCCAGTCGGGCGGCCAAGCCCACGGCATTCCTAACGAACTCTGTTACGGACAGCACTAGCAGTCTCTCCCGCCTACCCTTCGCTCACGCATGGCAAGCACCTTCAGCCGAGATCAGTAAATACAAGCACATCGTGATCCGCCCGGTGAGCACCGCCTATCTGCCGGACCAAGCGGGTGCGAAAAAGTCGAGAAAGCTAGCCCGCCAGCTCTACGCCTCGCTGCGGCGTGAGTTTTCCTCCCCGCTTTGCGGCTTTTACCTCACAGACAGCACCGCCAAGCTCGGCACCTTGATTCTCGAGACGGCTCTCACCGAAACTAGCGACTCAGGATTCGTAGCCTTCGAGGCCCGTGTGCGAGACGCCGATACCAGCAAAATCATCGCCACCGTGGCCGACCGCCGCGAAACTCAGACTCGGTCCGCCAGAGAGATCGGCGACGAATGGTCACGCCAACTTATGGAAACCACCAACAAAGAGCTTTTCCCAAAGGTGAAACGCGGTGCCTCCAGCCCGTTTTGAGCTGTGGAGATTTTTTGGAGCGAATAGGTGGTTTTACTATCGAATTGCACTTGAGGAAGCGGTGTTAGCATCGCTACGCCTTATGGTTGCGTTCTCCTTCTCCGAGGACGCTCGCTCGCTTTGACGCGCGGCTGCATCTCATCGGCACAGCCGAAAGCGTGTAAGCTTTTCTGCTACTACCTCGACTCGGACCAGATGCTCTTCGAGCTGCAAAAGGTCTTCAACTAGGGCGACTGCCTCTATTTCCTGAAAACCGAAGCTTGCGTTCAAATAAACCGCGCAATCGGCTCGAAACTTTGTCAGAGTCTGTCGCGTGAAACCATTAGTTGCGAGTGATTGGCCGCGGCTGATCCGGCCGGGAAGCCGGGTTTTTCTGGGTGGCGGTGCTTCGGTGCCGTTCGCCTTGGTGAAGTCGATGTTGGAAATGGCAGGAAATTTCAAGGACGTTGAGCTGGTTCACATTCACGGGCTCGGCGACACGCCTTGGATTGATTTGCAATATGAGCAGGTGCTGCGGACAAATTCATTCTATCTAACTCCAGCGCTGCGCGAGGCGGTGGAGCGTGGCCAAGCGGACTACACGCCGTGCGCGATGTCCGAGGTGGCCTCGCTTTTCAAAGATGGACCGCTGCCGCTGGACGTGGCGCTGATCCAAGTGAGTCCGCCAGACGCAGGCGGCTGGTGCTCGCTCGGAGTGAGTGTGGATGTGGTCAAGTCTGCAGTGCAATGCGCTCGCATGGTGATTGCCCAGATCAATCCGAAGATGCCACGGACTTGCGGCGACACATTGATTTCCACTCGCAAGATCGCCTGGTTCATCGAGCATGCCGCGGTCCTGCCAGAAGCTGAGCGGGGGATTCTCGATGAGCGGCATGAGCGGATCGGCCGTTATGCTGCTCAGCTTATAGAGGACGGCTCGACGATTCAGTCGGGTCTGGGCAATAGTCCGGAAGCCGTTGTCCGGGCTTTGCGGAAACACCGCCATCTCGGGATTCATACCGGCATGTTCAATGATGCGTTGATGGAACTGGTGCGCTGCGGTGCGGTGGATCACTCGATGAAAAGCTATCTGCCAGGTAAGATTATCGCCAGCCATGTGCTGGGCAGCCGGAGGCTCTATCAATTCGTGGACGGAAATCCAGATCTCGAACTGCACCCGAGCGCTTGGGTGAATGATCTAAGTCGGATCGCGCGCAACCAGCGGATGGTGGCGATCAATGGTGCGCGGGAAATCGATCTGACAGGCCAAGTGGTTCGGGATTCGAGTGGGCACCGGTTTTACGGTGGGATCGGCGCGCTGCAGGACTTCATCCGGGGCGCGGGCCGGAGCAAACAAGGGCGGCCAATCATCGCCCTGACCTCCACTGCCGATGAAGATGGGCGCTCGCGGATCGTTGCAGGGCTGGAATACGGTAGCGGTGTTTGCACTGGGCGAGGGGACGTGCATCACGTGGTCACGGAATACGGCGTAGCGAATTTGCACGGCCGCAGCATCCGCGAGCGGGTGGCGAGGCTGGTAGAAATTGCTCACCCGGATCACCGGGAATCGTTGTTAGCCGGCGCTCATGGCCGCGGGTGGTTACCCAAGTTTTTCACGATGCCTAACTCTGGGCGTGAGATGGATGACATTGAATCGGGCTGGGTGTTGTTTCAAGCGACTCGGCTGTTTTTGCGCCCGCTGCACCCGAGCGATATGCGAATTATGCAGGAGTTTTTCTATTCGCACGATGCGGAGACGGTGCGCCTGCGCTACGGCTATCTCCGCGACAAGATGACCGGCGAGTCGGCTTACAAGCTTGCCGCAGTGGACCAGTCGAAAGACGTGGCGTTAGGGATCTTTACCGAACGTCGTGGGCAGCAGGAGCTGCGAGCGATAGGCCGTTACTTTCTTGATGCCGATGGAAAGAGCGCGGAAGTGGCGTTCATCGTCCATGAGGGAACTCGTCACTTGGGAATCGCGGGATATTTACTCGGCGAGCTGGCGACGGTGGCCAAGCGCCGCCGGATCAAGGAATTCTGGGCGTGCGTGATGCCGGACAACCGGGCGATGGCGGGATTATTCCTCGCCGTCGGGGGCGTGGAATTGAAAACTGACAGCCAGGGCGAGCGCAAATTTATGATTTCCGTGGCGAAGATTCTAAAGTCGCGGGAAAAGTTTCTGGAGCGGAAGATGATTCAACGAATCGAGCGATAAATAACGCGAAGGCTCCTCGGTGGTGCCGTGGACTGCTCCCGACATGTCGGCCAGCAGGAAAGCGGGGATATATCCCGTGCAATCCGCAGTCTGAAATAAAACCCACAGCTCCTCTCGCATCGGATAAAGCAACACACACACTCCGCATTTTGGGCAAAATCCGGGTTGCACATCTGCCGTCATTACCATGCATTAAGCCCGTGCGTTACGAACCAATTCCTTCCCGGCTTTTCATCCACAACCGCGAAAAGCTCCGCCCACTCCTGAAACCGAACAGCGTGGTTATCGTCCATGCCAACGATATTTATCCGACCAATGCGGACGGCACGATGTCATTCAGGCAGAACAATGATTTGTTTTACCTGACGGGAATCGACCAAGAGGAAACTGTCCTGATTCTCATGCCAGATGCGGTCGATCCGAAACAACGTGAAATTCTCTTCGTCAGAGAAACCAACGACCACATCGCGGTCTGGGAAGGTGCGAAACTCACCAAAGAGCAAGTTAGGCAAGCTTCCGGAGTTGAGCGGGTCGAGTGGTCTCATACCTTCGATGGATTTCTTCAACAGATCATCCCGCAAGCAGATCATCTCTATCTCGCCACTAACGAATATCAGCGGGCGTGTGTGCATGTTCAAACTCGTAATGCGAGGTTTATCCAAGACTGCCAGGCGCGCTATCCACTGCACCGCTATGAGCGCTTGGCCCCGCTGATGCATCGCTTGCGCGTCACCAAGGAGCCGGAGGAAATTGCTCTCATCCAGCACGCGTGCGATATCACGGAGGCCGGTTTCCGGCGGTTGTTGGGATTTATCAAACCTGGTGTCGGTGAGTGGGAAATCGAGGCCGAACTCATTCACGAATTCATCCGTCGTAAATCGCGTGGCTTCGCATACGCGCCCATCATCGGCTCTGGTGCAAGTGCCTGTGTTCTGCATTATATTGAGAACGATAAAATCTGCAAGGATGGCGAATTGGTATTGCTCGATGTGGCTGCAGAATACGCCGGGTGGGCGTCGGATCTGACTCGCACAGTGCCGGTGAACGGGAAATTCACCAAGCGTCAGCGGGAAGTGTATGACGCAGTGCTCCGCGTCTTCCGTGGAGCAGATCAAATTCTCCGCCCTGGAATTAAGCCGATGGACTATCAGGATCAAGTCGTCGAAATGATGGAGCGCGAGTTGGTCGATCTGGGGCTCTTCACCGCGCAGCAGGCGAAGGAGCAAGCGCCTGACAAGCCGTTGTTGAAAAAATATTACCCGCACAGCACCTCGCACCACATGGGACTCGATGTGCATGATGTGACTCCGCCGCATGAAGCCATTGCGGAAGGTATGGTTCTCACTATCGAGCCGGGTATTTACATCCGTGAGGAAGGTTTCGGCGTCCGGTTGGAAAATGATTTCCTTATCGGCAAAGACTGTAACATCGATCTCATGGCAAATATCCCGATCGAAGCCGAAGAAATCGAGGCTCTGATGCAAGCACGGTCCTGATAAGCCGCCTGAGTTTATGAATCCGGTTGAAAAACAGCAACGTTACGAAAGCACCAGGGCTAATATTCGTGCGCTCATTGCCGGGGAGTACGACGAAATTGCAGTAATGGCCACCGTGGTGGGCGAGTTGCGCCACGCGTTTCCTCATTTCCACTGGGTCGGATTCTACCGGGTCGTGAGCCCACGGTTGCTCAAGGTAGGCCCCTACCAAGGTGGCCACGGCTGCCTCACGATTCCTTTCGACCGGGGAGTGTGCGGCCTGTGTGCGAGCGAGAAAACTACGCAGATCGTGGGAGACGTTACTCAGCTTCCCTATCATATAGCCTGCTCTGGGACCACGATGTCGGAGATAGTAATTCCGATCTTGGATAGAAGCGGCGAAGTGCGGGCGGTCTTGGATGTTGATTCCGATTTCCCCGACATTTTCGATGCTGTGGATCAAGCGGCACTTGAGTTATTGGCGGACGATGTGTGCGTCGTATATTCAGGTGTTGATTAAAATTTATGAATCAATCCCGCTACGACCAACTGGTGAAGACATTCTTCACCTGCGATCCTCAAGCAATCTCCGATATTTTTCGCGAGTTTCTCATGGCGATGCAGGCCGAGGAGACCTTGCCACCGGCTTCTCAGATGGCACAAAACTACGAGACGGCAGCGGCGAATCCGGAGATTCACATGCTACCCGGAAATCTCAAGGATGCTCGCGACACGGTTTTCCCATATTTCTGGGGTACGGACAGTTGGTCATCGCCGTTGCACTTGGAAAACGTCAAGGGCCCTGCCAACTACGCGTCACTGGTCGGTGCACTGGCCTGCTTGCTCAAGAATCCCAATCTTTGCACGGACACATACAGCCAGCGCTCGAATGAATTGGAGGTGAAGGCGGTGACGTCCTTGGCCAATCTCCTCTTCTATCACACCGAGGATCCTTGGGGCGTGTTCACGATGGGTGGTACGATTTCCAATCTCTACGGCGCGCGTATCGGTATTGAAAAAGTCTTACCGGGCGCGATGCAGCGGGGTTTGCAAGGTGTGAAACTCGCAGGCATCGTCTCCGAGGCAGCACATTATTCGAACCAAACAGTAGCCGGTTGGCTGGGTCTTGGCACAGAGAATCTTCACTCCATCCCCACGGATCACCTGCTGGCTATGCGGCTTGATCTGCTGGCAGAAAAATTGGAAACGCTGCATAGCGATGGCGTGCGGGTGGCGTTTGTCGTCGCCACTTTCGGCACCACCGATGCTTTCGGAGTCGATGACGTGGCGGGGATCCGCGTGTTGATCGATGCATTCGCCGCGAGGCATGGCGTTCCTGCCCCGCAATTGCATGTGGATGCTGCGGTCGGCTGGGCGCTGAGTTTTCTGGCGGAATACGACATCGCTAAAAATTCGTTGGAGTTCTCTAGCGATTTGCTTTCCATCGTGACCCGCGCACAGCATCACACCGAGGGCTTGCGGGTGGCGGACAGCGTCACCATCGACTTCCACAAAATGGGCTGGGGACACTACCCCGGCAGCGCGTTTTTGGTGAACCGGCGCGCCGATCTAAAATACCTCGCCCGCACGGTCGAGGATATGCCGTATTTCTCCGAGGCGGATAGTCGCCGCGATCCGGCGCTTTTCACGCTCGAATGTTCGCGGCCTGCGCTCGGACCTTACACGGTAATGGCCTCGCTGAATGCCTTTGGCCTCATCGGCTGGCAAATGATGATTGCGCGGTCGCTAGAAATGGCCTTCAAACTCAAACAACGGCTCGAACGACTCGACTATTGTAAGGTGCTCAATTTCGACACTGTCGGGCCAAGCGTCGTCTGGTGGGTGTTTCCGAAAGGCCGAAATGCTGAAGAAATTTTCCAACAAGTCGAAGATGGCACTCTGCCCGCAGATCAGTATGACCAATTCACTGGTGAGATCCGTCGCTTGTTTGAGCGGCGTGAAAAGTCGATGAACCCTGCGCTGGATGCCCGGCTCGGTTACACCACCAGCATCGGCTACTGCCCACACGGCACTTCGTTGCCTGCATGGAAGGCGGTGATGTTCAATCCCAAGACCGACGAAGCGGTGCTGGACCGGCTGATTTCAAGTATTGAAGAGCTGTGATCTTAAATGGGAAAATGAAGGGGAGATTTTTAACCACAGATTTCACAGATTTTACTGATTTTTTCACACGGCTTCAAGAGCAGCGCGAGCAATGAAGCCGGAGCGGGATTCACCATTTTTCCGAGCTGCGGCATCGATGCGGCGCAGGATGCGCTCGGGGAGAGAGATGTTCAGGCGTTTGGATTTCCCCGAGAGGGCGGCGAGGTCCACGGAAGTGATCGCCCAGATCATTCCGGCATAATCAGGATCCGCGGAGTGGCTTTCGATGGTTTGAGGCGGCGGGATTTTTTCCCCTGCGTCGAGTAATCCCTCGATGTGGAAGGCAAGTGCCTCCGCAGCGTTGGAAACGGCCTCGTCCAGCGTATCTCCCGCGCTGAAGCAGCCTACTATGTCGGGCACTCGGACTCCGTAGGCCTTGCCCGGTTCGTGTTCGATGGCGATGGGGTAGTTCATGATTGGTGAATTCCGGCCGATTTGAGGATGGCCCGGGCCGTCCCGACCGGCAGGTCTTTTTTCGGGTGCGGCACGGTGACGATACCGGATTTCAAAGGATGCTTGAACTGGTGATGGCTACCCTTGCTGCGGGTTTCTTCCCATCCGTCGTTTTTCAAGAACCTGATGATTTCGCGGCTGCTCATCGTGTGTAAGAATACACAAGCCTTAGATTTTGCAAACTCGAAATTGCTCCACTGAAGGGAACGACCGCCTGATTTCAAGCATCGAGGAGCTCTGATGAAAGAATCATTGTTGCCGTCGGTATCAGGCGGTGACTTTATGAAGATGAATCGATCGAACAAATGGAGACACGGCTTGGTGCTGCTGATGGGAATGATACAGTTGGCCTCCGCCCAATACAACGACTGGCAGTTCTCGGGGGCCATGTGGTTACTGACCACCCCGGAAGGAGCCAATTTGCCGGCGGGGGCCACGGAGACGGATTTTCCGTTGTTGGTGCGTTTGCATAAGGAATCTTTCAATTTCAGCCAGGCCAAGGCCAACGGTGAGGATCTACGGATTTCGGCCGGTGGGAAGCCGTTGAGCTACCAGATCGAGCATTGGGATTCGGCGGCGGGGACGGCCAGCATCTGGGTGCGTGTCCCGAGCATCACTGGAAATTCTCGCCAAGCGATCCGCTTGCATTGGGGTAAGTCTGACGCGAGCAGCGAATCAAACGGAGCGGCCGTATTCAACGATGCTAACGGTTTTCTATCAGTCTGGCACATGACTGAGCCTGTCAAGGATGAGGTCGGCACGCTGGAATCCAAGGATGTGGGCACGACGCCGACACTTGGCATGATCGGGCCTGCACGGAATTTCGCAGGTAAACAGGGGATTCATTGTGGTGAAGCCATCACCAAACTTCCATCCGGTGCCAGTCCTCACTCGACGGAGGTCTGGTATCAATCCGCGGCAGCGAATATGGACATCGTTTGTTGGGGGCAAGAGGGGACGCCCGCAGGCAAAGTGAGGATGCAAATCAAGAGCCCGGCACATATCTACGTCGATAGCGACGGCGGCAGCATTCATTCCTCCCGCGCACTCCCCAAGTCTGAATGGATTCAAGTCGTTCACACTTATAATGGCGAGATCGGCCAGATTTATGTGAATGGGCAACCCGATGTCGCAGATCCCACTCGGACGACGATGAAAATCTTGAATCCGGCGAGGATGTGGATCGGCGGTTGGCGGGACAATTACGACTTCGTGGGCGACATCGATGAGGTGCGCGTATCGAAAGTGGCTCGCTCCGCGGATTGGGTGAGACTGGCCTATGAAAACCAAAAAGCCCTGCAAACGCTGACCGGGCACCTGGTTGTCCCGGGCAAGGCTTTCGCGGTTTCCGTGCCGAAAATCAATTTACTAGAAGGCAAGAGTGTGACCGTCAAAGGCAAGGCCGACGGGGCTCAGAAAGTCTATTGGGTCCTCAAGAAAGGCAGCCAAGAAACCATCGTGGCGGTTGATCAGTTTTCCTTCACGCTGGATGCCGGTCGGGTGACGGGCGATCAAGCAATGACGCTGCAATTCAAGGCGATTTTTGCCGATGATGTGAAAACTAAGGACATCCCAATCATCTTCAAGGATGACATTCAAGACCCGGTCTTCACCTTGAAGGCTCCCGCGTCTTGGGATGGCCGCTCGACGCTTGAGGTGGTCCCACAAATCACCAATCTACCTGCGATGCAGGCAAAGGGTGCCGGGGTGCTAAAGACTGAATGGCGCGTCTCGGGTATTGCGGCGGTTAAGCAAAATACACCGGACAAACTCGTGCTCACGCGGGCGCAAAATAGTGGTAAAATGACGGTGACCGCAACCTTGTCTAACGGCGGTGAGCCGCTCACGCAATCCGTGGTGATTTCCGTTACAGAACCGAAGACTGATGCTTGGGTCGTGCGGACGCCAGCCACAGATGAGAAGCCGGAGAATGACCAGTTTTACGCTCGCGACGACAAGAACGAAGGCACCCTCCACTACAATGGCACGCTGGCCGAAGCCGCAGACACGGTGTTTCTCAACGTCTTCGCCGATGATAAACCTTATCTATCCGAGAGTGCGAAGGTTGCCGCAGACAAATCGTATGCGTTTGCAGTGAAACTCAAACCCGGCATGATCAAATACAAGGTCGAGTTCGGAACCAAAAGCGGTGCGACCAACCAAGTGCTGAACACCGTGACCAACTTGGTCTGCGGAGATGCCTACCTGATTCAGGGGCAATCGAATGCTTTGTCCACCGATACGCGCGAGCAATCACCACCGGAAACTAGCGAATGGATCCGCAGTTACGGTCGCCCGGATGAGAAGGGCAACAACGCTCCGGCGCACCTGTGGTGCTATCCAGTCTGGAAAGCCGGGAAAGAAGATAAAGCCGAACTTGGATACTGGGGAATGGAACTCGCCAAGCGATTGGTGGCCAGCCAGAAGATGCCTATTTTCATCATCAACGGTGCCGTCGGCGGAACCCGCATTGACCAACACATGCGCAATGAGGCCGATCCCACCGACATAACCACGATCTATGGACGGGCATTGTGGCGGGCACAACAGGCGAAATTGACCCATGGCATCCGCGGCATCCTCTGGCATCAAGGTGAGAGCAACCAGGGATCGGACGGCCCGACGGGCGACTACGACTGGAAAAACTATCAGGATTACTTCGTCGAATTGGCGGCGGCGTGGCAGCGGGACTTCCCGAATTTCCGACATACCTACACGTTTCAAATTTGGCCGAACGCATGTAGTATGGCAGGCCGTGGTGGTGGAGGAGATAAGATTCGAGAAATTCAGCGGAGTTTGCCACGCCTATACTCGAATCTCAGCGTGATGACCACCGTGGGGATCTCGCCCCCCGGCGGCTGCCACTACCCGCTGGCCGGGTGGGCCGAATTCGCACGACTGATCCAGCCGCTCATTGAGCGGGATTTCTATGGTAAGAAGCCGACGGAATCAATCACGCCAGCGGATCTCAAGCAGGCTTACTTCACGAGCGCGGCCAAGGATACGATCGTGCTGGAGTTCGACCAGCCAGTCATTTGGATGGATGCGTTGGCGGGTCAGATCTATCTGGATGGAGCTAAGGATCAAGTCGCCTCGGGTTCTGTGACGGGAAATGTGCTGACTCTCAAGTTGAAGGCTCCTTCTCAAGCCTCGCGTGTTTCCTACCTAAAAGAGACTGCCTGGAGTCAAAAAGAACTGATTCTGGGAAATAACGGGATCGCCGCCCTGACGTTCTGTGACGTCCCGCTTCCACTCGCAAAACCGGCGGCAAACTGATCGATGGCTCTGGAG
>JANMYL010000129.1:0-5349 GCA_031382045.1 Akkermansiaceae bacterium | reverse complement strand
AAGGGGTGTCCAAGGGGAGTGGAACGGCTTTTGATTGGGCGGTTCTTTCTCATCTCATTGGCATGCGCTCTCGGCGAGAGCGCGCTACCGCAGAATGTGACGTGGCGCGGAAATTGGCGGGCTTGGACACAGTGTCATGGGCACGCTACCGCCCTTGGTTGCGGGCCTGTGCAGGCGAGCGGGGTGTCTGCTGAGTTGGTGTTTTCATCTGAGAATGCCTAAACACTCACACGAGGAGAGTGGTTTGGTGAATACATTGTTCAAGAAAAAATGAACAAATAAAAGCGAGTGACAGGAGAGGATGGATTTGGAGGAATTTTCAGATCATTTGTGGTCGGGCCTTGTCAAGTGGCAGTGAAGAATGGGATTGATGAGTTGGATGGAATTTTTGAAAAAATTGTTGGCGCATCGGCAGGTGCGGATCGGGTTGATCGGCTTGTGCGGGCTGGTGTTGGTCGGAGGTTTGTTGGCTTGGAAATGGGGGGTGGATCTGGTGGATTTGAAGGTGTGGTGGGGACTGATGGAGGCCTATCTTGAGAAGAGCCCGTGGGTATTGTTTGCCGCGCTGGTGGTGCTGCCGGGACTGCCGGTGCCGACGAGTCTTTTGCTGCTGACGGCGGGAGTGGTGTGGAAAAATCAGCCGCTGATGGCTTGCGGGCTGTGTTTGCTAGCTTTGGCGCTGAACTTCAGTTGGACTTACTGGTTAGCGGCGGGGCCAGCTCGGCGGTTGGTGGAGAAAATGCTGGCGGCGACGGCGATTCAAATCCCGGAACTGCCGCGCGGCGATCATTTGAAATTGATCTTAGTGATGAGACTGACGCCGGGAATCCCGCTATTTTTCCAGAACTATTTGCTGGGCTTTCTGCGTGCGCCGTTCTGGCTCTATTTGCTAATTTCAACTGTCACCATAGGCGTCATCGGCAGCGGTGTGGTCCTCAGTGGTGCGGGGCTGGCTGATGGGAAATTGAAATGGGCGATCACCGGGGTGTCGTTGATCGTGTTGGGAGGAATCCTTACCCACCTGGTCCGCAGCTGGCTGGGGCGCAGGAAATTTCAATAAGTGAGGATGGCGTGAACCGGGTGAGGTGCGAGTTTGGGGCGCCCTTGGAGAAAGCCTAATTCGATGAGCACGGAAATGCCGATGATGTTGGCTCCGAGTTCGTCGAGGAGTTTCACCGCTGCTGCTGCGGTGCCGCCGGTGGCTAGCAGGTCATCGACGAGTAGAATGGATTCGCCGGCAAGGATGGCGTCTTCATGGAGCTCGACGATGGACTCGCCGTATTCGAGTGAATAGGCGGTTTGGCGGGTTTTCCAGGGGAGTTTGCCTTTTTTGCGAACGGGGACGAAGCCTGCGCCGAGGCGGTCGGCGACGGCGGCTGCAAAGATGAAGCCGCGGGCGTCTATGCCGACAACTTTGTCTATTTTTACGCCGCCGGAGGTTTCGCAGAGGAGGGAGATGGACTGCTGGAAGAGTTTTCCATCGGCAAGAACTGGGGTGATGTCTTTGAAAATGATGCCGGGTTTCGGGAAATCTGCGACGTCACGGATGGCGGCGCGGAGGGAGTCGGTTTTTATTTCGGGCATGGAGGAAATGGGTGGCATGGGGGGCTTGCCTGTTTTTGGAAGTGGAGGGATAGGTGGGAATTCTTGTGTGAGGAGAAGAACAGGCAGGAATGCCTGTGTCACTTGGGCTATAACAGGCAGGAATGCCTGTTTCACTGGGGGCTGGGGAATGCCTGTTTCACTTGGACTGCTCTAGCATCCGGAGTAGCGGGGCTTCGGCGCGTTTGCGGAGGGATTCCTCCATTTCGACGCGGGGCTGGAGAGTGTCCAAGCAGTCGCGGAGTTTCTGGAGGGTGTTCATTTTCATATAGCGGCAGTCTGCGCAGGCGCAGCGGTCGGTGGGGCCAGCAATGAGGTTCTTGTCTGGGCACTCCTTGCGAAGGCGGTGGAGCATGCCGCTCTCGGTGACTACGATGATGTCCTTGACGGGGGCATTTTTGCAGTAACTGACCATTTTCTCGGTCGAGCAAACTTCGTCGGCAAGGAGGCGGACGGCTTGGGTGCATTCTGGGTGGGCGACGACGAGGGCTCCCGGGTATTCGGCTTTGATGCGGTTGATCGAGTCGCGGGTGAACTCGACGTGGACGTAGCAGTTGCCTTTCCAGAGACCCATCTTGCGACCGGTTTGCTCCATGACCCAGGCGCCGAGATTTTCATCTGGGACGAAGAGGATTGGGCGGTCTTGCGGGGCGAGGTTGACGATTTTAACCGCGTTACCGGAGGTAACAATGACGTCGCAGAGTGCTTTGACACCGCCGGAGCAGTTGATGTAGGCGATGACGTAATAGTTCTTCTCGGCGTGGGCAGCGAGAAAGGCTTCTAGCTCTGGGGCGGGGCAGGATTGTTCGAGCGAGCAACCAGCATCGGCGTCTGGTAGGACGACTATTTTTCCGGGGTTCACGATTTTGGCGGTTTCCGCCATGAAGTGAACGCCGCAGAAGACGATAACGTCGGCATCGGTGGCCTTGGCATGGTAGGCGAGACCGAGCGAGTCACCCACGTAGTCGGCGACGTCTTGGATGTCGCCAGTTTGGTAGTTGTGGGCGAGGATGACGGCGTTCCGGGCTTTTTTAAGGGCTAGGATTTCCTCCTTGAGGTCGAGAGCGGCGGGCATGGTCGGAAGGGTTGGAGAAATTGAAGAGAAGAGTTTTTCAACCGCAGAGGGACGTTGATGAACGCAGATGGAAGAAAGGATAAGAGGGTGAAGATATTTTAGGCTTGAGGGGAGAGTTCGGGGATCATTTCGATGCTACCGGTGTGTTTGGCACCAGGTTTGACGATGAGCGAGGTGGTGCGGACGAGTCCCTGGAGATGGGCGCGTTTTTCGAGGGTGACGGGGCCGGAGCAGGAGATCTGGCCGCGGACGTTGCCGTCGATGAATGCGCTGGCGGCGATGACGGGGTTGAGGAATTCCACTCGCGAGCCTTTTTCGACGCGAAGGTTCCGGCATTGGACGTCACCGGTGATTTTGCCATGGGTGCGGATGATCAAGTCGCCGGAGCATTCGACGGAGGCGGCGAGCTTGCCAAGGACGGTGAGGTTATGGCACTTTAGGGTGACGCCGGAGACGGTTCCGGATTTCTGGATGATGACATCGCCACAAGTCTGAATGCGGCGATTCCAGTGCTCCGTGATGTCGTAATCGAGTAGGCTGATGTAGCCGCTGCATTTCGGGCACTGGCTGGACTGGGCTTCACCGACGGTGGAGTAGGAATGGCTGCAGCCGAAGCAGGTTATTTTTCGCGGCGGTTTGGCGGGGTTGAAGAACCGCATCAGGAATGATTGCGGAACGGGCACGACGGGGCCGCGGCGGAGGAAGGGCTGGAGCGTGGGTGCCAGTGGCTGCTCAGGCTCTGGATCTGAATCTTTGCGCGGTACAGCGAGCCGGGTGGTGGGGTGCTTCCTGACTACACCTTTACCTGCGCGGACTTGGAAATTCGCACGACAAGCCCGACATTGTGTGGAGACCACGAGTGCGGGCTCGGATTGCAATTTCCCGCATTCCGGACAGGCAATCTCGATGCGATGGCGCTGGGGCTCATCGGCCATGGCAGTGTGAATGGGGCTTCGAAGGACTCGCCTTCAACGAGTTAGAGTGTGGTGCCAGCAAGGGGGATTTGTTTAGAAGTTTCAACTGCTGAGGCAGCTTTGTTTGTGCCGGGCTGAGCGGACGCTGCAGCTTGAGCTGGGGTGCCTACGGTGGATTTCCCGACGAAAATAGCACCCGCTTCGATGGCGAGGGACTTGGCCTTGATGTCGCCGACGACTTCGGCGCTGGCTTTGAGTTCGACGCGGTCTGCAGCGGTGATATTACCGTGGACCTTGCCGTAAACGATGACAGTGGCAGTTTTGATCTCTGCCTTGATGCGGGCGTTTTCGCCGACGGTGAGATTGCCGTCGGAGGAGATTTCGCCCTCGATTTTTCCGTCAACGACGAGGTCGTTGGTGAATTTGACGGTGCCTTTAATTTCCACGTCGGTGGAGAGAAAATTGCGTGTGGCGGAGGGCGCAGGCCGTGAGGCGGACGCGGCAGCTTGCTGCGAGCCGTAAGCGGGCGATGTGGGCTCTGGGTTACGAATTTCCGTAAGGGGTGGGGCGGACCGCTGGGATTCGCTGTTGTCTTGGCCGATTACTTTTTTAAACACGGGAGGTAAAGGTGGTTGGAGTTATGATGATGTCAAATTGATTCAAGGCTTGGGCGCGACTGGGGTTGCGACTTCTGGAGCGGTGGGCGGGAGATTCACTTCGGGTGTCAGAGGCGGCTTGGTCTCTGGGGCGGGTGGCGCTGGTGGCGGCTCGATCTCTGTAGGTGGTTTGGTTTTTAAGATGGCCAAGCGGCGGTTGGCGGTGTCGGCGAAGCTGCTGTCGGCGTTTTTCGCTTTGGTGTAGGCGGCCTCGGCTTTATCGATGTCGCCGGCGGTTTTGGAGATGTCGCCGAGGGAAATTTGGGCAAATGGTGCGATGAAGCTCGCTGCGGGGTCGGCGGCGAGTTCTTCGAAGAGTTTTGCGGCCTCGGTGGACTTACCTTGGGCCATCAGCTTGGAGGCGAGGTTGACCTTGGCCGTGGGGATGGCCGGGTGTGCGGGTGATTCGGCAATGAATTTCCGGAGGGTGGCGATGGCGTCATCCTGTTTATTCGCGGTCCACTGGCTGTTGGCGAGGAGGACCATGGCGCTGCCGGCGGCAGTCGTGCCGGGGTGATCGGTGACGACGGCTTGGAGAGCGGCGAGGTCCTCGGCTTTGGTGAGGGCGGCACCAGCGGTTTGCTGGCGGCTGGTTTCCACGCCACGGTATATGACCAGTGCCACGCCTGAGATGGCGAGCAAGATGGCAAAAACGACGACGCTTTTCTGATTGCGATCGAGAAATGCTTCGAAGGCGTTGGTGCCTTGTGAAATTTCAGCAAGAGGGGCGGGAGATTCTGTGAGATCGGCGGACATGGTGAGGATGCGGAAAGCTTGGGAGACCGATCAAAGCGGCAGTGGCGTCGAAATCAATGCGGAACTCGGGAAGTTTGTCGATTTCCGAGAATTGACGGTACGTCCGGGGCGGTGGGTGAATTTTTAATGGCCAGAGCCGGTCGGCTTAGTTAGCCTGCCACCTCATGTCGAAACGGGTTTACGTGGTCGCGGGGGAGTTGAGCGGGGATGCGCACGGCGCGGGATTGCTGCGTTCCTTAGTAGAAATGGTGCCGGATTTGGAAATCCACGGTGCGGGTGGGCCGGAAATGGCGCAGATAGCAGGGCCGGGTCTGCGCGACTGGGTCGAGGACGCCGCGGTGATGCA
>JANMYL010000317.1:0-1935 GCA_031382045.1 Akkermansiaceae bacterium | reverse complement strand
CCGGTATTCAGAGCGCCCGTCGCGGAACACCCGGCGGGTCAGTGCGACTTCGTTGAAATCCACCTTCAGCGGGCCTTCGCAATCCGCCATGGTGAGTGTCACCTCGGCCATTCCGAGCGGCTTGCGCTTTTCGGTGCCGTTAAAGATGACGTCGGCCATTTCTCCGCCACGGAGGGCTTTGGCAGAAGTTTCGCCGAGCACCCAGCGGATGGCATCGACCACGTTGGATTTGCCACAGCCATTTGGGCCGACGATGCCGGTCACGCCTTTTGCGAATTCGAATACGGTTTTATCCGCGAAGGACTTGAAGCCGTGGATTTCGAGAGTTTTGAGATACATTCAGACAGGATTGGCTTAAGGGTGACGCGCGAGAGGGATGTGAACTGCGCGGAGAGTAACTAAGACCCGTCGGTCTGCAATCCATCAAGCCGGATTCATACCGAATGTGGTGGTGGATCGACCAGTGAGACGCGAGATGTAGTGTTTTTGGGTATTTTGGATCCCCGAAGTAATTTGCAGAATCTATTTTTCCTTGCCCAAGGCATTTAAAGCCAGAGAGCTTGAGATTCTAAGTTTCCTTCGAGTGGTGAGGCAGGGTCGCGCCCTACGTGATTACAGGGAGTTCGCTTGATGGGTAGCTGCCGCGAGGAGCAATTTCTCAGTGGTCTCCCAGTCGATGCAGGCGTCGGTGATGCTTTGGCCGTGGATGAGTTGATCGAGCGGTTGGGGGAATTTTTGGGCACCGGCGACGAGGTGGCTTTCGAGCATGGCTCCGATGATAGAGGTGTCTCCGGCTGCGCGCTGGCGGAGGATTTCTTCGAAGACGGCGGGCATTAGATTGTGATCCTTCCTGCAGTTTCCGTGGCTTGCATCGATCATGATTGCGGGCTTGAGGCCGTGTTTGACGAGCATTTCGCGGGTCTCTGCGATGTTTCTTTCGTCGTAGTTAGGTCCACTTTCGCCGCCGCGCAGGATGATGTGGCAGTCGGGATTTCCGGTGGTGGTGACGGCGGAGGCGCGGCCGTCCATGCCCACGCCGAGGAATGTCTGTGGCTGTGCGGCGGCTTTGATCGCGTTGACGGCGGGTTCGAGATTTCCGAGAGTTCCGTTCTTAAATCCGAGTGGCATGGAGAGGCCGCTGGCCATTTGACGGTGGGTTTGGGATTCGGTGGTGCGCGCCCCGATGGCAGACCAGCTGATGAGGTCTGCGATGTATTGCGGGGTGATAGGGTCTAGAAATTCGGTGGCGGTGGGGATGCCATGACGGATCACGTCCAACAGGAATTGGCGTGCGAGGTGGAGTCCTTCCGCGATCTGGTTGCTGCCGTCCAGCCGTGGGTCCATGATCAGGCCTTTCCAGCCGACGGTGGTGCGGGGTTTCTCAAAATAGACGCGCATGACTAGCAGCATTTCGTCCTTCACTTGCTCGGCGAGCTTGGCGAAGCGCTGGGCGTATTCGCGGCCGGCGGCGATGTCGTGGATGGAGCAGGGGCCAGCGATGACGAGCAGGCGGGGATCATTTCCAAAGATGATTTCCCGGATCGCACGGCGGCTTTGGAAGATAAAGTCGGTGTCGGTGTCGCTGGGCGGGAGCTGCGCGAGCAGGTCGAGTGGGGAGGGTAGGACGAGATTGGAACTGACGTGGATGTCGCTAACGAGTTTCATGATTTGATGGAAATTTACGGATGGGCGTCGCTGTCTGGGTCTTCGTGCCAAGGGATGCCGGCGTTCGCGCTGCGCTGGAGATCGGCGATGACTTGTGCTCCTAGCAAAAGAATTAGGGCAACAGCTTCTAGCGTGAGAAGGACGATGATGATGGTGGCCATGGAGCCATAGAGGATGTTGACGACGGAGATTTTGGTATAATAGGCAACTAGTAGGTGGCGGACGATTTCCCAGAGGATGGTGGCGGTCAAGCCACCAGCGAGGGCACGC
>JANMYL010000316.1:0-3786 GCA_031382045.1 Akkermansiaceae bacterium | reverse complement strand
CGAGTCGCTCGCCCCCACCCGCCGCATCAAAGCACCAGCCGAACTAACATTAGGTAACGACACCGGCGGCCGCGACGAAACCCCAGAGGAAACACTCCCCGCCCTCCGCGAACGTCAGCGCCTCGCCCTAACACCCCAACGCGCTGCAAGACTCGTCGCCCGTCTCCTGCCGGAAAAATCCAACGTCGTCATGACCTCGGATTTCGCCGCCGCCGATCTCGATGAAATGCTCGATCTCCTCGCCATCGCCGCCTACGAGCACGCCGTCACCGCCGACGGCCAGCGCGTGAAATGGACCATCGACGGCCCCGGCAAAATCACCGGCCTCACCCCCGAAAAAATCCCCGCAGACCCTCACGCCGGCTGGAACGTCGAGCGGTTTCAAATCCAAAGGCTTTAAATAATCTCAGTTTTTCAGCTTTTCAGTTTTTCAGCTTTTACCCCACCATGTCCGATCCCCACTGGCCCCGTTTCTGGTCCGATGTCCCTGACGACGACCGCCCTGCGATCCGCGAAATCCTCGCCGAACTCATCGGTCGCGGCACCTTGCTCGGCAGCAGCGGCGCTGGGCGCGATCATTTCCTGCTCGCCCGTGATCACTACCAGGAACACCTCAAGGACTACCTCGCGCCGCTCGGGCTGGAACTCATCATCGACGACGATTTTTTCATCCTCCAAGCCCGCCCTCGGCCCGAGGCTTGCCACTTGCTCGCGCAGTTCACCAAGGATGAAACGTTGCTATTGTTAGTCTTGTGGCGGGTCTGGGACGACCACCGGACGAATGAAGCCAGCAGCGCCGTCATCCTCACCGTCGATGACTTGTGGACGCGCTTCCGCAACACTTTCGACAAGATCGAACCGCCGGAAAAAACCCATCTGAACGATTTGTTAAGCCGCCTGAAGCGCCACCGCCTGATCCGCACCCACAAGCCGGACGGCGCGCTCCAGCTCGGCGAGACACTCATCGAAATCCTGCCCAGCCTGCCGCGCGTGATCCCATTTGATAGCCTCGAATCCTGCCTCGCCCGTGCCGCCCTCTATCAACCCGCCGCCGAAGCCTGAAATGAAAACCCGCGTCCACCTCAGTCGCATCCTCGCCATCAATTGGTATGGCTACCGCCGCTTCATCGACGTCTCCGGCCTCTCGCTCATCACCGGGGCGAATGGCTCAGGAAAAAGCGTGCTGCTGGACTTGATCCAGTTCGTGATGCTTGGCGAATCGCTCAGCCGCTTCAACAAAGCCGCCGCCGGTTCTGGCAGCGGCCGCTCGCTGCGTGGTTATTGTTTGTGCGACACGAATACCCAAGGAAATGATGGCCAAGAACGCTACCTCCGCCCGTCTGGCGTGACTCTCGCAGGACTGGAATTCGTCTGGCCGCTGGCAAAGGGCGAGGAAACCCCGCGCCGCGAAACTTGGGGCGCGCGCATCGAATTCGAGGGCCCGACCGCCAAGGCGCGCACGCTCTGGTTCACCATTCCTAACCGCCTCGAACGCGAGGATTTCCTCAGTGCCGAACTCGAATCAGACGCCGTCGCCTTCATGTCCGAGGAGGAATTCCGAGTCCACGTGAAGCGTGATCTCGGCGGCGAGGTCTTCGACCGCCAAGCCTCGTATCTCGATGAAATGGGCTCGCGCAGCCATCTTGGATTCGACCGAGTGCAGATGAATAAAACTCTGCCAAACTCGATGGCATTTCAGCCGGTCGAGTCGTTCGAAAAATTCATCCGCGACTACTTGCTAGAGCCGGGTTTGCCGGACGTGAAAGCCGTCCGCGCCAGCGTCGATGCCCACCGCCGCGCGCAGGAGCGGCTGGAAAAAATGCACGATCAACACGCGCGGCTCGTCCGCATCGGCGAGCAGCACCAAGAATACGTCACTGCCCGCCGCGACGCGCGACTGCACGCCCATTTGCGCATCGCACTGGGGCATGAGCAGAAGCTCGAAAATCTCACCTCACGCGAGACCGAGCTGGAGCAGCTTCGTTTCCAAAATTCCGAGACTCGCTCTGACTACGAGTCCGCGCTGGCTGAGCGAAATGAGCTGGATTCCCAACTCGCAAAAATCCGCCTTGTCGCCGGAAATGACCTTCAAATCACCCGCCTAGCAGAAGACCGCAGCCACCGGGATGATGTCGCTCGCGAGCTGGACGCGTTGCGAGAAACTGAAAAATCTGCCCGCCAGTTTCTCCACGACCGCACGCAGTATTGGAAACAATGGCTTCGTCTCGCCCAAGAATTCGGGCTGGAAGAACCCGAGTCTGCCGCCGCTTGGCTCAAGCAAATGCAAGGCGCGGACGAGTCCGCCGCGCTGGATGCCGCCCAGCGGATGCCGCGGATTCACGCCATTTTAAAAGAGTCTGCCCATAACCAACTCCGCCCGGTGGAGGAGGAAATCAAGACGCTGGAAAACCGCGAATCCCGCCTCCGTCGCGAGCTGGATGATCTCGATCACAAAGGCAGCGCCGCGCCGTCGCCGCTGCTGGATGCTTTGAAATCCCGCGGTCAGCGTGCTGATGCTTTCGGTCGTGTGATCGAGGTGAAAGCCGAGGCCGAGCCATGGTGGCCGCTACTCGAATCGCTGCTAGGTAACAAGCGCAGTGCCGTTCTCGCCGAGGATTTCAAAGCCGCGTGGGAACAAGCCCGCCGCCTCGGGCACATCGACGAGCCACTCGTCCATGCAGGAGAACTTTCCGGAACAAAAGACGCAAAACCGGGGACGATCGCAGCGTTTTTCGAAACCAAACACGAGCTCGCCAAGGCATATCTCCAGCATCTTTACGGTGATCTAATCGCGGTCGAAAAAGTCAGCCAACTCGATTCGCATCCGCGCGCGTTTTCTAAAGACGGCTGGCTCAAGGACCCACCGCATCGCCAGCATTTCCAGCCTGCCAAGGAGTTCACCATCGGCGAGGAAGGCCTGCGGAGACTGCGGACGTTGCGCCAGGATGAGCTAGCAGAAGTGAAGGAAGAACTCACTTTGAAGCTTCGTTTGCGGGAGGATTGGCGGATGTTTTTGCATCGCGGCGAGCAGTGGACGCTAGACAAAGCCGAGCCGCCGGCTGGCAGTTCGAAGCTGCGTGACTTGCCGCGCCTGCGGAAAGAACTCGCGCAGCTTGACGAGACGATCCGCCTGCTCGCCACGCCCGAGCGCGAAGCGACGGTCGAGAAATTGCGAGTGTTGGAGAAAACTTTCCAGGGCGTCATCGAGCGCACCGGACGGCTTGCAAACAGCATCGAGAAATTTGCCCAACAGGAGCGGGTGTTGCAGGACAGTATGGCCTCACTCATCGAGGATGAAGCGGCTTCGCTCGCCGCACGCCAGCTCAGCCGCGAGGCTCTGGATGGCGTGCGCGACACGGAAATTTCCGAACTCATCGCCGCCGCGCAGGCGCAATTTCCCAAATGGCAACAACGCCTGGACGCGTCGTCAGAGATGGCCCGCATCCGCGAGTTTGATTCGGACAAAGCCCGCCGAGATCGTGATTTGGAGCGCCGCGCGCTTGCCGAAAAACATCCGGAAACCGCCGAGGCATTCGATCCCGGCGATGACGAGAACTCCCGCTACGATGCTCGCCGTACGGAGCTGGAGTCCCATGAATTAGAGAAATACACCGTCGCCGCCGAAGACGCTCGCAAAGAGTGGGAGGACCGACTCCAGCACCAAGTGCTCGATGTTTTAAAGGAAAAGTTAGACGAAGCAGAACGCACTAAGCGCGAGCTCAACCGCGCGATGGACCACGACATCGGCGGTTGGCGCTATCAGCTCTCGATGAAGGCAGACCGCAG
>JANMYL010000314.1:0-4326 GCA_031382045.1 Akkermansiaceae bacterium | reverse complement strand
ACGATGATTTCGCCGCCCGCCTCGGTCACGGATTGGTTCATTTTACCGTCGGGATCGGAAAAAATCCGCAGCCGCGCGACCTTGCCGCTGAGCCAAGCGACGTCGTCCGCCGTATCGCCGTGCGCGACGCCGAGGAGAACGAGTAACCCACCGCCGATTCGGGAAATGATCCGGCCATCGATTTCCACCGAGGCTTCGAGCACCCGCTGAATCACCGCGCGCATGGCAGGAGTGGGTAAAGTGTTTTTAGGAGGTCGGGTTTCATGCGGGTGAAATAGTTCTTCTAAGAAATTCCTATTTCGGGTGTCATTGGAGCGCTATGAAAAATTTGGTTTGGATTTGCCTCTTCGTCTCCCTCGCCCCCCTCAGGCTCATGGCGCAAGAACCGGATGCTCTCCGCAAGGAACGCGACAAGCTCACGGAGCGAGGGATGTGGCGGGAGGCTGTGAATTTCTATGAGGAAAAATTGATGCCGATCTCGGACGAGGGTTCTGGCTCAGATTTGGGGCGGGCGACCGAGGCACTTGGCCGCTTGGATGCTTGGAGTGAGTTCGACGGGCTGGTGGAGCGTTCGATCTCCGCGCAGCCGGAAAATGTGTCGCGCCTCACCACGGCGGCGGAAGTCTATCGACGTGCGCCGCACTCCGGCAGGATCGTGGCCGGTGAGTTTGAACGAGGTGGAGGAGGAGGCGGGCAATTTCAGAATAACGCTTCTATTCAAAGTGAGTCTTCAGAAGTGTTTTTTAGCACCGAGTATCGAGATCACATTCGCTCCTTGCAGCTTCTGCGAGCGGCGGTGAGCAAGCCGGGATCAGCGGAAGAGGGGATTTTGGCATGGCGAGAATTGGCGGAGGTTTTTATCCAAAACGAGGCATGGAAGCTGCAAACCCTCACGCCGCTGGATACCTTGCCCGAGTGGAACGAGCCGGGGCCGGAAGGCGGCACTGAGGGCGCACCGTGGGCGAAGGATGGGCCGCTGCTTCACGAAGTCCCTGCTTCTTGGGAAACGGCGAAAAGTGATGGTCAACGCTGGCGTTTCGCACTGGCAGAGCAGGTCCGCTTGAGCAAGGAGACAGACATGGCGGCGCTCATGATTTCCGAGCGGGCTAAGTTTTCGCAGTCACAATTCGGCACGGAAACCCTCTCGTCTTACGGCTGGTGGCAGCAGCAAAATCCGGATGATGCGAAGGGGGTTCTCGAAATGGACACGCTCGCCGAGGACGAATGCCTCGCGAAAACCTCCGACGGCGTCCGCCGTTTCAAGCTGCCTGCGGAGTTTCATTTCATCGCGCTCTATCGCTCGATCCTAGAAAACCAGCTCGTCGGTGACACAGCGGGCGATGCGTTGGTCCAGATATTTCTCAACCGCCGCCAATACGATAAGGCCCGCGAAGTGTTGGAGCAAACCATCGCGAAGCACGGACCCGGTGATGACGATTCGCGCAAGAAACTCCTCCGACAAATCACCGGCAACTGGGGCCGCTTCGAGCCGGCTGAGACGGTGCCCGCTGGGGTGAAGCCGAAGCTGCCGTTGGTGTTTCGTAATGCCGCCGCCGTCCAGCTCACCGCCGCGCCCGTGGACATGGAGGCGGTGCTCAAGGACACGCTCGATTTTCTGAAAAGCAACCCGGCCCAGCTCGACTGGGAGCGCCTCAATCCCTCGCAGATCGCCAGCCGGCTCATTCAAGGAAATTCCTCGAAGTTCATCGGTAAAATCGCCGCGAGCTGGGAAGCGAAGCTCATTCCGCGCGACAAACACCGGGACACGCGCGCCGATCTGGAAGTGCCACTCGGCAAGGCTGGCGCATGGTGGATCAGCGGGAAAATGGACGGCGGCAATGAGTTCCACACACTGGTCTGGATCGTGGATTCGGTGCTGGTCCAGAATGACGTGGGTGGCAATAAACAATGGTGGGTGGCGGACGCGGCTGGCGGTGCGCCAGTGGTGGGCGCGGACATCGAGTTTTTTGGTTACAGGACCATCCGTCTCGAACGGGAAAATCCGGCGGAGCCGCGGATGGAAGTCCGCACCAAGACATTCAATCGGACGGCCGATGACGATGGAAAAACGCTGCTTAAGCCCGGTGATTATGATCGTGATTTCGAATGGCTGGCCATCGCCCGCAAGCCGGGTCATTCACCCGTATTTTATGGATTTCAGCCTTATCACATCGAGGTTCCCCAGCTTGAAAACGCCAACCGCGATCTCAGCTACGGCATCTCGGACCGCCCGCTCTACAAACCCGGAGACACGGCGCACTTGAAGTTTTACCTCCGTAATGTCGGCTATTTCGAGCCTGATGAATCGAGGTGGGCGAATCAATCTGGCAGACTCATACTGACCAATGGCCGAGGCGAGGAGGTGATGAAAATTGAAAACCTCAAGACTGACGCGCTCGGCGCGGTGGAGAGTGAAGTGATCATTCCCAAGGACGCAGTGCTCGGTAGTTGGAGCGCAGTGTTTGAAATTCCCAACAAGATTTCTACTGCCGTGAGCCTCCATGTGGAAGAATATCGCAAGCCGGAATACCAGGTGAAAGTCGAGGCACCAGATGCGCCAGTGAAGCTCGGGGATAAATTCACCGCGACCGTGAAGGCGACGTATTTCCACGGCGCGCCCGTGCGAAATGCGAACGTCGAGATCATCGTGAAACGTGGCTCAATCGGCGAGCGCTGGTTCCCGGCTTGGCGCTGGGATTGGCTCTATGGCCCCGGTGCATGGTGGAATGGCAGCGAGGCGACATGGCACCCAAGTTGGAAAAACTGGGGCTGCCTGCCGCCACATCCGCCGTGGTGGCAGGGAAATCGCTGGACGCCGGATGAACTCGTGCTCAAGCGCAATTTACCGATCAGCCCGGATGGCACGGCGAAGATCGAAATCGACACTGCGCCTGCCAAGGAAATTCACGGCGACATGGATGCGAAATACACCATCGAGGCCCGCGTGGTGGATGCCTCCCGCCGCGAAGAACGTGGCACCGGCTCGGTCATCGCCGCGCGTAAATCGTTCGAAGTCGTGCTGTGGACGGACCGTGGCCACACCCGCGCCGGGGAGATGGTGGAAGCGACAATTTCCGCTGCGACTCTGGCAGGAAATCCAGTCGTCGGCGCAAAAGGAAAGTTGGTTATTTTCAAACTCACCCGTGGGAAAGATGAACGCATCGAGGAGCAGGAAATTCAGGCGTATCCGGTAGAGACTGACGCGCAGGGTGAGGTGAAGCAGCGCTTCGCCGCGCCCACCACCGGTCAGTATCGGCTCGCTGCGAGCCTCTCGATCAAGGAAGGCGATCCAGCAGAAGGCGCGGCGATTCTCAACGTCCACGGCCCGGGTCGCGCTGATCCTGGGGATTGGCATTTCGGGCCCTTGGAAATCATCGCCGACAAGTCATCTTACGCTTCTGGCGAGACGGTGAAACTCCGCGTGAATAGCGACAAGGAAAACGCCAAGGTCTGGCTTTTTCTACACATCGCAGGCTCCGCCGGACGCGAAGCCCGCCGCATCCAGCTCGATGGGAAAAGTCTCGAAGTCGATGTCCCGCTGGATCTGCGCGATATGCCAAATATGTTCGTCGAGGGCGTCAGCGTCCATGGCGCGAAGGTTCACACCGCCGTTCGGCAAATTTTGTTGCCGCCTGTGAGCAAGTTGATCGAGGTGACGCTGGAGCCCGCGAAGAACCGGGTGAAGCCGCGCGAAACCTCTTCGCTGCGAGTGACTTTGAAGGACGCAGAGGGCAAACCGGTGACAGGTATCGCCGTTCTATCAATTTATGACAAATCCCTAGAAGCGATCACCGGCGGCTCGAACGTCGGGAAAATTCATGAGAATTTCTGGATGTGGAAAAACAATTATTATCCGGGCGTTCGAGGCGATTCGATCCCGGACTCGCCGGGGAATTTACTTCGTCCTAAAGTCATGGGGATGCAGTCGCTCGGGCGTTTCGGGGATGAGGGTTTTTCTGTGGGAAAAGGCAGTGGCGGCTTTCGTGGCGGAGCACGGTCTGAAATGATGAAGAGTGATCCTTTTAGCGATGCCGTTGACTCCGCTCCGATGACATTGGCCGCAGCCATGCCTGGGGCAGATGCGAAAATGGCTGGAGAAGCTGATCCTTTTGCGGGCTCCGCCCCCGCCCCCTCTGCCGCTCCTATTCTTGTCCGCAAGGACTTCGCCGATCTCTTGAAATGGTCTGGCGCGATTCAGACTGACGCCGATGGCCACGCCGAGATTCCGCTGGAATTCCCGGACAATCTCACCACTTGGAAAGCCCGCGTCTGGGTGCTTGGCAAGGGCACGCAAGTCGGCGAGGGCAGCGCGGAAATCATCACTTC
>JANMYL010000257.1:0-3978 GCA_031382045.1 Akkermansiaceae bacterium | reverse complement strand
ACAAGCTTACGAACGCGGCGTGAAATTGATAGGAGCCACCTGTCACTACGTCACTGCCGACCTCGACGCCGGCCCCATTATCGAGCAGGAAGTGGACCGCGTGCAGCATTTCCACACTCCCCACGACCTCGTCCGCCTCGGCCGCCACTGCGAGCGCATCGCCCTTGCCAAAGGAATTCGCTTCCACGTCCACGACCGCACGATCATCGACGGCCACCGCGCGATTGTCTTCCCGGATTGAATCCCACGTCGCAGAAGTGACTCGAAACTATGGGGACTTCACCTCAGTTAGGTGATAAAATCCATAATTTTAATGATTTTTCCCCATAAGTGCTTGCAGTGCTGAGCTTTTGAAAGCAATCCCGCAGAATCAGGACTTCCCGCCCACCATTCCAGACCATTGGTAAATTTCAGGGATTGCCACCCGCTCCGCCAATTGGCATTTCAAGGCCGCGCTGCGAGTTCTTCAATCCGCCGCCTTCTTTGAAAAATCATGAAACCGACACTCCTTGTTCTCGCCGCTGGAATGGGCAGCCGCTACGGCGGACTCAAACAAATGGACCCGATGGGGCCGAATGGCGAAACCGTCCTCGACTACTCCGTCTATGACGCGATCCGCGCCGGCTTCGGGCGGGTGGTTTTCATCATCCGCGAGGATTTCGCGGAGGCTTTCCGCCATGGCGTGGGCTCCCGCTTCGCAGACGTCATCGAGGTGGATTATGCATTCCAGAAGCTCGACGACCTCCCCGAGGGATTCGCCGTCCCAGAAGGCCGCACGAAACCTTGGGGCACCGCCCACGCCATCCGCGCCGCGCGCCATCTCGTCAAGGAATCCTTCGCCGTGATCAATGCAGACGATTTCTACGGCTGCGACGCCTACGTCCGCGCCGCCGAATTCCTCAACACACCGCGCACCGAAAATGACAAGGCCCACTACGCGATGATCGGCTACCCGCTCATCAACACCCTTTCCGACCATGGCGATGTGAACCGCGGCATCTGCACCCGCAGCGCCGACGGCCTTCTCGCCAGCGTCGAGGAATACGTGAAAATCGAGCGCGACAGCGACGGCGTCGTCCGCGGCAATGCCCTCGATGGCACCCGCAGCGAGGTTTGCGAGAAATCTCCCGTTTCCATGAATTTCTGGGCATTCACCCACTGCTTCATGGATCACCTGGAGACGGAGTTCTCCCACTTCCTGAAAAATTTCATCACCGTGGAAAAGTCCGAAAACTACATCCCCACCGTCGTCGATGCCCTGATCCGCTCCGGCAAGGCGGATTGCGCAGTGCTCGACACGACGAGCCACTGGTTCGGCGTCACCTACCCGGATGACAAGCAGCACGTCGTCTCCTCCATCCGCAAGCTCATCGAGACCGGAGAATATCCAGCGATCCTCTCATGACACACGATCTCCGGGCTATTTCCCTGCTATTCCAGATGCGCGCCGACTTTGTGGAAGCGCAAGTTTACGGCTCAGGCCACATCAATGACACCTACTGCGCGGACTACAATCAAGCGGGCTGCCGCGTCCGCTACATCCACCAACGGATCAACCACCACGTCTTTAAAAATCCCATCCAAGTGATGGAAAACGTGGCTCGCGTGACCCGCCACGCGCTCGATACGCTGCTCGCCGAGGGAGACCCCGAGGCCCACCGCCGCACCCTCACCTGCATCCCCGCCCACGACGGCAAGCCCTACGCCATCGACGCCGAGGGCAGCCTCTGGCGCACCTATCCATTCATCGAAGGAGCGCGCGGCTATGATGAAATCGAATGCAACGAACAAGCCTTCCAAGCCGCCAAAGCCTTCGGTGCCTTTCAGAACCTCACGGCAAATCTAGCAGGCGAGCGGCTTCACGAGACCATTCCAAATTTCCATCACACCCCGAAGCGCCTAAAAGCCCTCGAAGCTGCCTTCAAGAATGACCTAGCCGGACGCGCCGCCCACGTCCAAGCCGAGATCAACTTCGCCCGGGCGCGTGCCGCAGATTGCCCACGCATCACCGACCTCATCGCCTCCGGTGCCATCCCCGAGCGTGTCACCCACAACGACACCAAACTCAACAATGTCCTCCTCGACGAAATCACGGCCGAAGGCATCTGCGTGATCGACCTAGACACCACCATGCCCGGCTCCGCGCTCTACGACTTCGGCGACATGGTCCGCACCGCCGCCCCCACCACTCGCGAGGACGACCCAGATGAAACGCATATCGGGGTCAATCTCGACCGCTTCGACGCCCTGGTGCGCGGCTATCTCTCGACCGCTACCTTCCTGAATGAAGCAGAACTCGCCCACCTGGCCTTCTCCGGGAAACTCATCACGCTCGAATGTGGGATGCGCTTTTTAACCGACTACCTTAACGGCGACACCTATTTCAAAATCAAGCGCCCCGGCCACAATCTCGACCGCTGCCGCAACCAGTTTGCCTTCGTCCGTGCGCTTGAGGAGAACATGGAAGCGATGGAAGAAATCGTGGCCAGCGCCTCACTTGTTTCCGCATAATCTCAATATGCAGTCCCCGCCGCTGCGCAAATTTTTACCCGTAAGAAATTCGCGTTTTTGTGCAACAAGCAGCAGGGAGACTAGCCTTCTCATAGGTTAGTTTCGGCCCACTCGGGAGGCTTGGTTTTGTTCTAAGAATAACTGTTGAGACATTACCCGGTGGTGTGTCGCTGGGCGCTTTTTCGGAGGTGGGACTGGCAACGCTGCTAAAGGGCGGCGCTCAGGCAGGCTCACATGCCATTGTGGGAATTCAGCCTGATGAGATCAGAAATGCCGGCGCCGCGTGCTCCTATGCTGTTGATGAAATCACGCCAGTGGACCCCGGCTTCAGTGCGCGGGTTTTTTCGCGTGGTCGGCAGGTGCAGCGTGCGCGTCATGCGCACCAGCGGCGGCGTGATTTTCATTGAGCTGCTTGGTGCCTTGCGGGCCCTCGAATTCATGGCGCTCGCAGGAAACGGCAAACAAAGAAACGGTCACAAGCAGGATGGAGAAAAATTTCATCACGCCGCCTAGATAGCCAATCGTCGCCGAAACGCAACCCCCAAGGCCATAGAAATTTACGGCCGCGACAGCCAATCCGCGACAGCACGGGCGGCGCAGCGGTGGGCACCTTTTCCACCGAGCTTGGCCGATATTTCCGCCAGCCGTGCCTGCAAGGCGTCGCGCTTGGCCGGGGATTCTAAAAATCCGCGCAGACTGCTCGCCACTGCCACCGGCTCCGCCCGCGCTTGGATCAATTCCTCGACCACGCCCTCCTCAGCCAAAATATTAACCAAGCCGATGTGCTCGATTTTCACCAACATCCTCGCCAGCAAATAAGTGAGCGGCGCCACCCGATAGACGAGGCAATACGGCAGCCCGTAATACGCAGCCTCGAGCGTCGCTGTGCCGCTGGCGATCACCGCACAGCACGCCCGCTGCATCAGCGAGTGGCTTCCGCCGATGCTGACTTCGATCAAATCCCCTGCCCCGGCCTCCGCAAGCAAGGCGCGAATCTGCCCCGCCAGACTCAGGGAAGCCGCGGGAACTTCGAATTTTAGAGTGTCATCGGAAGATTTCATGAGCTTGGCAGTCCCGATCATGATTGGGAATAAGCGCGCGATTTCCCGCTCACGGCTGCCTGGAAATAAGCCGACCAACCGCGTGTCCCGGTGCGCGGTGGGTAAGCGCTTTTCCTCAAGCTCATCCACCAGCGGATTTCCGACGAAGGATGATTTCAGCCCAGCATTCCGGAAAATTGGCGGTTCGAAAGGGAACAAGCACAGCACTTCATCCAACACCCGCGCCATGACGGGTATGCGGCGCTTATTCCATGCCCACACCTTCGGGCTGATGTAGTAAATGATCCGCGTCTGTGGGCATTCGCGTTTCACCGCCTCGGCGAAACGGAGATTGAAGCCCGGATAATCAATCAACAAAAGCACGTCTGGCTGGAATTGTTTTAACAAGATTTGCTTGCATGATTTT
>JANMYL010000238.1:0-16400 GCA_031382045.1 Akkermansiaceae bacterium | reverse complement strand
GCGCGGCGGATGGCGGAGATGGAGTTGAGATTTTTGAGTTCTACTTTCTGGCCGAGCGGGTCGGAGGCGTTTTTGCGCAATGAGATGTTAACGTCGCAGCGGAGCTGGCCTTTTTCCATGTCCGCATCCGAGACGCCGCCTTGTTGGAGGATCATCTGGAGCGAGCGGACGTAGGCGAAGGCTTCCTCGCCGGACTCGAGATCGGGCTCGGTGACGATTTCCATCAGCGGAGTCCCGGCGCGGTTGAAGTCGATGAGTGACGAGTTCCCGAGGTGGGTGGATTTCGCGACGTCTTCCTCAAGGTGGATGCGATTGAGGCGGACGGTTTTGTCGGGGTTGACGATGTTTTTCCTAACATCAGTCGGGTAGCAATGTTCGTAGAGCGGGACGCCGCCACCGATGCAGAGGGGGAGATCCATCTGGGTGGTTTGGTAGTTCTTGGGCATGTCTGGATAGAAATAGTTTTTTCTGTCCCATTTGGAAATTTTTGGCGAATCGCAGCCGATCATTAGGCCAGTGAGCAGGGTCTTCTCGATGGCCTCGCGGTTGAGTACGGGCAGCGCGCCGGGCATGCCAAGGCAGACCGGGCAGGTGTTCGTGTTCGGCGTGTCGCCGAAGGAAGTGCGGCAAGCGCAGAACATCTTGGTCTGTGTGTTGACTTGGCAGTGGACTTCGAGGCCGATGGTGACGAGGTAGGACATGGGAAATTTGAGATTTATAATTTCAGATTTGAAGAGTCAAAGGCTGAGATCCTTGAGGAGTTTTTTAACTTTGGGATCGGCGAGGGCTTGGGTGAGGAGGGGATGGCGCAGAAGTGTGCCGTAATTTCCATCGCGGGCAAGGTTTTGGAGCTCTGGGTCACTGACGATGATTGCGCGCGGAATGGGCTTGCCGGTTTGCGGATTGATGACGGGCTTGAGGGGGGAGCCGGCTTGGGCGGTGATGAGTTTGGCGAGGGCGAGGCGGGAGGGTTCGGTGAGTGGGTCGAGGGCTTTGAGCCAACTGGCGGGAATCGCGGCCTCGACGGAGGATTTTAGTTTTTGGCTGAATCCGTTAGGTTTGGCTTCATGGTTTCCGATAGGTTTTTCCGAGTAGGCTCGGACTTCGGCGATGGATCCGTTGTGATGAACGATCGTGGCGCCTATGATCCAGAGGAGCGAGGTGGGGATGAGGGCGAGCAGGAGGAGAAATGCCAGCTTTGTGATGGAGCGGGGTTTTTCCTCAGCGGGGGATTTTCCGAAGGGGCGAAAGATCTTCCGGATAAGGAAAAAAGCGACGAGGAAGGCCGTGATAGGCAGACCGCCAGTAATCCAGGCGAGGGATTGCCCGGTCCACTCGATGGATAGGGTGGGCGCCTGCTGCCAGACGAGGAAGCTGATCCACGCGCTGACACTGAGCACGACGGTGCCGACGATCATCCGGGTCATCCCGCGTAGCAGCACGAAGCCGGCGCAGACCGCAAAGATGACAAGCGCTGCGGTGCCAAGGCTGATTTGTGGGATGGAGTCGGGCGACACTTGGTGCAAGTGCTCAGATACAGAGAGAGCAATAGAGTTGAAAGCTCATACTCGCGGTAATGTGTCCACATCCGCGGGACGAGAACTTTTTTCTCGGCGGTGAGGACAAAAATCATTGGCTTGCGCGCGCTTGATCGAATTTAACCAAGTGGGGAATTGAATGCAGGAGTGTTATTTTAAGGATCGACCGCCGGTCTTCCTTGGAAAGGAAACAATGCGATGCGCTATTTATAAGTAGTTTTATCGGCTCGTGAGATTAATTTAAAATATAGATATTTCTGCCAAGCCTCAACTGCGAAGATTCTAAATTTTCGTGCGTGATAGTATGACTCACCAAGCCGGGTCTTGCTGGCGGACGGCCTCGTAGAGGACGATGGCGACAGCGGTGGAAAGATTCAGGCTGCGAGTGCTGCCGGGCTGCATCGGAATTTTAAGTGCGTGGTCGCCGGCTTGTGCGACTAGTTCTTCTGGCAGGCCGCGGGTCTCGCGGCCGAAGATTAGATAGTCGCCGGGTTGGAATTTTGCCTGCCACGGGGAAGATTTTGCTTTGGTGCTGAGAAACCAGAGCTGCGCGCCTTCGTCAGCAGCATCGCACATTTCGCCGATGGATTTCCAGACTCGCAGCTTCACATCCTGCCAATAGTCTAGGCCGGTGCGGCGGACGTATTTGTCTTCGAGGGAAAATCCTAACGGCTCGACAAGGTGCAGCGTCGAGCCGGTGGCCAGTGCGAGGCGTCCGGCCGCTCCGGCATTGTGAGGGATCTCGGGCTCAATGAGGACGATATGAAACATGGCGAGGCTATTTTTATGAAGGCTCCCTGCGCCGTGCCAAGGTGATGGATAGGCCGAGAATGCCGATGAAAATGAGATAGAAAGCGAGTAGTTCCAGATAGCTTTTACAGACCCTTGGAACTTCAGGAGAGAAAGCAGTACCGAGCGTGGCCTTCCAAAACTGTGCGCTGCCAATCATGTGGTTGAATACATAAATGATGAGTACTGCCGAGCCGATCAGCCCTGAGCCGGCGTGATTTCCCATGGTGGAGAAGAAATAAAACATGACACGGCGGTGGCGATAGCTCGTGATGAGCGCGAATAATAGAATGACGCCGACGACCCATCCTTCTGGGAAATTGATGCCCATGATTCCGGAAATGAAATCATCGATTTCGCCGACGAAGGCGGCAAGTAATCCGAGGGCAAGCACCCGGCAAACTGGGCGGTTTCTTCCTGCATGGGTGGATGCGCCGAGGATCACAGCAGCGGCGGCAGCGAGTAGGAAAGCCTGAAGTAGCTCGACCGTGCCGCGCTCGATGGGCACCGAAGGCCGGTTAGGCAACCAGGCAGGTAATAAGATGGCGATCGAACCGCCACAAATCAGCACCACTCGCAGAAGAGTGGCGGACCAGGATGAATTCCGCTGAGGTTTGAGATTTTCGCCGTCCATCAGATTGCTTCTTAAGGCTTCCAGCTTGTCCATGCAAGACCGATGCAGAGGCCTTGGGCCAATACGTATTGCAGAATGCGCGGGGATTTTATCATGGACTGGAGGGTCTGGAATGCGGCTCACTCGCAGAGCACTTTCCGATGCGCAACGACTCACCCAGCGATACCGCGATGCTTGTGGCGCGGAGCATTCTCCTCGCGGCAGAGGATGTGCGTCTCTGCCGCCTCGTCGCTCCCCAGGAAGCTGAGGTTCTGGAGCGGATTCTCGAGGTGGCGGGGCAGAAGGCGTGGTTTGAGTTCGCCCTGAAACACGGTTGGGCTCGGCGTGCGCTTTTCCGGCTGGAGCGGGCGATGGTACCGGGGATAGTCGCGCACTACTTGGCGCGCAAGCGGCGGATCGAACTCGCTGTGCGCGAAGCCTTGGCGAGCGGTATCCGGCAAGTGGTCGTGGCAGGTGCTGGCTTCGATACGTTGGCAGCGCGGCTTTGTCAGGAATTTCCCAGCACTCTTTTTCTCGAACTGGATCACCCCGCGACGCAAGCAGTGAAGCGCCGCGCACTGAGCCCAGCCCCCAATCTTCAATTCCGCCCCGTGGATCTCGCCACCGAGGCGCTGGCACCGGCGCTGAGTGCCAGCCCGGATTTTTCAAACACGCGCTCCAGTATTTTCATAGCAGAAGGCCTAACTATGTATCTTAGCGCCGCACGGGTCGGCGCGTTGTTTCGAAGTCTCGCTGAGCTTGCCGGACCGGCTGGTCGCGTGATTTTCACCTTCATGGAGCAAGGTGATGACGGCGCGATTTGCTTCCGTGGCGAAAACCCGATCGTCTCGCGGTGGCTCCAATCCCGCCGCGAACCTTTTCTGTGGGGGATTCCTCGCAAGGCTTTGCCCGCGTTTCTCGAAACCCATGGACTCGGTGGCAGCGTCGTCTTGGATGACCATGATCTGCGTGCAGAAATCCTCGCGCCCCGCGAACTCGTGCAAATCCCGCTCGCCCAGGGCGAATGTCTCTGCCTTTGTTCACCGCTGATCTGATGAATGACGGCGTGCTCTGCAATGACATCCACTCGAAACTGAACCCGACGCGAGTCGCGCGGGTCCTTCGTCCATGTTCGACTCAGGAGGTCGTGGCTTTGGTCCGCGACGCTGCCGCGACCGGACGGAAGGTATCGATCTGCGGAGCCCGCCATGCGATGGGCGGTCAGCAGTTTGGCGAAGGAACCCTGCTGCTGGATTGCTCCCACCTGGCTAACATCGGTGAGGTTGATGCCCATGGTCTTATCGAACTCGGAGCCGGTGTGAAATGGCGAGAACTCGTGGAAGCTCTTCATTCCCAACAGGCCGGGGCCGAGATTATTTGGACGATCCGTCAGAAGCAAACCGGCGCAGACGACCTCACGCTTGGTGGCTCGCTCGCCGCCAATGCCCACGGCCGCGGCTTGCAAATGCGGCCGATCATCGACGACGTAGAAGCCTTCACCCTTGTTAATTCCAGCGGCGAAATCCTTCGCTGTAGCCGCAGCCAAAATGCCGGACTATTTCGTCTCGCGATCGGCGGCTACGGCTGCTTCGGCATCATCACATCTATCTGCCTGCGCCTAACTCCTAGGCTAAAGCTCCGGCGGCTCGTCAAGATCACCACGCTCGACGAGCTCATGCCGATACTCGACCAGCGGATCGGCGATGGTTGCCTCTATGGCGATTTTCAATTTTCAATCGATGAAAATTCGCTCGATTTTCTCCATCGCGGCATTCTTTCATGCTACCAGCCTGTTGACCCTGAGCACTTAATGCCGGGCACCAAGATGGAAATGGGGAAAAACGAATGGCGGCGGCTGATCCACCTCGCCCACCATGACCGGGCGAGGGTATTCGTGGATTATTCCAGCTACTACCTCGGCACTCACGGTGAGCTTTACTGGTCGGACAGCCACCAGCTTAGCGTTTACATCGATGACTACCACAGTGAGCTTGATCGCGAATCCTGCGCGAATGTGGCTGCTAGCGAAATGATCAGCGAACTCTACGTCCCGCGAGAACGGTTAGTTGATTTTATGAGCGCAGCCGCCAAGCTGCTGCGGTGCTGTGGCGTGCCGGTGATTTACGGCACCGTGCGCCTTATCCGGCGTGATACTGAAAGCTTTTTGGCATGGGCGCGCGAGGATTTCGCCTGTGTGATTTTCAATCTCCACACCGAGCACGATAAGGCCGGCATCACCCGATCCGCCGCGGCTTTCATGGCTTTGATCGATGAAGCGCTGGTCCTCGGCGGGTCCTTTTTTCTCACCTATCACCGCTGGGCCTCTCGTGCTCAGATCGAGCGGGCCTACCCGCAGTTCGCCGAGTTTCTCCGCTTGAAGGAAATTCACGATCCTAGCGAACTTTTCCAAAGCGAATGGTGGCGGCATCAGCGGAACCTTTTCGCTGAAACATGATGATTCACGAGCCAGCCACCCTGCTGACGGATTACTTGCTGACGGCCCTTGGCATCGGCCTTGCGTGGCATCTGCATCGCCAGGTCTCTCCGGGAAACTTGGCCGCTCGCTGGTGGATCCGCGCTCTGCTTGCTATGTCGGCCGCGGCATTTGTCGGTGGCAGCTACCACGGGTTCGCTCCGAATTTACCGCTCGTGATTGCTGCCGCTTGGTGGAAACTGGTGCTCTGGATCATCTGTTTTCTCGGCTTAGGCATGGGACTGAGTTTGGTGCGTGAAATCGTGCCTCCCGGCCGTCAATCTGGCTGGGATCGTTTCCTCGTTGCCAAGTTCGTGCTCTCGGCGGCGGCGATCTCAGCCCGCCCAGAATTTTTTGTCGCGATGATCGACTACGGCCTCGCGATGATCGCCTGGGCGGTCGCGGCCTTGCGATTTCGTCGTGTGTGGAGTGGCTGGATGCTGGGCGGGGTTCTGCTTTCTGCTATCGCTGCGTGGGTCCAGCAGAGCGGTTGGAGCATCCCGGGCCGCCTGAATCACAATGATCTTTACCACCTTGTCCAAGCCTTGGCACTGGCAGAATTCTACCGCGCCGGGCGGCTGCTCGGTGGACTGACGAATGTGCGGCAAGTCCTATGATTTTGCAGCCTCTAACCGTGAAACTATTGCCCGGTAGAGTTTGAGTTTGCCGTAGCTGATGCGGCCTTCGAGCTGCTCGAAAACCGGCTTCAGCGCGATTTCATCGTAACCTTCTAAGGCAGTTTGCATCTGCCGTTCCTCTTCGGCGGAGTAGAGGCCGCGCGGATCGAGTGACTCGCCGTTTTCAATGGCTTGGGCCAAGTGGCTCTCGATGGTGGTCACGGCGAGTCCGCGGGTTTCAGCGATCTCGGGGATGGATCGGCCGTTTTTAAAGAACTCCAACGTGAGCGCTGCTGTGCCATTTGTGATGCCCGGTGTGCGAGGCACGGGAGCGGCAATCGGGTCGAGCGGCGCGAATTTTTGAGGCGGATTTTCGGCGAGCCATTGGCGGATCGCATTGAGAAACGCCTCGCCGTAGTCTTCGCGTTTTTTGTCACCGACGCCCGGCACGCGGAGCAGTGCCGCGGCGTCTTGCGGATAGTCGCGGCTGAAATGACGGAGTGTGACGTCGGAAAAAACCACATACGGCGGCACGTTTCGGGCGTCGGCCAATGTCTTGCGCAGGACCCGCAGGCATTCGAACAGGCCGGAGTCGCACGGGATCTCGCCGCTGCGGGCTGCGGAGTTGGCGCGCGGGGTTTCGAGCGCGCGGGTGAGCATGATGGTCTCGCGCTTTTTCAGAATGCCGATGCCGAGCTGGCTGACAGACACGGTGGGGAATTTATCCGTGCTCGCGGCGAGAAATCCAAGCCGCAGCAATTGCCTGCCGAGGTCCACCCAGTAGGGCCGCGGCTGGTCCTTGCCAATGCCGTGGGTGCTCAGTGCGTCGTGTTTCCAACGCAGGATTTTCTCTGACAGGCCGCCAGTGAGGACTTCTGAAATATGGTTAAGGCCGACGCTGAAATTCCCGGCTTGGCGGACCCGGAGGATGCAACTGATGAGCTTCTGAACATCCGTGGTGGCATCCCATTTTTCCCGTGGGCTGAGGCAATGGTCGCAGCCGCCACAGTTTTCTGCAGACCAGATTTCCCCGAAATAGCCGAGCAGGCCGATACGGCGGCAGGCTTCGTTTTCCGCGAAATGTGTCATCTGGTCGAGCTGTCGGTGGGCGACATTGCGCGCTTGTTCGTCGGGGATTTCTTCCAGGAATTTTAGCAACTTCATCACGTCGCCACGGGAAAAGAGCAGCAGGCAATCCGCGGGCAGACCGTCGCGTCCTGCGCGGCCAGTTTCTTGATAGTAGCCCTCAATATTTTTGGGCAAATCGGCGTGGATGACGTATCGGACGTTGGGTTTATTAATGCCCATTCCGAAGGCGACGGTGGCGCAGACGATCTTGGCCTCGTCGCGGAGGAAGGCGTCTTGGTTTCTCGCGCGCTCCGCCGGATCGAGCCCGGCGTGATAGGCGACGGCAGAAAATCCCTGTGCCCGCAGCGTGGCGGCGAGCGATTCTGTGCTCTTCCGAGACTGGCAGTAAACGATGCCTGAGTCCTCGGGTCTGGCGTTGGCAAAGTTACAAACTTGCGCCGCCGCACCGGATTTGGCGACGACTTGGTATTTCAAATTCGGGCGATTGAAGCTGGCGAGGAAGACTTCCGGATCGCGGAGTTCGAGTTGTTTCAGGATGTCCAGCCGCACGCGCTCCGTGGCGGTGGCGGTCAGGGCGAGCACCGGGATACCGGGAATCAAATGGCGCACTTCCTTGAGTCTGCGGTATTCTGGGCGGAAATCGTGGCCCCACTCGCTGATGCAGTGTGCCTCGTCCACCGCCAGCGCGGCGATTTTCCAGCCTTTCAGACACGCCAGGAAATCTGGCAACATCAGTCGCTCTGGCGCGACGTAAAGCAGTTGGTATTCTCCAGCGTCGAGGCCATCGATGCGGCGCCGGGCTTCATTTGCATCGAGCGACGAGTTGAGAAAGGTGGCCGCCACGCCGCTGGCTTCGAGCTGGTCCACCTGGTCCTTCATCAACGCGATCAGCGGGGAAACAACGACGGTGAGTCCCTCGCGGACAAGAGCTGGCAGTTGATAGCAAAGGCTTTTCCCGGCACCGGTCGGAAGGATGGCGACCGCGTCTCGGCCCGCCAAAGAGGCTTCCATGATTTCCCGCTGCAGTGGGCGGAATTCATCGTAGCCGAAGGTCTGTTTGAGGCGGCTGGATAACAATTGCAGGCTCATGGCATCAGTTGAAGCGTGATCGTTTGAACAGGTCAAGATGGAATTTGCTGGGATCTCAGTTTCCATGCAGCATTGCTGAGAAGCTGAATCCAGCATCCGCCCGTAGGCTTTGTTGGGAAGTAAATTTTGACAGCGTGTGCCATGACGAATAAATCTATCTTCACAGATGCATCCGTTCCTCGTTCCCGATTTTCAAATCCGCTGGTCCACGCTCGTTCCCGAGGCTGTCGAGCCGGACATCCGCCACGCACTCACGCTCGCGAGGCAAAACATCGAGAAGATATGCACCCAGGATCACGCGGCCGCGACTTATGAATCCACCTTCCTTGCCTTCGAAAACGCCGCCGAACAACTCAATGACGGCTGGGGCCGCCTCGATCACCTCGACTCAGTTTGCGACTCGCCCGCTCAGCGGGAGGCGCTGGGGAAAATGCTGCCGGAGGTCACAGATTTCTATTCGTCGCTCGCCCTAAATGACCGCTTGTGGGCGGTGATCAAGGCGGTGGGTGGCAGCGCGGAAATCGCCACGCTTCCTGCTGTCCAGCAACGTTTCGTGGAGGAAACGTTGGCAGACTTTCGCAACTCTGGAGCCGATTTGCCTCCCGCCGAAAAGGAACGCATCGCCGCCATCGAGGCAGAGCTTTCCAAGATCACCAAGGAGTATTCCGAGCACGTCCTCGACTCCACCAACGCGTGGGAGCTCGTCATCACCGACGAGACAAAACTGGCCGGTCTGCCAGAATCCGCTCTCGCCGGTGCAGCTTCTAACGCCCGCGCTAAGGGCCACGACGGGCCAGCCTGGCGCTTCACCCTCCAGTTTCCGTCGATGTTCCCGCTCATGCAGCACCTGCACGACGAATCGATCCGCCGCCAAGTCTGGGAAGCATCCTCACAGATCGGGTCCGCTGGTGAATTTGATAACTCCACGCTCGTCTGGCAGATTCTAACTCTCCGCCACGAAAAGGCAGTCATCCTTGGTCACCCGCATTTCGCGGATCTCACACTCCTCCGCCGGATGGCAAAAAACGGCGGCACCGCGCTTGGCTTTATCGAGAATCTCCACGCCCGCGTGCAGCCGTCGTTTCTTGCCGAGCACAAACAACTCGCCCAATACAAGGCTGCGAAATCCGGCCAGCCCATCGGCCAGCTCGAGCCGTGGGAAGTCGCTTATTGGGCGGAGAAACAGCGCCAAGAAAACTACGACTTCGACGAGGAGGCGCTGCGCCCTTATTTTCCAGTCGATGGCGTGATGGCGGGTATGTTTGAAATTGCCTCGCGGCTCTTCGGTATCAGCATCCGCCAGCTCAATACGGTTTTCTACCCACCCGGCACAGGCCCCGCCATACTGCCGGAAGGTGTCGCCGAAGTCTGGCACCCAGAGTGCGCCTTCTACGAGATTCACGACTCGAAAACCTCGGCCCATCTCGGCTCGTTCTATGCCGACTGGCACCCGCGCGAGTCGAAGCGCGGCGGCGCATGGATGAACTCGCTGCACACAGGGGCTCTCGGTGAGCCGCACCTCGGCTTGATCATCGGAAACATGAGCCCGCCGGTGGACGGCAAATCTGCGCTGCTAACGCACAGCGAGGTCGAGACGATTTTCCATGAGTTCGGCCACCTGCTCCACGGCTTGCTCAGCCAGGTGGAAGTCAAATCGCTGTCCGGCACGAACGTGCCGTGTGATTTCGTCGAGCTGCCCTCGCAGATCATGGAAAATTTCTGTTGGGACCGCGAATCACTGGATCTCTTCGCGCGGCACTTCGAGACTGGCGATACGATTCCGGAGGAGCTTTTCATGAAAATGATCGCTGCGAAAAACTACCTCAATGCCTCCGCCTTCATGCGCCAGCTCGCCCATGCCAAGCTCGATCTTGAGCTTCATATCCATTTAGCGGATTTCCTCGGGAAAGACCTCGACGCCGTGGACTGCGAAGTCTTGGCCGACTACCTCGCGCCACTCAATACCCAGTCACCCTCGATGATGCGGCGCTTTAATCACCTCTTCAGCAGCCCTACCGGATATGCCGCTGGCTACTATTCTTACAAGTGGGCGGAGGTTTTAGACGCTGACGCCTTCACCCGTTTCCAACAGGAAGGCATTCTCAATCCCGAGACCGGCCATGCCTTCCGCGAGCACATCCTCAGCAAGGGAAACTCCGTCGCTTCGGATGAACTTTACCGCCGTTTCATGGGTCGCGATCCAGAACTCGAACCTCTCTTGGTGCGCGCCGGGCTGGCTGAACCAGCGCTCGCTTAAGAATTCTAACGGCGTCCGGCGCTGGCGCGCTACTCGGCTCACTCGCTTCAATGTATTTTCGTTTGAGAATTGTGACAGCCGGGAAATTTCCATTGCTTTTAGGCATGACCCAAACCCCATTTTCGTGAAACTTTTACTCATCGGCCACGGCTACCTAGGCCAGTCCATCACCCGAGAATTTCGTCAGCACGGCTGGGAGGTCACCGCCACCTCGCTCTCCGGTGGAAATGACACCCGCGCCTGCGACATTGGAAATCCGGACGATTTGGCACAGCTCCCGCCCACTGATTTTATCGTCCACTGCGCCGCCTCTGGTCGCGGCGGTGCGGAAGCCTACCAGCGAGTCTATGTCGATGGTTGTCGGAATCTGGTAGAGAAATTTCCTGGTACGCCGCTGCTCTTCACCTCCAGCACCTCGGTCTATGCGCAGACCGACGGCTCCATTGTCACCGAGGAAAGCTCCGCCATCCCGGACCGCGAAACTGGCCGCTTATTGCTGGAAGCCGAGCGAGTCACCCTCGCGGCGGGCGGCGTTGTCGCGCGGTTGGCAGGTATTTACGGCCCCGATCGCAGCGTAATTTTGAAAAAATTTCTCAGCGGCGAGGCTGTCATAGAAGAAGATGGGCGGCGCTTCCTAAATCAGATCCACCGCGACGATGCGGCGCGCGCTATCTTCCACCTCGCCACCATCAAAGCCACCGGCGTTTTTAACGTCTGTGATTCCACTCCGCTCACTCAGCTCGGGTGTTACGAAAAATTGAGCGAAATTTTCTCCCGTCCGCTGCCACCCTCCGGCCCACGCGACCTCAATCGCAAACGCGGCTGGACTCATAAACAAGTATCTAGTGCAAAACTCCGCTCCACTGGGTGGCAGCCGCATTTCCCGTCGTTTCTCGACGCCGCCGAGTTCCTCGCGTAGCCCCTCGTCATCCTGTCTCAAAAATCGTAAACTAAGCTGATACCTGCGTGGAAGAAATCCACTAACAGGGCATCTCCCGCGTATTTTACCTCGTCGCGGTCCATCGCGAAATTATAGCCAGCATGGACATCCACAGAAATTTTTTCCGTCAGTGAGTATGCCGCGCCCAGCTGCAGAGCAACATGGTTCGCGCCGTCATGCCCATCAGTCACGTAACCTTGATTCACCCCGAAAACTAGCGCTGGGACAATCTGCAGCCGCTCGGTTACATCAAATTCTCGCCTCAATGATGTATCAATAAAGGTGCCATCCGCACCGAAAGAATAATATCCATCCAAGCTGAACTCCATTTCACCCGGCAGCCCGGACCAGGAAATTCCCGTGCCTATTTCGTGATCATGGTTCTTATTTTGCGGAAATCGCAGGTGCGTGTATGCGACATAACCTTGTAAATCCTTCCAAGCCCAACTCAAAGCACCGGAAAGCTGAAGCTCGTCGTAGTTTTGGTCTGGACTGTTACCATACCACGCACCCAGAGAAACCGCCTTCCATACCGCCTCGATACTCGCTGTCGCGAGACCGCCGCCGTCTAGAGAATCACGCCCCTCCGAAGCGTAGCGACTTTCATAGTCTGAATGAAGATGAAGGTCATGATCGTCACCCTTTCCCAACAAGTGGTCATAGAACAACTGGCGACTCTCTTCGCTCGCGTGGACAAGTGAGGCAGACAAAATAAAATAGAACAACAATCGCATCCAGTTGAGTTAAATCCCTAACTCCTCCCTGTAAATTTATTTTTCACTCGCCGCAATCACGCACACTTCCCCGCAGCTTGGCTTTGACCAATGCCAAATCTTTCTCTATCTCCCATTCCTTTCACATGAAGGAGCAAATCGAAGCCATCCAAACTGAAGCGCTTGCGCAAATCACCGCTGCCGCGGACGAGCGCGCGCTCGACGATGCACGCGTCGCCGTGCTGGGCAAAAAAGGCACGCTCACCCTTATAGCCGCCGGCATCAAGGACGTGCCAAAGGAAGAGAAAGCCGCCGTTGGGCAACTCCTCAACGCCGCTCGCACCATCATCACCGCAGCGCTGGAGGAGAAGCAACTCGCCCTCCGTGAAATCGCGGACCGCTCTGCTCTCGCTGGCATCGACGTCACTTTACCCGCCCGCCAGATTTCTGTCGGCTCGCTGCATCCGCTCACGTTGATCCGCGACGAAGCGATCCGCATCCTTCGCCGTATGGGCTTTGCTCTAGCAGATGGTCCAGAAATCGAGGACGAGTTCCACTGCTTCGACGCCCTTAACACACCCGCTGACCACCCGGCCCGCAACGAAAAAGACACCTTCTATTTCGACTCCGGAAAACTCCTCCGCACCCACACTTCCAGCGTGCAAATCCGCACTATGGAAACCCAAACTCCGCCGATCCGCATCATCGCCCCCGGTTCCGCCTACCGCCGCGACGAGATCGACGCGACCCACCTTTCGGTTTTCAACCAGCTCGAAGGTCTCTACGTCGGCACCGACGTTTCCCTCCCAGACCTCAAGGGCACGCTCGAATATTTCCTCCAAGCGCTCTTCGGAGCGACCACGGAAGTTAGATTTCGCCCGCACTTCTTCCCCTTCACCGAACCGAGTTTCGAGATCGACGTGAGACTAACAGTCAAGGGTCAAGCCCCGAAATGGATCGAAATCGCCGGTTGCGGCATGGTCGATCCTGCCGTCTTCGAAGCCATCAACAAGTCGCGCAAAGACAACGCCTTCGACCCCGAAAAAATCACCGGCTTCGCCTTCGGCATGGGCCTAGACCGCTTAGCCATGATCCGGTGGGGCATCAAAGACATCCGCCTGCTCATCGAAAACGACGCCCGCTTTCTCAAGCAATTCGCATAAAGAAAAAAATTAAACCGCAGATGAACGCAGATGGACGCAGATAAGATTTAGAAATTCTTATTCGCCAGATTCGCCAGATTCGCCAGATTCGCCAGACTCGCGGTGCCTCAAACTCTTCATCCCCCCTCTTCCATCTGCGTTAATCTGCGTCCATCTGCGGTTAAAAAATCTTCCTCTTTCTCCATGAACATCTCTCTCAACTGGCTCGCCACCCACCTCGATCTATCCGGCAAATCCATCAAGCAAATTGACGACCTCTTCACCTTCGCTGGCGTAGAAGTCGAAGGTATCGTTTCCAAAGGCATCGCTTCGGACAAAATTGTAGTCGCCCAGATCATGGAAGCCGTCCAGCACCCGAATGCTGACCGCCTCAAAGTCACCCAAGTGAACTGCGGCGAAGCGGGTCTCCGCCAGATCGTCTGCGGCGCACAAAACTACAAAGTCGGCGACAAAGTTCCCTGCGCTCTCCCCGGCGCGGAGCTCCCCGGCGGCTTCACCATCGGTGAGACCGTGATGCGGAAAGTGGAATCGAAAGGCATGCTGTGCGCTGCCGCCGAGATCGGTCTGCCCGCTGGAGAAGACGGCCTGCTCATTCTTCCCCCCGATTCGGAAATCGGAAAACCCGTCAAACACCTCTTCGACTCCGACACCCTGCTAGAGCTCGAAGTTACTCCGAACCGCCCCGACCTCCTCAGCCACCGCGGCATGGCCCGCGAGCTAGCGACCCTTCTCAAGACCCCGCTGCTCCCATGGAACTCAGGCGACTCGCCTGAGAGGAAAACGGGCGTCTCGCCTGTTTCCTTGATCACCATCCATTCCCCCAACGCCTGCCCGTTCTACACTGCAGTTAGAATTTCTGACGTCAGCGTCAAGGCTTCCCCCACTTGGCTTAAACAGCGCCTCGAATCCATCGGCCTGCGCTCCATCAACAATATTGTAGATATCACGAACTACGTCCTCCATGAGTTAGGCCAGCCGCTCCATGCCTTCGACGCCGCCAAGCTCACCGGCAACATCATCGTTCGCATCGCCACTGACGGCGAAAATTTCCTCGCGCTCGATGAATCCACTCACGTCCTCACCCCGGACGACCTCCTCATCTCCGACGAATCCGGTGCCGCCCTAGCCCTCGCTGGCGTCATGGGCGGCCTAACCAGCGGTGTGACCGAGACCACCACCGAGATTCTGCTCGAGTCCGCTTATTTCACCCCACAAGGCATCCGCCGCACTTCGCGTCGCACCGCCCTTTCCTCGGATTCCTCCTACCGCTTCGAGCGTGGCGTCGATCCGGCAGGCGTGCTCACCGCCTCCGCATTCGCGGTGAAGCTCATCCTCGAAATCGCAGGCGGCACGGCGGAAGCAGCCACCCAAGTCACCGGCAAAGCACCTGTGCTTACCAAACCCGTCAAGCTCGACGCCCAAAAACTCGACCAACTCATGGGCGGCTCCATTCCTCTAGCAGACGCCGAGGAAATCCTCACCCGCCTTGGCCTGAGCAAGCTCCCCGAAGGCACCTGGGACGTTCCCTCCTTCCGCGCCGACCTCCAGCGCCACATCGACCTCGTCGAGGAAATCGCCCGCGTCCACGGCCTAGCTAATGTCCCCCCGCGTTTCCAAGGTACTTTCGTCTCCGCCAGCCCGGTCGATGCCGCTTACGATGCAGACATGGTTCTCCGTCGCCGTCTAGCAGCTTTAGGCTTGCACGAATGCCAGACCATTAAGCTGATCTCGGACGCCCAAGTTTCCGACGTCCTTCCGCTGCGTCCTCTTCAGGATGGCGACATCATCCGCGTGAAGCTCCCGCTCAGTGAGGACCACGCCGTCATGCGCCCCAGCATCGTCCCCGGCCTCATCGCCACCGCTGCTAGAAATATCCGCCAACAGGCCAAATCCCTGCGTTTTTTCGAAATGGGTCGCGTCTTTCGCAACGCCGGCGGCGGCAAGGCTAGGGACCAAGAGAGCGAAACCCTTGCGCTTCTCCTCTCCGGCTCCGCCCAACCCTCGGGCTGGTCCCAAGCCGAGCGCACTGCCGATCTTTACGATCTCAAAGGCATCCTCACCGCTCTGCTAGGCGACCGGAAAATCACCTTCGCCCCGAAGGACCGCCCTAGCTTCGTGCTTGCAAGCGACATCAAGGTCGATGACCAAAACATCGGTGTCTTCGCCCGCCTCACACCGGCCCGCGAACGTGAGTTAGATTTTACCACCCCAGTTTTCGTCGCCGAGTTAGATCTCGGAAAACTCCGCAAACTTCTCATCGGCATCAGCCACGTCGAGGACCTACCGCAGTTCCCTGGCTCCTCCCGCGATGCAGCCATGGAACTCCCCATCACCACACCGAATGCCCACATCGAAGTCGTTATCGGTAAGCTCGCCGAGCCGTTGTTAGTCTTGTCCGAGTGCTTCGACGTCTTCACCGATCCCAGCGGTCAAAAGATCGCCGCCGACAGCAAGTCCGTCGCCTACCGCTTTCATTATCGCGAACCCACCCGCACGCTGAAAACCGAGGAAATCGACACCGCCCATCAGAAAGTGCTTGAAGCACTGACGAAGGGGCTGGGGGTAAAGTTTAGGTAAGGAAAACCTACTTCTTTACCAACACCATCGCCTCGGCTACTTAAGCGACATGAATAATCGAATCACTTTCAACCCAAACCAATCTGTCGGAGGCCCCTGTATACGAGGCATGAGAATTCGGGTGAAAGGCGTAATCGATCTGTTGGCCGCTGGTGTTCAGCAAGCGGAAATCCTCGTGGATTACCCGTACTTCGAATCGGAAGACATCTTGGCCTGTCTCGAATACGCCGCTGCCAAGGCCGATCACTCCGCCTTTGTTCGATAAGCCATGAATCCCGCCAGTCCACTACGCTACCCGGGGGGCAAAGGGTGCTTAACGAACTTATTGACCGACGTCATAGACTTGAACGACCTGCGAGGGTGCTCCTACTATGAACCCTACGCAGGTGGAGCGGGTGCCGCACTTGGATTACTGAGAGCAGGGGTGGTTTCTGATGTGTTCATCAACGACGCGGACCTTCGAGTTGGGGCTTTTTGGGCATCAGCCTTGACAGAAACCCAGCGTTTCGTGGAAAAAATCTTCGCCGTGCCCCTAACGATTG
>JANMYL010000236.1:0-33248 GCA_031382045.1 Akkermansiaceae bacterium | reverse complement strand
TTAGCTATGGAAAATCCGGTGCATCGGCAGGTGGGAGAGATTGCATTCGGCGATACAGACGCCAGTGGCTGGATGCACTTTCCGAATGTTTTTAAATACGTTGAAGCAGCGGAGCACGTGTTTTTACGATCGCGGGGCGTGCTGGTTTTCGACCGGGACCAAGGCGGCTGGCCACGCGTGAAAGTGGCTTGCGACTTCAAGCGGCCATTCCAGTGCGGAGACAAATTCGAGGTGTTGCTGGAAATTTTGCGCATCGGAGCATCGTCGGTCATGTGGAATTTCGAGATCCTCAACGCCTCCGGGGACGTCGCGGCTTTCGGCAGCATGACCAACGTCCGAGTGGATTGCGAAGGCAGGCCACAAATAATTTCCGACGGGGAACGCGCCGCTCTGATTTGATATGGAATCCACTCCCGAAATTTCCGGTCGCATCATCCTCGTACCGACTCCCATCGGCAACATGGGCGACATCACACTGCGCGCCTTGGAAATCCTTCGTAGCGCCGACCGTATCGCCTGTGAGGACACTCGCCACTCCGGACAACTGTTAGCACATCATGGGATTTCCGGGAAACCGCTTGTTTCTCTCCACGAACACAACGAGGCGCGCCGCGCGCCCGACTTGATCGCGGCCGCGAGGATGGGAGAAACTATAGCCGTCATCAGCGACGCTGGCATGCCCGGAATCTCGGACCCCGGTTATCGACTTGTGCAAGCCTGCATCGAATCCAGTATTCCGCTCGAAGTGCTCCCCGGCCCGTCTGCCGTCATCACCGCGCTGATTGGTTCGGGATTTCCCTGCCACGCATTTCGCTTCGGAGGCTTTCTCTCGGTGAAATCCGGTAAGCGCCGTAGCGCGCTAACTGCAGCGCTTGAATCCGGAGAGACTGGCATCTTCTTCGAGTCGCCGCACCGCATCATTTCCACATTAGAAATCCTAGTGGACATCAATCCTCTCGCTCGCACCTGCGTAGCTCGCGAGTTGACGAAGAAATTCGAGACTTACCACCGCGGCACCGCCGCTGAGGTGCTCGCACATTTCCAAAGTCACGCGCCGAAGGGCGAGATCGTGTTGCTGGTGCATTCTGAAATATAGTTCAAGATTTCAATCCCATGCCTTTACGTATTCGTGGCAGTGATATTTTCGTCTGTAGTTTCCAGCATCTCGACGATTAAGTCAGATGTTTCTTCAGGTTGTTGTGGTGTTTCAACTTCGGCGACAGCTGGTGTGCGACCGTTATTTTCAAGCAGGATGAAGACTTCGTTCTGCACGGCTTCGATCTGATTGAGTGGGATGTCCGGGTCTTTGACGATGAAGACCTCGCCAGTTTTTCGGTGTTCGTAAACTCGCAGAATGCCGCTGGGAGTCCGCTGGCTGTCGGTCTCGCGCAGGAGTTTTTGGCGCTCTAGCATGACGGCGAGGATGAAGCGGGCGTTTTCAGTGTGGTCCTCGTCCTCTTCGACCAAGCGCTGAAGAATTTCCTCGGAGCTGAGCCTTTCGGCAGCAATGGCGGCGTCGTTGTTCTGAACAGCGGTGTAGGTGGTGCGCCAAAAGGAGAAGGGTTTGCTGCCTGCTTCCTGGTAGTTTGCCCAGCCGTCCACGCAATAGTCGCGGCGGAGGTAGCCACTCGATTGGGGGTCTGGGAAGAGTGCGGTGACGATGATTTCGCCATCGATGAATGGGCGTTGGGCGACAGCGCATTCGCGGCTGCGGGAGCGGACATGCCAAGGTTCTACAATTGCCATGGGAGCGGGGTGGTTCAGTCGTGGCCGGGTACTAGCCGGCGCAGAATGAGATAGATGGGTTGGCCAGAGATCCGGCGGTGGAACAAGTAGAGTCCAAGTATGGAGAAAACGATGTTTGGGAGCCAGGCGGCGTGTTCCGGACGAAGGGTTCCAGATTCGCCGAGTGCGAGGGAGATGCTGGTGAAAAGCATCATCAGTGCAGATAGGACCACGGCGAGAAAGATCCCTCCGCCCGGACCACGGCGAGAAAAGTGGATGCCCAGCGGCGTGGCTAGCAGCACGGTGACTAAGCAGGCGAAGGGCAGCGCCCAGCGGTAATGCCAGTGCGTTAGGTAAGGTGACGGATCGGCAAATTGGCCGTTGTGGTTGTAAGCTTTGAGCCAGCTACTGAGGTCCGGGATGCCGAGCAGATCGGCGCTGAGGCCGGGCTTGATGAGCTGCCACGGAGTTTCGCTCCAACTGTCGATGGTGACGGGCGTGACATGGGTTTCAAAAACTGGCGCTTGTTGGGGGAGGTAATTGCCAATGACAGCCTCCTCGAAGGTCCAGCGGCGGCTGCTGCGATCCCAGAAAGCGCGCTTGGCGCAGAGGCGGCTTTCCAAGGTCTTATCCTCGCGGGTGGTGGTGATCTCGACGTCTTGCAGCGGTTTGCCTTTTTCGTAATTCTTTGGAAATGCACGGATCATCCACAGTCGGCGATTGACGGCATTTCGATAGAGCACATCGGTCGCCTCGGTGGCTTGTTTGCCGCTGGCTTCGGCCAAGATCTTATTGACGTTGCCCTCGGCGGCGGGTGCCCAATGGTAGTTTAGCCCGAGTCCTAGCATACTGAACAACAGGCCCGCGATGATCAGCGGCAAGGTGATCCGTATCACGCTGCGGCCGGCTTGGATCATGGCAATGATTTCGCGGCTGCCGGAGAGTTTTCCCAGCGCGTAGAGCAGTGCGAGCAGAAGGCTGTATGGCAGCAACAAAAGTAGGACGGCAGGCGAGCGGGCGGCGTAAAATTTGACTATGGTTGTCATAACATGCTGCGATTCGCGGAAATCTCCGATCTTGTCGGCCATGTCCATCAGCAACCAGATCATCAACAGCGCGCCGAGACAAACGGCGAAAATTCCGGCGAACTGGCGGGTGATGTAGCGGTCCAATGTGCCGCCGAGAGCGTAAATGAAAGCGGCTAGCGCGGGTAAAAAGCAGAGCCCTGCGAGGATGAGAGGGCGTGCTTGGTGAGCTTGGAAATCGGAGTCCGGGAAGCCCATGAGTTGTTCTTGGAAGGCAGCCTTTTCTCCGGGGACGAGTATCGTACAAACTACCGCGCCCAATGAGGCAAGCACGAGGAAAAGCAGAAAGCGCACGAGATAGTTGCGGGAAAAATTCATGGGCCAACTGTGTTTTAAAGACTCTGAAGGCGGCAGGGGAGAGCTGTCGAGCGCGTTATGGTGGCGCAGTGCGAAGTTGCGGCTTGGCAGGAGGGGCAATGCGGGATGCGATGGCTGTGAGATGATTTCTATGACCGAAGGCCAACCGATCCCCGGATTCAGCGATGCGGTGCGGGAGGCATTTTCACGCAAAGGCCTGCTGGCTAAATCGAAAGATTTTTCTTACCGGCCGCAGCAGCAGGAATTGGCCGTGGCCGTGGCGGAAGCTCTTGTCCGCGCAAATCCGTTGGTGGCGGAGGCGGGCACCGGGGTCGGGAAATCGCTAGCGTATCTGTTGCCAGCCGCGAAGTTTGCGCTAGAAACCGGGCGGAAAGGGGTCATTTCCACGCACACGATCAATTTGCAGGAGCAGTTGGTGAGGAAGGATATCCCGATCGTTAGAAAAATCCTTAGTGAGGAGTTGCCGGCGGTGCTCTTGAAGGGGCGGCAAAATTATTTGTGCCCTCTGCGGCTGCGGCGGGCTTTCGAGCAATCCGCAGATCTCTTCACCAACTCGGAGAACGACGAGCTCGAGGCGATCGCCAAATGGGCAGAAAAAACTCACGACGGGACGCTCAGTGATTTGGATTTCCAACCGCAGATGAAGGTCTGGCTGCAAGTGTGCAGTGAGGCGCATTTGTGCACGGCACGCCACTGCGGCCCGCGCGGTAATTGCTTTTTTCAAGAAGCGCGCAAGGCCGCTGCGGATGCAAAATTGATCGTGGTGAACCACACCTTATTCTTCGCGCTGCTCAATACCGACGACGAGCCTGCGGATGAGGAAGAGGATGGGAAAAAGACCGGTGGATTTCTGTTTCCTAACGATTTTGCAATTCTCGACGAGGCCCACACCATCGAACAAGTGGCCGCGATCCAGCTAGGGCTGCGGGTCTCCCAGTCCGGCCTGCGCTTCGACCTGCAACGGCTCTATCACCCGAAAACACGTAAGGGCTTGCTGAAAGCGTTTCGCAGGGCATCCGCGCTGACGGCGGTGGAGTCGGCACTTATCGCTGCGGACCGTTTCTTCCATCAGGTCGGGGATGTGGCTAAGTTTGGAAATTTCTCTAAGGAGTGTCGCATTCGCGAGGTAGAGGTGGTCCCTAACTTACTTGCTGGACCCTTGCGAAACCTGTGGCTAGAAATCGATAATCTAGCCTCGGACGTGGAGTCGGATTCGACGCGTGCGGAGTTGCAAGATGCGTCACGGCGGCTGCGCGAGGCCCACGGCTCGATTGCGGTTTTCTTGGATCAGGCGACAGATGACAGCGTTTACTGGGTCGAGAAAAGTGGCCGCGACGAGCAACAATTCAGCCTCCACGCTGCGCCGGTGAAGGTGGCGGATAAGCTTCGGCCGTTGTTATTCTCCGGTCGGAAAAGCCTAGTCCTGACGAGTGCCACGCTTGGCGTGGGCGACCCGCAACTCGGTTATTTCCGAGGCCGTGTGGGCGCGGAAAACGCTCGGGCATTATGTATCGGCAGCCCCTTCGACTATCAGCGGCAGATGAAAATTCGGATTTATAAATCTGTGCCGGACCCGGGGACGCCGCGCTACGATGAGCTGTTGGCAGAGGGAATTCGGCAGTCCGTGTTAGAGAGCGACGGTCGGGCCTTTGTGCTCTTCACCAGTTACCGAACGATGCGTGACGCGGCGCAGCGGCTGGAACACTTTTTCCGGACGCAGGGTTGGCGGGTTTTCATACAGGGCGACGGCATGCCGCGGCACAAGATGATCGAGGAATTTCGGAATGACGTTCACAGCGTGTTGTTCGGAACAGATAGTTTTTGGACCGGTGTGGATGTGCCGGGTGAGACGCTTTCTAACGTGATTGTGACGCGCCTGCCGTTTGCGGTGCCGGATCATCCGCTCACTGCGTCGCGGCTGGAAGCCATCGAGGCGGGGGGAGGAAATCCATTCATGGATTACTCGGTGCCGGAGGCGATTTTGAAGATGCGCCAAGGAGTCGGTCGCTTGATCCGCACCGAGCGCGATCAGGGATTGGTCTGCATTTTGGACAACCGCATTCTCACCAAACGCTACGGCAAGGCGTTCCTCAAAGCCTTGCCAGACGCACCGGTTGAGGTGATTGGTTAGGCTGTCCGGTTTTGTTGAATGAGAGGCTTGATGTTCTATGTCGGTATTAAAAAGGGTAGTTTACGCCGAGTCCGGGCTCCAACCGGTGAGTCCGAGTTCGGATGCGGATAGACTGACGGAGTTACGGAGAGTTTTGTTCCAGTCGTAGTGGAAGAAATCCTGATGCACCATTATTCGTTGATGGGGTATCCTACAGGTCTGCCGATCTTGACAGCAAGCTCTGGCAGAATGCAAATTGAGCTGTCATGCACGTTAATGAGACAAGCATGGATTTACCGCTTCATCTTTAGCATCATTTCATGAAAATTCTAATCACCGGCGGCGCTGGCTTCATTGGATCCAACCTTGTGAGGCAAATCCTTGATAAAACTACCTATCAAGTGGTCAATCTTGATAGGCTCACTTACGCGGGAAACCTATCGTCGCTGGGCAGTTATTTGCAAAATCCACGCCACGCCTTCGTGCAAGCCGACCTCTGTGATTCTAATGCGCTCGCCGGACTTTTTGCCAAGCACCGCCCGGATGCCGTGATGCACCTCGCCGCTGAAAGTCATGTGGATCGCTCCATCGATGGCCCGGCCGACTTCGTCTATACCAATATCCTCGGCACCTATCACTTGTTGCAGGCCGCACTGACCTACTACCGCGGACTCGCCTCCCTTAAACAGGAATCTTTTCGTTTCCTCCACGTATCCACCGATGAAGTTTACGGCTCGCTCGGTATGGGTGATACGGGATTTTCGGAAACTACGCCCTATTCGCCTCACTCTCCCTACTCCGCCAGCAAGGCCTCGTCCGACCACCTCGCCCGTGCTTGGCATGACACCTACGGCCTCCCCGTCCTGGTCACGAACTGCTCGAACAACTACGGTCCTTATCAATTTCCCGAGAAACTCATTCCTGTTGTGATCATTAAGTGCCTTCGCGGTGAGCCGATTCCGGTTTACGGAAAAGGAGAAAACATTCGTGACTGGCTACACGTTGGCGACCACTGCACCGCCCTTCGAACTGTTTTGGAAAAAGGCACACCGGGAGAAACCTATAACATCGGTGGCAACAACGAGCAAACTAACCTCGACTTGGTCCGCCACATCTGCGCCCTGCTAGATGAACTCCGGCCTGCCCCCCGGTCATACGCATCGCTCATCACCTTTGTCACGGATCGCCCTGGGCATGACCTACGCTACGCCATCGATTCCACCAAGATCCGCACTGAACTCGGCTGGGAACCGCGCGAAACGTTTCAAACTGGCTTTCGCAAAACTGTTCAGTGGTATCTCGAAAACCAAAACTGGTGGCAACACATTCTCGATGGCTCTTATCAACTCCAACGCATCGGCTTGAACTCGTAATCCCAATTTCTAAGGGCGCACGATACGCCAGTAGCGGTTGGGGTCATTTCCTATAGGCATTATACGTTCGGTAGTGGTGCCTACCGCCCCGGTGATCGTCTCCAGTATTTGCCAAGATTGCAAATTGGTGGATGTCTCAACTTGGTAGGTGCGGCCCGGAGTGCTCTGCCATAGAAGTTGATATCCTTGTGGCGTGAGGCGGGACTCAATGAGCGTAATGGATGTGCCCTCATTCTGATAAATCACACCCACGGCATCTAAATCGAATCCTCCGGAGCCGATAGTGGGTGTGGGATCGTAGATAGCTCGGCTGAGGCTATCCTTGGTATCTCCCGTGCCGATGATATCTAGGATGCGAACATACCGTATATTTTGCTTATCCAGTGATGGAGATGTCGGTAGGGCAGATAGATCAAATGGAGTACCGTATGCTTGTCTGTATTTCGCCGCAAATCCATCGACTTCAGTCGGATCGACATCTCCGAATCCACTCACTGGCGCTACTGTCAACGAGGCGGTGGGAAAGCGGAAGTAGTGAGTGCCATCGCTGGAAACCTCGACAAAGGCGAGTTCGAGAAAATAATCGCTGATAGCGTTTTCGAAGATTGCAAAGTCCGCACCAGCACCGTCCCGGATGGGTAGGGGGAAAATCATGGTGATGCTACCTCCGTTCCCGAGGCAAACTATGTCCATTGAGGTGCCCTCAGCTTTACCATAGGCTTTTGCAGGAGTTCTCCAGATGGCGTCCACGTCAGCCCCATATTGATAGGATGAGTGGCCGTTGGACCAGTTGACAAAAAGCGGGGAGTCTTTGTGGATGGCTGTACTGCCAACGGTGCCGACCGCGCCCGGGTATGGCCCGGCGTGCGCGGCTAAGCTTGTGATCAGGAAGAGTGCGGTGGTGATCTTAGAATTCATGGCGGATTCCTAGTTGGATTTGACGACCGGCGGAGGGATACCAAACGCCAGAATATTTGAGAGTGGAGTATTGCTCATCCCACAGGTTGTTGATCCTGATGTAGCAGGAAATCGACGAGTTATGCCTATATCTGAGCATCAAGTTCATGATTTGGAACGATGGCAGGTGGGGTTGGCTGTTGTAGAAATCATTTCCTTCCGGGCAACTGCCTTGGTATTGGTGTTCGAGGCGAATGCTGACGGCTGTATGCGGACGGTATTCCACGGAGGACGTGACCATGTGGGATGGCACTAAATAGACTTTTTCGCCTTTATAGGTGCCATTTACAAACTGCGCATCCACGCCAGAGTAGCGAATGCTGGCAGTCCATGAGGTCGCCTGATAGGATGCTTCCAATTCCCCTCCGAGGCGGCGGGTATTGGCCAAGTTCACGTTAAGGTTCTGAATATAGTCGTAGATGATTTCCCCCTCGAGGAATTGAGCGAATGCATTTGCCTTGAATTGCCAAGGTCCCGGCGTCCATTCGCTGCCGAGTTCGAAGTTGTGCCCGGTCTCTGCTTCAAGCTGATCGTTGAACGGTTGTGAGAGGGGAAATCCTTGGAAGGCGGCGATTTCATCAATGCTTGGCAGGCGATAGAGACGATCGTAGCGAAACCAGGCAGAGTGCTCAATGCGTGGCTCCCAGCGGAGTCCGAGCTGGAGTGCCGCATTATTCTCGTCGTTAGAGCGGTCAAAATTGAGATTGGGATCGCTCGGCCTGCGGACATCGCGCGAAGAGGCATCGAGGGTGGACCACGCGGAGCGCGCCGCGCTATTGAAGTGCCAGTTTTCCCATGGCTCCCAATCACCTGATGCAAAAGCGGAGAGCGTGGTGCGCTCGAGCTCGGAGAAACTTTTCGGCCGTTGGCGTGCGATATCTCTGAAGAGCGTGACGTCCATTTGGTCATGGCGCAGGTCGATTCCTTGCTCGGTGTTCCAAGTTTGACCTGACTGACGCAAAGTGGGAGAAACAGTGAGGGTTTCGAGAATATTGTCGGAGTGGGAGCCGGGGCCCATATTCCAAGATAGATCGCGCTGCATCCACGAACTAGTAAGGTTGAGTTCGCCGAGAACTCCGCTGTCGATCTTTGCTCCGAGGTCCGTACGAAGAGTGCTCTGCTTGCTTCCGTATTGATCTGCAAACGGCCCCTTATAGTTTGATTGACGGGGGTTGTCGTGGTATTGCGAGGTGGTCAGTGGTCCGGGAAAAAGGCCGTTTTGCTCGGCCCACGAGAGCGCTGAGTTGAGCTCGATCCGGTTGTTAAGACGCTTGGTCAGCCCCACGGCGAGAGTCGAGGATTCAGACATTGAGTTGTCTCGCCAGCCATCGTCGTGGTTGTATTCGGAGTCTAGATTGAACTGATATCCGTGTTGGGAGACAGAGTGATTCAGGCGGCCCAGCCACCAGCCGCCCGTTCCCACCCCGGCCTCGGTGCTGGTGGCGGGTTTTTCTTGAGCTTGATGGGTGACGATGTTGATGACTCCGCCGACTGCGTTGTCGCCAAAGCGGGCAGTCTGGCTGCCACGTAAGATTTCTACCCGTGCCACCCTTGCCAGCGGGATTTCCTGTAAGTTGACACCACTCATGTCAGGGCGATTGATCGGCTTTCCATCCACCATCACCAGCGTGCGAGAACTCGCATTCTCACCAAACCCTCGCAGACTGATGGAGCCTCTCGCGCTATCGCCTGTGGTGCTAGTGATGCGTAGGCCGCCTTCTGATTCCAATAAATCCGCCAGAGATCGTGCGCCAGAATCGCGGATTTTTTTTTCATCGATCACAGAAGAGTTTCCCGAAAAATGCTCGGGTAGCACGGAGCCCCGCTGTCCCGTAACAATAAGAGGGGGTAGATTCGTCGTCGTTTCCTGCGCCCATGATGGGATGCATGAAACATTCAGAATCAGAACAATAACTAAAGTTATTAGCGGACGGAGCATGGGAAAATCAAAATTGCCCGCCCCCGATTACGAAGGGGGCAAGCAGCAGTGGACATTTCAGGCGCTGCGTCTGCGGCGGAAGAATGCGAGCGATGCACCTGCGATCAATAATACCGAGCTGGGCTCAGGAATCGCTGCGGGTGCGTTCACTGTTTGGTTCGGCCCCTGTGCGCCGAAGCTTCGGTAAACCCAACCGTCCCATGAACCATCGACCAAAGGACGCCCGGTCACGCCGGTATTGGATGAGATCCATTCTCCAGGACCGCTCTCATCATAAGGGCTGCCGAGCGGAGGCAAAATGTGCGCGCCGCCATTGAGAGACGATCCGTTAGTATAGTTATTGGCGACTTGGGCATTATTGACGAAATAATTGAGGTATTCACCCGTGGACGCATTGTAACCGGGGAAGGACTTTCCCATCCATTGCAAATCGCTTACAAATCCACCTGCAAGACCCGTCACGGAAAAGGCTCCGTTGGATGCCGCGACAAATGCCGAGAGCATGTCGGCACCAGTCTTGGATTCTGAGGTTTGCCAACGGTAGCCCCACGCCAAGGCGCTGACCTCCCCTGGCCATTGAATCACCATTACAGCCTTGCTAACTCCAGCCCCGTCCGCAACGCCGATCCATTGCGTGACGTCGGTTGTGAGAAATGAAGCCGCCTTGGCTTGAGGTGATAAAGTCGCGGAGCAGGCTATTAAACCGGCCGCGACCACAAATGTGCGGATGTGTTGTTTCATATGTCTATTCAGTGTGTTCGATGTGTTACAAAAAAATTGGAGAATTTCCCGGCAGTTATCTTTCCTCCATTCTCTTCGAGAGAGGATTCCGAAACCTACTTTGCCGAGAAATCGAGTTTGCCGATGACGGTTCACCAAGCGAAACGCCATCTGGCTTGGCCAAGTCGCTCGCTAATTATCAACGATTTGCAAAAAAATATCGTTTGCCGATCCGCAAAAAATTGATTCTGCGAGCAAAACGCAGCAGGCAGTGCGAAGGCACGCCTGCGAGTGCCTCTGAGAGGCGTTAGTTGGTGTAGCATGGTTTCTGTTTTGATGTCTGTATATCGCAGACGTCTGAAAACCCCCTCCGGCTGGTGATCTGGCTGACCGTCCCGCTTGCGCAGTCCGGAATCACAGTGGCGATACCGCGCCGGAATCTCACCGGCTTCCCCATCAATTTCCTGCCCCGGCAAAGGGCGTCCTGAAGAGAGTCGGATCTCGCCGACGAAGGGGTGGTATCCCACGGAGCGGCCCGAGCGCAAGGGTGAAGGGTGAAATCAGAGGAAATGCCGGTGAGTTGAGCGATTTGATCAAATGCCTCGGCAGCTAAGGGTGGTATTTCTTGGCGCTTGACGGCAGGGCGGCACAAGATTTCCTTCACGCCATGTTCCGCGAGGTCCTGAAATCAAAATTACACCGGGCGATGATCACCGGATCGGACGTCGACTACGAAGGCAGTATCGAAATACCGACCGATCTAATGGCCGCGGCGGATCTGTGGGCTGGAGAAAAAGTGTTGGTCGCTTCGATCACCAGCGGTGCTCGCTTGGAAACTTATATTTTACCCGGCAAGCCCGGCACCGGCCACATCTTAATCAACGGCGGGGCCGCCCATTTGATCAAGGCCGGTGAGCGGGTGGCAATTATGGCTTTCGCCCTGTCAGAGACGCCAGTCGTATCGAGCAATTTACTGCTGAATGAGGAAAACAAAATCATACGGCAGAGTCGGTAAGCGCGGCGCTGCCTGAAATGACGTTGACCATACTTCCAGGACCTGCCAATTTCTCGGCACTATGAAGTGCACTCCGGCCATTTCCGCCCTTGCTTTCCTAACTCTCGCGGCATGCGAAACGATGACCGGCCCTGTAACCCAGGGTGGCTACAATCCGCTTCTTCCTGCCGGTGGCGGCAATGTCACCAGCCCGACCACAATCACCACGTTTTCCGCGGGCCAATTCGTCCGGGCGTCGATGGATAACACCGCTTTCTTCAAAACCCGTCCAAAAGGCGAGGCAGATGCGGACAAGCTTCTTACGCGAGGCACCTCGATGAAGGTGATTTCCACCAGCGACAGTTATCTGAAAGTGGAGCTCGACAGCGGCGAAGTGGGATTCGTCCCCTCCGTCATGCTTGAGGATCCAAATGCCGCAGCGCAGGTGCCAATCACGGCTCCCGGAGAGTATCAGGTTTATCCGCCGCTGCCTGGCAGTGGTATCGGCCAACCGCTTCCAGTCGTTGATCCTGCGGGTATGCCACCGGAAGGCGCGATTCCCACGGTGATCGATCCCGATGCGCCAGCTGCCACCGCGCCGGTGGCTCCCGTCACTCCGCTGACGGATCAGTTTGCCGCGCCGGTGCCACCCGTGGAGCCAAAAGCCGAGTGAACGGCCGCAAAAAATCGCACGTAATTTCTTGCGCCTTGAATCGGATACCCACGCCAGTTACTACCACCGTCGTGAATCTCTGTTACAGTCTTTTTGCGGTGCTATTATTGGGTGCCTGCGCAAGTCCGCGCCAAGCCTTGTCGGTGAAACAGTTTCAACTCCGCGATACGGAGCCAAAAAGGAGTGATCAGCCGATGGCGCGAATGGAGAAGGAGAAACACCTGCATGGCGCGGTCAGTTGGGCTGAACAGCGCAACCGGCTCGGGCAATATTACACTTTGCTTTGGAGCGACCCTGACGGCACGGGCCAGGGCGATGTGGAACTCATTTTTCAATACCAGCAAGGCGGCAGCGCCAGCTTGGTGAAACAAATGCAGAAAATTTTTCCGTCATCCGCCACCACGGGATTGGCCGAATTCGCAGTGATCGGTGACGACTACTTCAAGGGAGGCAAGGTCTTGACTTGGAAAGCCACGCTGTGGCGAGGCAAACACGAGATTGCCAGCCGCCAATCCTATCTTTGGCGGTAAGTTACTGAATTCTCAGATGGATGGTTGACCATCGGCGACTCTGATTTTACATTTTTAAATCTTCAGCCGTTCAAATGACGGATTTTTTTCAGTGACAACGGAATGCCCAATTTTAGTCGGAATCTTCGATGGATTCAGTTGGATCCGCTGTGAGGGGAAAGGCTCGTTCTTGAACAGTCCCGCGCTGAAGGCTTTCGGCCTCGAGCGAATCGCTGCGGGCGAGGTTTGTCTTGTCGTGGATTTGCAGGCCTGCACCGGCATGGATTCCACATTCATGGGAACGCTTGCCGGAATGGCCAACCGCCTAACTGCCAATGAGGGCGCCGCCCTGCAAATCGCCGATGCCGGTGAGCGCAACCGCCACTCACTCGAAGATCTGGGTTTGGATTTTTTGATGGAAATCGAGCCGGAAAAAGCAGCTTGGTCAGGGTCCGTCGAAGCGGTTCGCGCCGCCTTGACGCCACACCGCCCGGTCACCCTTCTGGGCCAAATCCAGCAAACGAAACACGTGTTGGATGCACATAAAGTCCTTTCCGAAACCAACGAACAAAACCAGCGCACGTTTTCAAGCGTCGTCACTTTACTAGAATCCGAGTTGGAGACGAAGCAGAAGCGAGCGGAGACACGAGGAGAGCCATCATAGAGCCGGAACGATGCCCGACTTCACCGCCATCATCTCAGCCGTCGGGGCACTCATGATCGCGGTATTATTGCTCGCCCTGCAGAATCAGCGGCGGAAATCCCGTGTCATCCGCAAGAAATTCAACGATCTCGAGGGTGAGGAGCATCGGATGTTTACTTTCCTGCATGACCTCGGCTTGGCGATTGAAAATGAGCCCTCTCCTTCGTTGCTCTCCCGCATCATCGTGGATGGCATCGACAAAGTTGTTACCGCTCGCGGCGGAGCGATTTACTTCATGAACGCGGAAAATAATTTTCTCAATCCCTCTTATATCTCGGAAGAATGTCCGCCACTGATAGGGATTCCTGTGGAAATTCGCAAAAAGGCGGAGCACGATCCGCGTGCGCTCGAAAGTCACTTGCGCTTGTCCCGCGTCGCCCTAGACGAGGGGATTCTCGGCCATTGCCTCAGCGTGGGTGAGCCGGTCCATATCAAGGATGTGAAGAACCATCCGGCATTTCGTGATACCTTTATCCGTTACACTGACGATGTTTCTGCACTGCTTTGCCCGCTGCGGCATGCCAATAAAGACCTGGGAGTCTTGGTCGTGGCCCGCCGCCATGAGGACGGCTATTTCACCGCCAACGACTTCGCCGTCTTTCGCTCCGCCGCTGAGCAATCATCCTTCGCCATCGGCAATGCCCGGATTCACCGCGAAGCCCATGAAAAACGTGCGATTGAAGGCGAGTTGAAAAATGCCCGCGAAGTGCAGAGGATCCTACTTCCTCAACAAGATCCGGTCGTCGCTGGCTTCCGGATCAGTGGAACCAACTTGCCAGCGCGAATCATCAGCGGCGATTATTACGACTACATTGACCTTGGTGCGCAGAAATTCGGCATCGTCATCGCCGACGTCTCGGGTAAAGGAGTTCCGGCCGGCATGCTGATGGCGATGTGCCGCAGCGCACTGCGTTCGGTCGTCTCAGGAGAAATTTCACCTTCTAACGTCCTGGCTGCTGTCAACCGCCAGATTTTCCCAGACATCCGCGAAGACATGTTCATCAGCATGACTTACGGCGTCCTGGACACCGCAACCGGCATGCTCACCCTCTCTCGCGCGGGGCACGAGCCCGCGCTGCTTTTCCGGAGAGAAACCGGCAAAGTTGAACTCCTCCGCTCGCCCGGCCTAGCACTCGGTATCGACAGCGGCGCAGTCTTCGAGCGGGTGACGCGGGATCAAGAAGTGGTATTGAAATCCGGGGATTGCGTGCTTTTTTACACCGACGGAATGAAAGAAGCCGTGGATGCGCATGACGAAGAATTTGGCATGGAGCGGATGTGCGAAGCCTTCCGCGTGGCTGCGCCGTTGGGAGCCGAAATCGTGCTTGCTCGAATGCAGGAAACGCTTGCTCAGTTCACCGGCGATGGCCCGCAAATGGACGACATCACGCTGGTGGCGATCGAGAAGCAATAGCTCAAGGCTCCATCGGATAGGCGTTCTCTCCATGTTCTGAGCGGTCCACGCCCTCGTATTCTTGCTCCTCACTCACCCGCAGACCAATGGTGATTTTCACCAACCAAGCGATCGCGAACGTGGCGACTGCCGACCAAAGAATGGCCGCGCCAAGGCCGGTTGCCTGAATTCCGAGTTGTGTGCCCATCGACTTCACATTTCCAAGACCGCCCAGCGCGCTCTGCCCGAAAATCGCGAGCAGCAGCGTGCCAAGAATTCCGCCCACGCCGTGCACCGCGAACACGTCCAACGAGTCGTCGATGTGCCATTTTTCCCGGATCAAACTGACCGAAAAATAGCAGACTACAGCCGCGATCGAGCCGATGACGATCGCACCCAGTGGCCCGACATCACCCGATGCAGGCGTGATCGTAGCCAATCCCGCGACCAAACCAGTCACCATCCCGATCAATCCGACTTTGCCGTTGCGAATCCGTTCGAGAAGGCACCAGACCAAAGCTGCGGCGCAGGCCGACAAGTGAGTCACCAACATCGTCATCCCAGCACTGCCACCCGCCGCGAGTTGGCTTCCGGCATTGAATCCAAACCACCCGACCCACAGCATCGCAGCCCCCACGAAGACCATCCCCGGATTGTGCGGAGGATGCGGATGCTCGGGAAATCCACGGCGTTTGCCGAGAATGATCGCCAGCACGAGCGCAGAAATTCCAGCCGTTGCATGCACCACGATCCCGCCCGCAAGATCCTTCACTCCCATGTCCTGTAACCAACCGCCGCCCCAGACCCAGTGGGTGACGGGCGCGTAAACCACTGCCAGCCATAAAGCGGAGAAAAGCATGATGGCCCCAAATTTCATCCGCTCAACCACCGCCCCCACATACAAGCCTGGTGTGATGATGGCGAAGGTCATTTGAAACATCACAAACAGCGTTTCCGGAATCTTGGTTCCGGGTGCAATCGTCTCAATATGAATCCCTTTCAAAAAAGCTGAGTCCAGATTTCCGAGCCACGCGCCATCGCCCTTAAACGCCAAACTGTAGAGTCCCGCAACCCATAAAATTGAGGCCATACAGGCGATTCCCGCGCATTGAGTCATCACCGAAAGGACGTTACGCCCCCGGACTAAGCCGCCGTAAAACAAGGCCAAACCTGGCATCGTCATGAACAAAACCAAGGCCGTTGAAGTCAATATCCACGCCGTACTGCCGGAGTCGATGGCCGGAGCGGTATCTTGCGCCTGAGTCATCGACATTCCGAGCGCAAGAATTCCTAAGATCATGCCACTTGTTTTCAGGGAGTTGAGTTGCTGCATCTTTCGAAAGACAGCAGGATTCATTCCAATTATTAATTTGGCTCATGCCAAAATTCTATTTTCATGAATCCGCTGACTTCCAGACCACAAATCTCAGGCTCGACGTGATTCCAAGTTCCAATGAAGATCGTGCTCGGGTCTAAAGTTTTCGCCGCCATCCCGCTAAATAAAACAGAAGCTCCTGCGAGCGCTGCTATTCACGTCTTTCAAATCAATGCAAATCAAGTCCGCCATTTTCAACATGAGTGCCCGCGACCTCCAATCGGCGCCCGATTGGCAGCGCCCCGAATTCGCCTTCATTGGCAGATCCAACGTCGGTAAGTCATCAATGATCAACATGCTTTCCAACAAGGACGCGCTTGCGAAAGTATCCGCCACACCGGGAAAAACCCAATTGCTCAATTTCTTCGTGATGAACGAATCTTGGAGCCTTGTGGACTTGCCGGGATATGGCTACGCCAAAGTCGCCAAGAGCGAAAAAATCAATTTCAACGAATCCGTTGGTGACTATCTGGAAAAACGCGAAAATCTCCGGCTGGTGTTCGTCCTGATCGACTCTCGCCTCACTCCCCAGCCTATCGACGTTTCATTCGTCAGTTGGCTGCTAGAATGTAAAGTGCCCTTCGCGCTTGTTTTCACCAAGGAGGACAAGCAATCCTCCACCAAAACCCAAGCGACCGTGAAGGCATTTCTTGAAAGCCTACCTGCGGAAATCGCGGGAATCCCGCCGGTGATCACCAGCTCCTCAAAAAGCCGGACTGGCCGAATCTCCATCCTCAAACTCATCGAACAGGCACTCGCAGAGTGACCTAATAATTATCTGCTCAGCTTGGAATGTCTGGCGAATGTTCAATCAAGATGCTCCCAAGAACGTAACTTTAATTTCGTCCTCCCGTCGTCACATCTTGCCAGTAAGTTCGGCATTTATTTTTTCCGGATTTTATACTATAATTCTGCCATGCTCTTGCTTGATCGCTTTCTTGATCCCTCGACCGTCTCACTGAAAATCTGCGGCGTCACCACGCAAGCAGATGCGGACAGCCTCGTCGCACTTGGAGTGGATGCGCTTGGAGTCAACTTCTGGCCGTGCTCGAAACGGTTTCTCTCGCAGGAACAAGCCAGCTGGTTGTCCGATCTCGCCGGCAAAATTTTGCGTATCGGTGTCTTTGTGAACGAATCCGTCGAACTACCGCTTCGGTTAGTGCGTGAGGGCTATCTGGACGTGGTGCAGTTGCATGGCGATGAGACCCCGGCCTACGCCGCCCCATTTCGCAATGCAGGTATTCCTTTCATCAAGGCGATCGGCGTAAAAACCCGTGCCGATTTGGCGCGCGCGACCGACTATGGTGCGTCTGCTATCCTTCTCGATGCGCATGCACCAGGCATCTATGGCGGCACGGGTGAGGTGTTTGACTGGGAAGTCGCCTCAGATTTCCGCAGGCTTCATCCGCAGCTCCCTATCATCTTGGCAGGAGGCATCGTTCCGGAAAACGCTGGCCTCGCCGCCATGAGCGTAAAACCAACAGCACTCGACATCGCCTCAGGCGCAGAGATTTCACCCGGTATCAAAGACTTTCAAAAAATCGCGGCATTTCTTACTGCCTTGCACCGCTGATTTCTATGCTAACTGATTCCCACTGCCATCTCGCCTCTCATTCTTATCCGCCAGAGGAAATCTCCGACCTTATCGACCGCGCACGCACCGCAGGCGTCAGCCGCTTGGTCACTCTCGCAACTTGTTTAGAAAATGTGCAGGCCAATCTCGACTTGGCAGAAAATCGAGCAGTTCACGCCTGCATCGGCATTCATCCGTGCGACGTCCATCATGCGCCAGAAGATGCAGTCGCCCAACTCTCCGCGTTTGTCCGCGATCCGCGCGTCTGCGCCATCGGAGAGACCGGTTTGGATTATTATCACCCCGCGCCGGAAGGTTGGGAGGAGAAATCATTCCGCGACCGGCAGCTTAATTTCCTTTCTCAGCACTTCGAGCTCGCATCCGCCGCACAGCTCAACGTGGTCATTCACACTCGCGATCTAGCGGGGTACGCGTCGTTCGAGGACGCGCTCGCAATCTACCAAAATTTCCATGCCTCCGTCCGCGCGGTATTCCATTGCTTCATCGGCCCATGGGAAAACGCGCAGCGCGTGCTCGATCTCGGCGGGCTCGTATCATTCGGCGGAGTTGCGACTTTCAAAACGGCACATCAAGTCCGCGATACCGTCAGTCGATGCCCCGCCGGATCATTCATGATCGAGACAGATGCGCCCTATCTCGCTCCAGAACCGCACCGGGGAAAGCGTAACGAGCCGGCATTTGCCTTCGAAACTGCGCAGCGACTTGCAACTTTGCGCGGCGAATCAATCGAAGAATTAGCACTTCACACTGACAAGACCGCTCGCGCATTTTTCCGACTTCGACCGGATTCCAATTGAATAAAAATCCTGAGTCGCGACGTTTCATCCCTGACGTTATATTCAATTTTAGCTCCTCACAATTCAGTTTTAACTTATTATATCTACACCATGACTACCATTCGGAATCTCGCGCCATCCCTTCTTGCACTCGCTTTAGTATCTTGCGCTGCGCAAAAAGCAGACACTTACGACACCGCGAATCCCTACGGCACTGCAGACACAAGTCAGACCAACGCACCAGTCACAGAACCCACAAACCCGGTCTATGACACTCCTGCGGCTTACGAGGAAAGCGCGACCACAGCCGCCGCCGCAGCCGCGACCTCAGCCGTGGCAGACACAAACATTCCTGCCCCAGCAGCTCCCTCCAACGGTGCCGCCATCATTCACACCGTCGTAGCGGGAGACACCCTTTCCGGCATCAGCTCTAAATACAAAGTCCCCGCCGCCACCATCAAGCAAGCCAATAGCATGACGAAAGACACCGTCGTGCTTGGCAGGAAAATGGTTATTCCACCCGTCCGCTAATTGATTCAATCCACTGCCGGAGGCCCTCATTCTTCCTGCAGTTCTCTTCTCTTTTTCACACCATGCGCTTTCCTGCAGTCTGCCTCTCCTTGTTCTCTGTCATCGCCGTCGCTGCCGCTGGAACCCCTCGCGAAGACGCGCTTGATAGCCTCCTCTCCGAGCGTGATTCGGAGCAGGCTCTCGCGGCCGTCATCGAGAAGGCGAGGAAAGTCGGTGTTTCTGAGCAGGCGGTTCTTGAAGCCCGCTTTCTCTATCATATCGACCGCCGTGAGGATGACGCCATCGCAGCGTTGCTTCCCGCGTTCATCAAGCAGCGGGAACTTTTTAAGATTCAAGACTCGGCGATTTTTGGAATGAAGGAAGACTGGCTCGCCGTGATCGAATACGTGCAAGCCATTGCAGCGCTCAAAAAAGGCGACAAGGACAGTTTCAAATCTCACATCACCGAAGCCTTCTGGTTGAGTCCGCGCCAAGCGTCTGCCTTCGCTCCGCACATCGACCGCCTGCGGCTTGAGGAAGCCATGCAAGCGGTGAAAATCGATTTTGAAACCAAGCTCGTCGCACTTGGCGGGGGCGATGCCATCGTGCTTAAAAACCTTATTGTGGATAAAAAAGCTATGCTTCTTCACTTCTGGTCGCCTGCCAGCAAAGAATGCGAAGCTAGCCTGCCAGACTTCCTCATCACTGCCAAGGCTCTCGGTGATAAGGGCGTCGTGATGGTTTCCCTGCTTCCCGAAGACTCGCCTAAAATCCTAACAAGTGCCCGTGAAATGATTCTCCCGCTGGGCATAAATCCACCGGGAGCGTGGCTCATTGATCACAAGGAGAGTCCTCTGGCTGGCCTGCTTCGCGTGCAGACGCTGCCGGTCTTCGTCCTCATATCTAACGACGGCCGCGTCCTTTTTAATGGGGATCCCGCAGACGATGGCTTGTGGGATGCTTTAAAAAAAATCGATCCTCAAATCATCCGTCCAGAAGCGGGTGATGCGACGGAGTGATACCTTCTCTCATTTACGACTTTCATAGTAGTAAAATCGCCACGCAAAAAATGTTTCGGACTTCTTGAATTTCGGCACCTTTCAACTTGACGGATATACAAACTACTAGTTTCATCGTTGGCAGCGAAGAGAATTTCTTATGGCTCGCCCAACCCATCCATCTAATCTCGAACTTCAAGCCCTATCCGTTTTGTGGCACGAAGGACCATCGACGGTTGCAGCGGTCCACGAGACATTACCTGATAGGAAAGACCGGGCCTACACGACGGTGCTTTCCGTAATGCAAAGTCTCGATCGCAAGAGCCTCGTGAAACGCGCACTGGTCGGCAGGGCGCATGTTTACACGGCAGCTTATTCGCAGGAAGTGATCGTGCAGCGTGCGACTCATGACTTCGTGACTAACGCTTTCGGAGGACGCCTCGGTGAGGCGCTCCTCGCTATCCTCTCCGCCGGCACATTGACGCCGGAAGAGAAAACAAACATCAAACGCGAACTCCAACGACACAAAACTATGGCTGCAAAAAAAACAGCAAAGAAAGTTGCCAAAAAGGCACCCGCAAAGAAGGCCGTGAAAAAGGTTGCAACCAAAGCCCCGGCCAAAAAAGCCCCGGCCAAAAAAGCAGCTGAAAAAGTGGTGAAAAAAGCCCCCGCTAAAAAGGCTCCTGCGAAAAAGGCAGCCAAGAAAGCGGCTCCTGTGAAAAAGGCAGCTGCAAAGAAGGCTGCTCCTGCCAAGAAAATTGCCCCCGCAAAGAAAGCCGCCAAAAAAGCCGCTAAGAAGTAATAAAAGCGCTCAGAGCTGGCTCCGAATACCCTAGTTTCGAGCCAGTTGCTTGTTTGCTTAGCATGCAGGGTTTGTCAACGGCGGGAGATCTTTAGATCTCCCGCCTCTTTTTTAGCCAAAAAAGGGGTTGCATCCGTGGGCGGCCCCGTACTAGTTTCGCCCGCCTTCAAAAGGCATCGTTTTTGCGCGGTTAGCTCAGTGGTAGAGCACCTCCCTGACACGGAGGGGGTCACTGGTTCGAACCCAGTATCGCGCACCATTTGCTCCGATGTGAGTTAAGAGCATGAAGCTCAGGAATTTGTTTCTTGGAGATGTATTGAGAACTCGCACATTGAGTAACTTGTACTGATTTTTTAAATTTCGAATGAAATAGAGTGGCAACCAAGAGGTGCTTTTATTTCGTTTAGCCGATCTGAACGACAGTTTTCGCAATTTTGTCGCAATTGAAATACTCCAATTGGTCGCTAAAAATCGTTTGAATTATCGAATGGGAGATCATCTCCTTAGAGTTATTTCCCGATCACAAATGGAGGTTAAACGTGAAAGAAGGTGGAATTCAGAGAATGGTTGGAGCCATGGGATCGAATTACTATCGCCTGCTTCGCTGGTGTCGTAATGGCTGAGCGGTGCTTGCTTTACAGGAAAGTTCTGATTTAGGCTCCAGCATGATACATCCTATTGTCCGTGAAACTATAGACCGCTGCCGAGCTGCAGGGCTACGCCGCACTAAGGCGTTAGAGGAACTGGTGAGCACATTGTTAGAAAGCCCGCGGCCTATGACTCTTTCCGAGCTTGCCACGTCTAAGCGGCTCACGGATCAATGCGACAAGGCGACGGTTTTCCGCTTACTTCAGCGGCTCACTGAGCACGGCTTAGTTCGTCGTCTAGGCCTGCACGAGCGAGCTGCGTATTTCACCCTGCTGGTGCCGGGCAAACACAGCGACTATTTGATTTGTATTCGTTGCGGCAGCATCGAGCCGATCCAAGCCCCTTGCCCAGTTCATCAGCTTGAAAACGAGATCCGTGAAAAAACCGGCTTCCAGAATCTTTATCATGAACTGGAGTTCTTCGGTGTCTGTCCGAAATGTGCCTGATTCCTCGCCGAGGATCCATTTTCTGTGCACTTTTTCTAGTTTTTTAGGGCGTGGAATTTGCTAGCGATCTTGCTGTGCCACGAGCTGAAGGCATTTTTAAAAGTACAAACTTTTGATTATTTGCCAGAACTCGCGAGCCCGGCGGATTTTAGCAACGAAAGTGATCTTGGTAAGAACTGGCAAGAATTTCCAGATCAGCCGAAGGCTTTCAAAAACCCGACCTCGATGGCGAGTGGCTCGAAGGCATTCGTCTCCAGAGTCCGGCGTAGCGAGTCGAGCGCTTCCATCCGCTTGAGCAGGCGGCTTTCTGATTCTGCCACGGCAAGGGCGCGCAAGGCGGGCGCGGACTCGGGAAAATCGAGGCCGCCGCCGTTCACCTTCATGCGAAGGAGGTCCGCCATCCATGCCATTAAAACGTCGAAAAGTCGATTGCGTGCGTCGAGATACTCGGCCTCAGCAGCGGCTTTGTGAAATGCTTCGCGTTCTTTCAACCACGAGCCGTCGGTGGCATCACGGTAAGCGGCGGTTTCCTCTTTTTCAGCGGCTTTGGCGGCGGTATCTGCCTCCTCGCGGAAGTCTGCTAGGAACGAGGTGAAGGCGGCTTTCAAATGCAGCGCTGCGACCGGCGTGCCAAAGCCACGAGCCGCGGCGATGTTTAGGGCTGCTACTAATTCAGCCCCGCCGTCCGCTAGGAGTGCGCGGCCACCGAGTAGCGGCAGGCGCACGCAGCGGGAGAGAATCGTGGGTAGCAGACGCTGCGGATTAGCGGTTAGAAGTAGCAGCAGTGTGTTCTGCGGTGGTTCTTCGAGAGTTTTTAAAAACGCGTTGGCGGATTGGTCGTTCATCCGGTCAGCCTCGGTGATGACTCCCACCTTGCAGGCTCCGCCGGGCGCGGCGAGATGAAGCGTTTGTTCGAGATCGCGGATTTCATCCACCCCGATACGACGCGATTTCATGCGCGGGCGGAGGATTCGAATCCAGCCGCTCTCCAGCTGGTCGAGCGGCGGTGTCTCGATCACGACCGGCTCACCGAACAAATCAAAGCCGCCGGATTTCTGCGCGCCGTTGACCAACTGGATCATGCGTGCGGCGAGGTTTTCCTTGCCACTGCCATGCGCCCCGCTGATGAGGAAAGCGTGAGCTAACCGCCCGCGTTCGTGTGCGGAGGAAATCAATTCAAATGCCCGGTCTGCCAAATACGCCATGCGCCGCCATCGTCTCCCGAACGTCCGCCGAGGCAATCCGAAAACCCGACACTTGGATATTTCCCCAAGCCTGCTTCTCACGCGATCTCGGAGATTTAGTGAATGGTGCAACATTTAGGCATCGTTTTTCATCACATCCAGTTGGCCACCGATTCAACGAGCGCGGAATTGAATGCCATAAGACTTCACCCGCTTTCGAATACATGCGATGTTTGCAGTGGCGATTTCACCAGATCTCTATGAATCACAAAGGTCAGGTGAGAGAATTAACTTAGACAATATCAGTGAAATTTCTGAATTTCCCTGTATCCTAGAGATCAAACATTCAAATCACTCGTTCGAGCTCGGTATCCTGCACGATTTTTTCACCCTGACTCCTAACTCATTTTGATCCCCGCGATGGACATAGCTCCGCCTGCACCTGAAGAGCTTCATGCGCTGCTCCGGCTTCTGGATGACGAAACTCCGGCGGTTCGTGAACGCGTGGCGGAAAGATTTGCGCTCTGTGGCGGGGACCTCAGCGAGTGGCTCGCTGCCCAGCCGCACTCGCTGAACTCCCGGGAAAGATCTCTGCTTGCGGAGATGCTCAGCCCGCCCCGCCGTGAATTGCTCGCACGCGAATGGATCGCACCCACCGGCGGAGCCGCCGCGTTGCAGGAAGATTGGGAAGCCTTCGAGGCGCTTCTTCGCTCCTTGTCAGATTTTTTGCACGACGGAATTTCTCTGCGTCAGCCCCTATCTGACGCGCTTGATCTTTTGGCGGAGGAGGCGGCAGACGACGGTGTGACCACAGCAAATGAACTCCGCCTTTTTCTCTTCGAAGGTGCCCGTCTGACCGGCAACCAAGTTGATTACCGAGATCCCAGAAACTCGGATCTCGCTTGGTGCATCGCGGAAGGCCACTCGAATCCTCTCGGACTTTGTCTGATTTTCATGCTTGTGGGACGACGGCTCCATTTCGAAATCGAAGGGGTTAATTTCCCCGGACACTTCATGTGCCGGATATTTGAAGATGGATTTCCTGTCATCATCGATTGCTTCGACTCGGGCGAGCTTCACAGCCAATCTGAATTGCTAGAAAACTCTGCGCTCAATCGAGTCCAGCGTCTTCTTCTGCGCCAAACGGTGGATCCAGGGACGATCCTATTGCGCTTGCTCAACAATCTCATTGAAGCCCTTAAGCAAGCCAACCGTGATGACGACGCGCAGTTAGTTCAAAAACTTCGGGCGACGCTGGAGTGAGTGTTCTCACCAGATTCCGAGGTCTGCCAGTTGGCGGCCAGCCGTCTCCGCCCATCCGCGATTGGCGGCGGGGGAGGCAGGTGAGGGGTGCAGTATGCGGCCAACCTGCGCGGGACTGCCGCAAGCTTCGACCGCGCGCCTTAAGCGTTCTTCAGCAAATCCCCCGACGCCGATCACGAAGGATGGCTTTAGCAGCATGATCACTTCCCGGAGATGTTGCTGGCACGCCTGCTCCACCGGAGCCATCTCTGCGGCGGGCAGCTTGTCAGGCGTTAGGTTCGCACCGCTGGCACTCATCCAGACTAGCGGGCAGTAATTGACGACGAAGTGATCTTTAAAAAAGTCTCTAGCGTTTTCAAATCGCTCCGCAAAAAGCCCCCACAAGCGTCGGCCGCTGACCTCGGAGCGGCTGCATTCAAATCCTTGGATCAAGCGCTTCGGATGTTCCGGTTCGGGCTTGCCGATGGCGGCCTGAATCCCCATCCAATCGCGCACCGCCGCCACTTCGCCGAAGGGCACCCCGGTCTGCGCCATTCCGTATGGGCCAGGGTTCATGCCGAGAAATAGGATGCGTTTCCTGCCCTCGCCGAAGCGTTCTAAATACTGACTGTGCGCCTGCCACGTGTAGTCGAGAGTCCGGTAAACACAAACGACCGGCGGCGAGAATTCGAGATCTCGCAACTCGGCGGCCAGACGTTTCGTGGAGGCGATCAGCTCGTGCATGGCGTTTCTAGTTTTTCCAAGCAAACAAAAGCACGAGTAGAGCTATCGGCAAATATAACAGGGTGAACAAAAACAAACGGCGCGCCGAAGTGCGCTCGCCATCGCGCGAGAATTTCAGCGCTAACACCATCATCACTAGGGCCAGCAGCGGCCCGACGAGCGTCCACAGCCAGTTCGTGAAACCCAGTAAACACGGCAGCAGGGAAAACACGGCTAGCACCAGCGAGAACATTGCGGAGAGCCGTCCGCTTTTCTTTCCTGTAAGGTCGCCATTTGACCACATCTTGTAATCAGCAGATTCGTATTCTGCGCGGCACAACCAGTTGATTGCTATAAAGTGTGGAAGCTGCCAGAGAAACAACAACCCGAATAAAAACCACGCTTCCCAGCCGATGCTGCCGCCTGCGCCCACCCAGCCGATGACCGGTGGAACCGCACCAGGAATAGCGCCGACCAGCGTATTGGTCGAACTCATGCGCTTCAACGGCGTATAAATGAAAACGTAAATCGCAATGGTGGCGGCAGTGAGATACGCGGCGAGATTCCCAACCTGCACCGCCAGATGAATGATCCCGACCGCAGACAACACCCAGCCGATGCCGAACGCGACCAGCGGATCCATCCTGCGGGACGGCAGCGGGCGGTCCGCGGTGCGCTTCATCCGCGCGTCCAGGTCCACTTCCATCAGTTGATTAAAAGCAGCCGAGCCAAATGCAGCTGCCGCAGTCCCGAGGATGGTGTGCAGCAGCTTCATCCAATTCATTTCGATTCCGCGGGAATATAACAGGAATCCAAAAAATGTGGTGACGAGCACGAAAAAGTTCAAGCGCACCTTCATCAGCACCATCAAATCTTGCCGCAGCCCGGGCGGCGGCGAGATTGGCTCTGTGGCGGTTGCTGTTTCGTTGATTGCAGATTCTTCCATAGTCGCTGCGGAACCATGACCGCCTTCCGGTGATTTCCAAGCAGTGACTTGCTCAGTATTTATTTTTGCAAATACGCTGAATGAACGTGATCTCGTCTGAGTTTATTTCGCAAGTCGCAGTGCCATTTGCGGAAACAACAGCATGTGAAGCGGCAGGATGGAATACCAGTAGAGCCGTCCGATAAGCCCACGCGGACGAAAGGTAGCCGTCTGGCGCAGTTCGCCGCGAGTAATTTCAAAATCCAGCCAAGCCTCGCCGGGAAGCTTCATCTCGGCGTAGAGGATGAGTCGGGCGGAGTCCGGATCGCTGGTGCGGTCGGCCATGATCACGCGCCAGAAGTCCAGCGCATCTCCGGCACGCAGCTCGCTAGGATGGCGCCGTCCACGGCGCAGCCCGGTACCGCCGACGAGACGGTCCATCCAGCCGCGAACTCGCCACGCCCAGTTCATGGACGGCCAGCCGTAGGAGCCGCCCAGTGACCAGACGCGGCTGATGACCTTTTCTCGATCCGCTCCGAGTGAGACGCATTGGAGGTCGCGCAGCACGCCGTGCTCGGGAACACGAATGGACCGCAGGAAATCCGGATTGAGCCGACCGGATGCGAGCGAATCTATCCATGACGATGGCACGCAATTCTGGGCGATGGTGGTGAAGGCCAGTCGGATCGCTTCTTGATAGGTTATGAGTTGTTGCGGAATGATTTTTTCAATTTGGTGATTTTGGCAAATTGTCTCGTTACGCAGCGACTCGATCAGCGACTTGGCCAGCGGCAGTGTGGCGGTGGTGACGAAGCGCAGCCAGCGTGCTGACAGGCCGGGCGATAGCAGCGGAAGGGGGATGAACCAGCGCCTCAGAACGCGGGTTTCGGAGTATTGGCGTAGCAGGTCGCGGTAAGTGAGTATCTCGGGGCCGCCGATGTCGAGCTCCCGGCCGATGGTTTCTGGTGTGTCGAGGCAGCCGGTGAGGTAGCCGATCACGTTACGAATCGCGATCGGCTGGCAGCGTGTGGCGGTCCAGCGAGGAGTGATCATAAATGGCAATTTTTCTACCAGATCGCGGATAATTTCAAACGACGCCGAGCCTGAGCCTACGATAATCGAGGCGCGCAAGGTGGTCACTGGGATCTCACCTGAGCGGAGGATCGTGTTAACGTTCTCGCGCGACTGGAGGTGTTGCGACAGCGGTCCTGCGGATACTAGCCCGCCCAGATAGATCACGCGGCGGCAAGCGGCGGATTCGAGCCATTCGGTAAAATTACGAGCACATGTGGCCTCGCGCTCTTGGAATCCCGTGCCCGCACCCATCGAATGGAGCAGGTAATACGCTGCATCGATTCGCGGCGGCGGTGTGGGTAAGCGACTGGGGTCGAGCATGTCGCCCTCGAGCAGCGTGAGCCGACCGTCGTCAAGAAACGGCTGGAACTGCGCGCATGGAAAGCGGGCGCGGTCGCGCACCAGCGCAATGACGTGGTGGTCTGCTTCCAACAAAGTCGGGAGAAGCCGGAGCCCGATGTAGCCGTTGGCGCCTGTCAGAAGGATGTTCAAGTGGGCAAGATAGCGCGTGATTTCACCGGTTCAAGCGGCTTCGGCGATGGCGAGCACTTCCGCGAATGGCAGATCTGCCAACAGCGCGAAGGCGTGATTGCGGGTGAGCCGGGCGCGGGTGGCGGCAGGGCTGGCCATGCCGCAGAGAAACTTAGCGAGCTGGCGCGGGGTGTTGAGCGCAGCGTGTTTCTCATCGACGAGTTTCCGAACCGCTGCGATTTCCGCATCGGTGACGCGGCGGAACTTGGAGCGCTTGATGGTTCTCGCCGGGACTCCGCGGCAGCGGTCGCAATGGCCGCATGGTTCCTTCAGCGTCTCGCCGAAGTGCTTGGTGAGGTAGCCGGTGAGGCAGCCGCGGTAGGCCGACAAACCCAGGACTTGGTGGAGGCGGGCGAGATCGGCAAGCTCGCGGGATTGGAATTTCTCGACGAGGGCGGCAGTGAGTTGTTTGAGATCGCCGGGGTCTTTTTTGAGTTTGTAGCCGTGGCGCACGCCCCAGACGGTGAGGATGATGTCGCCAGCGGAATGGAGGCCATTGAGCGCGGCGACGATTTTATCCCGTGGGCAATTGAATTTCTCCGCGAGCAACGTCGGGTAGAAATAAAGCCACCAGCGTTTCATCTCGCCTGAGTCCAGAATCTGTTGGATGAATTTTCGCTCGGCGGGGGCGCGGCCAGCGAGGATTTTTTCCGGCTTGTTGAGCAGCTTGGCGCGGTAGGTGGCGTAAAAAGCGCCAGTGGCTTCGATGATACCGTCGATTTCTAAGTAAGTCGTGACGGTGGCGACCACGCCGGGGCGGATGTCGCAGAGTGTGGAGAGCTCGTAGGGCGAGACGTCGAAGACTGGGCCGAGGCGGAGCACGCGATCCATGAGATTTCCCAACGCGCGTGGTGACGGAGCATCTGAGTAAATGAAGTTTTCGAGGACCGTGAGATCGTCACCGCAGGCTAACATCTCACAAATAGCGGGTTGTCCGTCGCGCCCGGCGCGGCCGATTTCCTGGGTGTGGTTTTCTAGGCTTTTCGGCAGGTTGTAATGAAAAACGGCGCGGATGTTGGATTTGTCGATGCCCATGCCGAAGGCGATGGTGGCGACGATGACGCGGGTATGGCCGGCCATGAAGGAGCTCTGTGCATCCGCACGGAACTCGGCAGGTAGGCCGGCGTGATAAGCGCGAACAGAGATGCCGTTTTTGGCGAGGAAGGTGGCCACTTCCTCGGCGGTTTCTTGGCGGGTGACGTAAACTACGGCGGCACCGTCGATGGCGGTTAGTTTTTCCAATAGCAGTGATTTTCGCTCAGCGGCGGTGCACGACGTGACGCGGAGGTCGAGATTCGTGCGGTGGAAACTCAGCTGCACGTGGTCTGCAGTGGCGATGCGGAAAGCCTTACGAATGTCGCGGGCGACCTTGGGGGTGGCGGTGGCGGTTAGGCAAAGCACGCGCGGGATTTTCAGGCGGCGGCAGATTTTCGCCAGCTTGAGGTAGTCCGGGCGGAAATTGTGGCCCCACTCGGAGATGCAATGCGCTTCATCGATGGCTGCGAGCTGAATGGGTAGCCGCTTGAGACGCTCGCGGAAGGCAGCATTGGCAAAGCGCTCGGGCGCCACATAGAGCAGCTTTAGAGTGCCGGCGTCGAGGCGTTCGTAAACGTCGCGGACTTGTTCGGCATCGAGCGTGGAATCGAGGCGGGCAGCGGAAATGCCCTTGGCTGTGAGCGCGTCCACTTGGTCGCGCATCAATGCAATGAGAGGGGAAACAACGAGCGTGAGTCCGTCCAACATCAGCGCTGGAAGCTGATAGCAGAGAGATTTTCCGCCGCCCGTGGGGAAGATGGCGAGTGCGGATCGGCCGTCCAGCAGAGCGCGGACCACTGGTTCCTGGCCCTCACGGAAGGCTGCGTGGCCGAAATGGTGGCGGAGGGTTTCAAGCACGCAATAAGCATTGAAGAGGCCGACGGAGAGAGGCAAGCGGGAAGCGGATTCTTTAGGCAGGCTACGACAGATTCGGCTGTAGATTTGCGATTGTATGACATGCCGTTAAGCAAATCCAGTTGGCCGTCGAAGATCCCGACATCGTCCTCAAACGAAAACTGGGCATCCTAACAGGCATCAGCAAACGCGCATTTACCAAGTACCGAGAAATCTCTCCGCTAAAAGCCGGGAAAGCTCGTCGTCGTGATGATCTAATTTTACGAACTAGCTAAGGTTCTTCCAGTGCTTGCATTTCCTGTTGCAGATGGTCCATCAACCGCTGCATGTCACTGAGATGACGACGCATCCGATCTTCGCCACCAGGCGTCGGCTGTCTGGATTTAGCATTTCCACGTCGGATCGCAGGCACCTCCTTCTCTTCTTGCCTCACTTGGACCATCGCGGGATTTTCCGCATCTTTCTTGAGTAATTCCACCACCGCCGCGGACGGCATCACGAATGAGCGGGTCCGGTCTGCGCGTGCCATGGTGATTCCTAGCACCCGGCCTTGTAGATCGACCACCGGCCCGCCGATTTGGTTCGGCTTGGGTCGCATATCAGTCTGAATCACATGGGAGAAAGAATCCCGCACTTGGCTAACCGGGCCGCCCATACGCTCCATTTGCTCGAATCGGCCGTTGGCATATTGGGGCAGTTCGGGGCGGTTTCCCACGGTCACTTCCACCGCTTTCTCCTCGCCGTTTGACATGACAGTTAGGGAAATTTTCGCACCCGGAGCCACTCCTGTCATGGCATTTTTTAATTCCAACAGGCCAGATATCGGGCGCTCGCCGACTTTTAAAATTACGTTTCCTGGCTCCAATCCCGCTGCAGACGCGCCGGATTTCGCAGCCACTTCTTTGATCTTCACCCCTTGGCCGGTGAAGCCCATCTGCCCGATCACGCCAAGATAGGCGAGATCCGTGTCGCGCAGGTTGCGGCTGAGCACGCTCACCACTCCGAAGGCCGCGAGCCGCCCGTCCGGCTGTGGCGCGGCGAGAAATCCCCCGAGCTTCGGAGTTTCAAACGACCAATTCACCGGAGTGAGCGGCTTGCCTTCGATTTCCAAAATTACCAAATCTTCGTCCTGATAGACTCCCGCCAGCTTGACCGCGCGGCTCTCATTCCCGACGCCCACGCGCAAATCTCCCCGCGCCCTCGCCACCTCACTCCACTTGGTGAGAATCTTGCTACCATTCCCAACGACAGTGCCGTAAGCGAGTAGCCGCGAGTCAGACCAGACCCGCACCGTGGACTCCGCCGCAGTGACTAGAGCCGGCTTGATGGCTTCATTGAATTCGTCGGCTTGGGCATCGACTGCTTGCCGTTCCTCCGGCAAAAGCAGTAGTATATCATCCTGTGCGCGTAAAAATGCACCAGGCAGTCCGAGGGCGATGATGAGATAGACTATCAGTTTCATAGCAATGTTCATTAACGTTGTTCAAAAAGGCTTTCTCGGCGGGCCAAAACGACCGAAACCTCCAGTGATTTTCGATCTCGCAGCAGTCCAAGCTTAACGGTATCGCCTGGCTGTTTTTTCGCCAGCACCTGAAGCAGCTTATTCCCGTCGCCGATGGCGCTGCCATCGAGCGATTCGATCACATCGCCCATTCTCACTCCGGCGGCGGCGGCGGGGGACTCTGGCGCCACGCTCTCCACTGGGACTCCCTTCGATGCGCGGCGCATTCCCATGGCGATGCCTAGCACTGGCATTTCCGGGTTGGCAAAGGGATTCATCGAAAGTTTTCCCCAAGCCTCGCCTGCGCGAATGCGCTCCCAGTCCTCCTTAAATCCGTCGATGCCAGCGTGGTTATTGTTCGTTAAGGAAACACCGATCGAGGAGTTAATCCCGACGATTTTCCCATTCAGACCGAATAGAGGCCCGCCCGAGTCGCCGCCGATTAGGGTGCAGTCGGTGGTTAGAAAATTTCCAGGCCCTTTAGAAACCACACGGCCGAAACGGACTGGCGGCGTCCGCGCTGCATCGAAGCCCGCCGAGTGGCCCAGTGCAATGACCCAGTCGCCAGCGGTCAGCGGCTTCGAAGCTCCCATCTCTGCGAACGGCCACGGTCCCTTGTCGGAAATTTGTACCATGGCGATGTCCTTGGAGTAGTTTGCGCCGAGGACTTTTCCCTGAACTTGCTTGCCGTCCGGGAACACCACCATCAGCTCGTCAGCGCCCTGGATCACGTGGGCGGCAGTCAGTATCAGGCCGTCCGCAGAGGTAATCACGCCAGAGCCTGAGGAGCCGGTTCTTTCCGAAAGCAATGCCACCGTGGCGGACATCACCTTGGCGGAAACCGCTTCAACCTCGTTCTCCAATTTTGCAAGATCCTTCAAATTACGAACCGGCTCGCTGGCCGACAAAACGCCGGTAATCAGCCAGAAACAAGAGCAGGTAAGGGAAAAGACGGGATTTAATTTCATGTCTGTATGCTTCAGAGCGTCGCCGCCACCCCACTTCGTCTTTGCTCTTTCCTCAATAAAGAGCCTCTTCTGCAAAATCTGTGGGTCACAATCGAAATCTAACCGGAGCGAAGCGCCGGTTATCCTTATGACTGGACTTGTCACCATTTTTAGGAGCGTTCTTATAAAGCATTCCAGTATGTTTTTTAGGCGGCTATTTCAGCAGCTAAAGGGGTAAGGTAGTTGAGCGATGAGTGCATTCTCTGCGTGTGGTAGTAGCCTTCTATATATTCAAAGATTGCCTGTTTGGCGGCCGTTGTCGGAGAGTTGCTGGAGATATTCCTGACTGGTGTATTGGCTGCCTCGGTCACTGTGATGGACTGCACCTGTCAGGCCGGGGTGGTGTTTCATGGCTTTTTCCAAGGCTTTGCTTATCAGGCTGGTGTGCATGATTTCTTGGATTTCATAGCCTTTGATTTTCTTGCTGTGCAAGTCCATGACGGCGGCCAGATAGAGCCAGTTTTCTTTGGTGGCTACGTAGGTGATGTCTGTGAGGATCACTTCGTTGGGCGCGTCGGAAGCGGCTCGATCTTTGAGCAGGTTTGGCGCGTATTTTGGCCTGGCGATATTCTGGGTGGTTCGTGGCCGGAAACTGCGTTTTTTCAGCGCTACCGGGCCTTCGGAGCGCATGAGGTGGCCTACCATTTTCTCAGAAACAGGTTCTCCTTCGACTCTAAGTTGACGGTAAATTCGCGGCCTTCCATAGCGGCTTTTGTGCTGGTTGAAAATGATTCTGATCTTGGTAGCGAGCTTTTCGCGGTGATTTTTGCGAGGTGAACACGGGGTTTTGAGTGAGGAATAATAGCCGCTTAAAGAGGTTTCAAAGAGTTTGCAGAGCATGGGGATGGAATGATTTTTTTCTTTCAAATGGGTGATGGCTTGATGCTTTTGTTTGGTATTCATTGCCCCAAGATGGCTGCGACTTTTTTTAAGATTTCGCGCTGTTCGGTGACGTAATTGAGTTCTTTGCGGAGGCGGGCGTTTTCGCGTTTGAGTTCGGCGGGGGGGGAGTTCATCGGGATCAAGGCAGTTTTGGAGCGGGTTGTCGTATGTGCGTTTCCAGTCGCGCAGACTATCGGCGGTGCAGCCGAGTTCGCGGGCGATCTGGGCGGCGGGTTTGCCGGATGTCCGTAACATTTCGACGGCACGTTTCTTAAACTCTTCTTGGTATGGTTCGATGGATTTCATCGGAGTGTGTGTTATGCGTTATTTTCCGCACCGCTAGCACTCCGAAAAAAGGTTATAGGCTCACTCCGGAGTGCGCGAAGCTCTGCTCGCGCCTATGGCAGCTTCGGCTCTGCCGGATGCGGTGCGGAGAGTCTTCCCGCGTCACGCACAGCAATAAAGAAGCGCTCCGCGCCACATGGAGCAGAGCTTCCATCTGCCACAGGCGGCAGCAGAGCGTGCCGCACTCCGGAGTGCGCGAAGCTCTGCTCGCGCCCACGGCAGCTCCGGCTCTGCCGGATGCGGTGCGAAGTTCTTCTACTTCGGGCGCGGCGAATGAAGAAGAGGAAGAGCTCCGC
>JANMYL010000173.1:0-13724 GCA_031382045.1 Akkermansiaceae bacterium | reverse complement strand
TCCCCTGATTCATTTGGGAGCTTCCGTCATTCGTTACGGGACCAGGATGCTGGTCGTTTCCCCTATGGCCTCTCCATCCACTCCTCCCGGCGCCCAAGCCACCATTCCAGAATCGCTCCGGCTTCAGTTGGACGACTTTCGCCGCCATCTGTGGCGGGTGAAAATCATGGAAACGGTCGCGGCTGGATTGATCGGGCTGCTGGTTTCCTTTTTGTTGGTCTATGGGCTCGACCGGATTTGGCCAACGCCGGGTTGGGTGCGGCTCGGGATTTTGGTCGCGGGAATTTCCCTTTTCACAGTATTCGCCCCGTATTGGCTGCATCGCTGGGTCTGGCGGCAGCGGCGAGAAACCCAGTTGGCGCGCCTGATTGCCAAGCGTTACCCGGGTCTCGGAGATCGCTTGTTGGGAGTCATCGAGCTGCAGAATCAGACGGGAAATGCGGACACGCTCTCTCCGCAGTTGCGCCAAGCGGCGATGGAGGCTGTGGCGATGGAGGTGAGAAATCGCAAGCTCGACGAAGCACTGCCACCGCAAAGACACCGGCGCTGGACCTTGATCGCGCTTGGCCTCGCAGGTATTTCTGCAGCGGCCTTTGCCCTGACTCCGCGCGCCGGATTAAACGCCCTGCAACGTTGGTTGATGCCGCTTTCCAATACCGAGCGCTATACTTTCACCCGGCTGGAAAACCCGCCGACTTACCGTGCGGTGGCGTTTGGCGAGGCCTTCGAGATCACGCTGCGCTTGTCGGAGGATTCCGAGCAGCGTCCGGAGAAATCGTCTGGCCGTTATGGATTGCAGTCTGCGGTGGATGCTTCGCTGAGGGGAGATATCTATCAATTTACTTTTCCCGGTCAGCAGGATGCAGGCACCCTCGTTTTTCACGTTGGGGACCTCCGCCACGCGGTGCGGGTGGAGCCCGTGCAACGCCCGGCCATGGAAGCCGCTGTGGCGGTCGCCACTTTTCCTGCCTATCTGGGCATCCCTGAAAAAACTCTCAACCTCAGCACCGGCGTCCTCAGTGCGGTCCAAGGCAGTAAGATTCAAATTCGTCTAACGACCACTCGTGCGCTGGCCACTGCCACCTTCGGGCCGACCCGTGCGCAGGCCACCGAGGAGGCCGCCGCCTCATACACCCCGCTCGAAGGGCAGCTAGAAATTTCTGGCCAGGTCGCGAGCACGCCGGTCATTGAAATTGGGGCGACTCCTTTTGAAATTCCATTCACCTGGACTGACACACTGGGGCTTGCGGGCGATTCTGGCTACCGCTTGCGGGTCGATGCGCTGAAGGACGCGGCACCGAGTAGCTATTTGCAGGGGATCGACCGCCAAAAGGTGATGCTGCCTGAAGAAACGGTGGATTTCGAGGTCTTGGCCGAGGATGATTTCGGAGTGAAGCAGACGGGCATCGAGTGGGTTGGTGAATTCACCCGACCGACTGGCGAGGCACCTGCGAAGGGCGAACTCAAACTCGGCGACGGCTCGGCAGAAGAACGGCGGCTCAGCAAATCCGCGGCGTTTTCACCCGCTGCTTACGGCATTGCGCCGCAGAAAATCACCCTCCGCGGATACAGCGAGGACTACCTCCCGGATCGCGGTCGGGTCTATTCAGAGCCAGTCATTCTTTACGTGCTGAGCCGCGATGAGCACGCGCAGATGCTGAAAAGCAAATTTGATCGAACGATCACCGAGTTTGAGGATCTCGCCCGGCGCGAGGTGGATTTGCTCGATGAAAACCAGCGGCTCGAACGCTTGAGCGGCGAGGAACTGCAAAAAGAGCCTAACGCCAAGCGACTGGAAGCCCAGGAACAAGCGGAAGCCGAGAGCGATCGGCGCATGAAGGATCTCACCGAACGGATGGAAAGCCTGATGAAGGACGCCACCCGCAACGGGGACATCCAGAAGGAAACTCTCCAGAAAATGGCCGAGTCGCTCAAGTCGATGCAGGAACTTTCCCAACAGGATCTGCCGAAAGTGAAGAAGAAACTCGGCGACTCGCAGGAGCCTTCGAACACGCCGGAAAAAACGCAAAAAGACGTGGCACAAGCTGCGGAAGAACAGCAAAAGGCAGTCGAAAAAATGCAGGAGGCCATCGCCAAGGCAAACGAGGCGAATCGGCAGTTTGAAGCGGGCACCTTCGTCAATCGCTTGAAAAAAGCCGCCGGCGAGCAAAACGGAATCGCCAGCTCACTCATCGATGCTTACGAGCGGATTCTCGGGATCAAGGCCTCGAAGCTCGATCCTTCCGACAAGCGCCGCCTTGATGAATTCATCAGTCAGCAGGCCAAAACCGCTTCGGACGTGCGCTGGCTGCAGGAAGATCTCAGTAACTACTTCGCTCGCACCAAGACGGATTCCTTCAAGCAAATTTTGGATGAAATGAAGACGTCGCAAATTGACAGCGGGTTGGAGGAAATCCGATCTATTCTCGGTTCCAACCATTCATTCATCGCCACCGAGGAGGCGAAAAAATGGGCGGACCAACTCACGGCATGGGCGACTCAGCTGGAAGGTAAGAAAGAAAAAGGAGGCCCGGGCGGCGGTGGTGGCGGTGGCCCAAGCCCCGAAGACGAAGATTTTGAATTCATGCTGCGTGTGATGAAACTCGTCCAACAGGAACAAGACCTGCGGGGGCAAACCCGCGCACTCGAGCAACTCCGCCGCGATAATCCATCACCCAAACCATGAACCCATTCATTCAAATTTCCAGCATTCTACTGATTTCCCCGCTGACTGCTCTAGCAGATGAGCACCGTGAAGGCTCCCGCAAAGTGGCGGACCGGCAGGACGAGCTTGCTGCAGACGTTCAGCAGCTCGTCATCGAGCAAACCGTGCCGAAGGTCATCGAGCTGCTCAATGAGGTGGAGAAAATCATGGACGAGGCGACCGACCAGCTTGAAGAAGCCGATACCGGTGGCACCACGCTCGCTGCGCAAACTGAGATTATCGAAAAAATCCACGAGGCTGCCAAGGAGAAGCAAAAACAGCAAGGAAGCGGCCAGTCCGGCAGCGCGATGATGGACATGATGGAGCGCATGATGGGCAAAACTCCTGACGCCGATAAAGACGGCAAAGGCAAGGGCGGTAACGCACCCGGCGACAAGGGTGGAGAAGGCGCGACGGGCTTATCGGATGCTGCTAACGAACCCGGTGGCGGCGAAACGAGCGGTAAAAGCGAAGCACGCAGAGTGCCCAAGGCCAGCGGTGGCGCTGGCCGTGTGCTGCCCGAAGAATTCTCCAAAGCGCTCGATGCCTACAACCGTGGAGCGGAACAAAAAACCAAGTGATGATGAACTATCTGTCAGTTCTAATGATAGCATTGCTCATGGCCTGCGGGCTCTCTACGATCGTAAATTCGCAGGATTTACCGATGCGTCAGGATGAAGCGATTCCGGCGCAGGTGGAATTGATTTATGAGCGAGGCTTGCAATACCTCGCCAAATCCCAGAATGAAAAGGGTAGCTGGAATGACATGGTCGGCACTGAGCCTGGCGTCGTCGGCCTGTGTGTGGCGGCCTTCCTCGCTCACGGCGAGGATCCAAACAGCGGGCCATATTCCAAGAATATCCGGGCGGGTATTGACTACATCCTTTCCCAACAGAATGACAGAAATGGTTACATCGGTTCGAGCATGTATAATCACGCGTTCGCTGCCAAGGCGCTCGCAGAATCTTATGGCGTCGTGGACAATCCAAAGATCGCCCCGGCGCTCGAGAAAGCGGTCGAACTGATCGTCAGTTCCCAGAAGAAAAATCGCTTTGGGGCGTGGCGCTACACACCAGAAAGTCGTGACGCGGACACCACGGTGACTGGCTGCCAGATGGTCACCTTGTTCGCGGCGCGCAACGCCGGAATCGCGGTGCCCGACGAGGCGATTAAAAAGGGCCTCGCCTATCTTGCGACCTGTCGCGGCCAAGATGGAGACTATGGCTATACCTTTGCTTCTGGCGGTAAGCCGACACTCACAGCCATCGGCTCGCTTTGCCTTTCGCTAGGCAAGGAGCGGGATTCCAAGGGCTATCAGGCAAGTCTGGCGTATTTGAAAAAGAACATCGATTTCCGGGATCAATCTTATCCGTTCTATTTTGAGTATTATATGTCTCAGGCTCTATTTCACGCGGATGAAGCTACATGGAAGGAATGGAATGCCCGCAACATTCGCTATCTTTCTACCATCCAGTCGTCAGACGGATCATTTCCGGGAAATCAAGGTGCATCATTCAACACGGCAGGCGCGCTTTTGTCACTGGCGCTAAATTACCGATTTCTACCTATCTACGAAAAATGATCCGGCAATTCACGATTTTTTGGTTTGGTTTTGTATTTGCCTGCGGTGCCTTTAGTAAACTTCATGCTGACAATTTGATCCTAGCAGATGACGCGCGCCTCACCGGCACGGTCCGCTCGATCAATGAGGCGGGCGTGGTCGAGCTGGCGACAGCGCTTTCCCCGGAGTTGCTTTTGCTAAAGGCAGGGTCGGTCAAAAAAGTGGAATTCAGCGTTTCTGAATCTGCTGTGGCCTCAACAGGCGCCTTGATCGAACTTGCCAATGGCGATCTGCTGCCGGCCACCATCGAGAGTCTGGATGACAAGGATCTTCATGTGGTCACTGCGGACGCGGGGAGTCTGAGCATTCCTCGGACAGCATTGAAGTCGATACAGCTCGGCATGCACAAACCGAAAGTCGTTTATCGCGGCCCAAAGAATTCCGAGGAATGGGAGGTGTATGAGGAGTCGATAGCAAAATGGCAGTTTGCTAACAATGCTCTCACCGCCAATGGCCCTGCTCAGGCGGCTAAAGATTTTTCAATGCCATCGCAATTCGTCTTAAAGTTCACCTTAAAGTGGCAGGCCAATCCGATGTTTAAAATTTACTTTGCAGACCCGTTGACGCCGGATGTGGAGCTGGTGGACCGTTATTTTATGCAATACGGCAATGCCGGTTTGGAGATTAAGCGTGAATCCAGTAAAGGTAAACACTACCAGTCGGTGATTCAGTTGCCCCGGCCGCCGGATCAATTTCCCGCAAACGAGCTTGCGGTAGAAATCCGGGTGGACCGCAAAACCTCTCGGTTTCAACTGCTTCTCAATGGTGAGCCCGAGGGTGCCGGGGTAGATCCGGCTGAAGATGTGCCGCAGGGAGGCGGCGTGGTCTTGGTCAACAACGCACCAGTCGGATCGGTGCAGGAAATCCGTGGAATCGAGATTGTTGAACTTGATAACGGCGGAACTCCTCCTCGCACTGAGGAGCGCGGCGATGCTGAGACGGACAGTTTGATAAGCCGAGACGAGGACCGCTGGGGCGGGCACTTGATCGGGATTCGTAAAGAGGCGGAAGGAGTGATTTTTTCGTTTAAGAGCGACATCCAAGAAGAGCCGCTTGAGCTGTCAGAAGCGGATGTTTCAACGGTGTTTTTTGCCAAGTCGGTGGAAAATGATGCGCCCGCGCCCGTTCATCAGTTCCTGCTGCACCTGCGTGGGGAAGGCTGCCTTCGTGTATCCTCGTGCGTGCTCTCTAAGGATGACGTCTCAGCACGACATCCGCTGCTAGGCCTGATGAAGATACGCCGCGCGGGCGTTTTTGGCCTGGAGCAACTGGACTCCAAACCTGCATCAAAGGAATGAAACTCACCCTGTCACTCGTGATTTGCGCTGCGGCGCTCACGCTCGCTTGCTCCGCGGAGGAAGTGAGATCCACTGTGCGGTTTTATAACAAAGACCAGTTAAGCGGTAGCATGGAGTCGCTCACGACTGAGCGCTTGGTTTGGAAATCCCCGATTCTGGAACGGCCCGCGCCGTTTTTTCTAAAGGATATTCGTGATCTCACACTTGCAGCCGTGCCGCCAGAGTCTGCGGCGAGGCATGAGGCGTCTATCACTCTGACTCGCGGCGATGTGATTCGCGGGCAACTCGCTGCGGTGAGCGACGAGGCGGTAGAGCTGGACACTTGGTTTGCCGGGCGCATGAAATTCAATCGTCTCAACATCGCGGACATCAAGATTTCCGAACGGCCGAACCTAATCTACCGGGGGCCCACTGGGCTCGACGGTTGGACGCAATCCGGCGAATTGTCGGCATGGAATTTTGAGAACTCCCGACTCCGGTCAACGGCTGCGGGCAGCATCGCGCGAAACGTGGATTTGCCCGATGAGTGTAGCATTACCTTCGATGCCGCGTGGCGAGGTTCGTTTGCCCTGAAGCTCGTATTCTTTTCGGATGATTTGGCGAGCGACCACCCTACCAGCGGCTATGAATTGGCGATCCAGTCGCGCTCAGTTTACCTACGGAGTTGTAAGTCGCAGAAGTTTCTCGGTCATACGGCGAGCGCTGTGACACTTCAGGAAAACGAAAAGGCTCGCATCGAGGTGCGGGCCAGCCTGAAGTCGGGCAAGGTCTGCTTATTTGTGGATGGTGAGATTATAGACGTTTGGACAAATCCCGAGGTGGTCCAAGAAGAAATGGGGCGCGGGATTCACTTCATCACTCAAAATGAATCTCCGGTGCAAATCTCCGACATCCAGGTAAGTGCATGGGACGGCGAGGTGGACAAGCTTCCCAGTCCGCAGGCGATGGGTGGGCTGCGCCAGTTCGGAATTCAGGGGTTCATGGAAATGGAGGATGAGCCGGAGCCCGCGCCTGAAAAGAAAAACGAAAAGCGGCGCATGGAGTTGCGTAACGGCGACCGCATCGATGGCGAGATTGTGTCGATCATCGACGGTATAATCACCCTGAAAACTCAGTTTCGCGATGTGAAATTGCCAGTCGAGGCGCTCCGCTCGGTCGCTTTGAAACCAGCAGATTTGGAAACCTCCAAGCGCAATAACGGCGATGTGAGGGCTTGGTTTGCCGATGGCTCGTGGCTTGTTTTCAGGCTCGATGGCGTGGGCGCGGGGACTATTTCTGGCTTCAGCCAAAGTTTCGGGACTGCGGAATTCAAGATCGCGGCCTTCAGTCGCATTGAGTTCAACATCTATGATCCGGCGTTTGAAGAGCTCCGGATGTCGCAGGAATGGTGAGTCCCGAGGGGGATTGTGAAAATTTTCACAATCGACTTGAGGGGATGGCACTGCGAGGGCAAAGTTCAAACAAGTCAGCAACGCACATGGTCATCCCTTCTCCCACCACCGTCCACACGGCCTACGATTCTAAAATCGAGGGCAACGTGATCATCACCCGCGTGGATGCCGCCATCAATTGGATGCGCAAAAATTCGCTGTGGCCGATGCCTATGGGCCTCGCTTGCTGCGCGATCGAGCTGATGGCGACGGCGTCGAGTCGCTTCGACATCTCCCGCTTTGGCATGGAGGTGATGCGATTTTCACCGCGCCAAGCGGATGTTTTGATAGTTTCCGGGACGGTGACTTACAAGATGGCGCTGGCGGTGAAGCGGGTCTGGGACCAGATGCCGGAGCCGAAATGGTGCATCGCGATGGGAGCCTGTGCTTCAAGCGGCGGGATGTATCGCAGCTACGCGGTGCTGCAAGGTATCGATAAATTAATCCCTGTGGATGTCTATATTTCCGGCTGCCCGCCGCGGCCTGAGGCATTGATCGAGGGGCTGATGAAGCTACAAACGAAGATTGAGGGCGAGCATTCCACGATGGATCAAAAAAAGGCGTTGTTCGACGAAATCGCCTGAGTTTTTTAAACCGAATTTACGAAATGTCAGCAGCAGCAGATGTCACCAAGCTCCGCGATGCGTTCGGGGGAAAAATCGTTGAAACCATAGAATTCCGTGGCGAGCAGACTGTGTGCGTGGAGCTCGGCTCCTTACACGCCGCGCTCGCGAAATGTAGGAACGATCTCGGCTACGAGATGATCCTCGATATTTCGAGCGTCGATCATTTTGGAGATGATCCGCGCTTCGAGATGGTTTATGAAATCGCGACGCTGGATGATTCCAAGCATTTGCGGATTAAGGCGAAGGTCGGCGAAGACGAAACGGTGCCATCTGCTACGGATATATGGCTCGGTGCAGATTGGCACGAGCGCGAGGTCTGGGACATGATGGGAATTCCGTTTTCTGGCCATCCGAATTTGAAGCGTATTCTGATGTGGGAGGGTTATCCATTCTTCCCGCTCCGGAAGGATTTTCCGCTCGCGGGTCGTCCCACGGACATGCCTGATGTTGCGTTCACTGGAGTGGCACCGCTGGAGGGCGGGCCATTTGTGACGAGCGCCGGCGGCGAGGACGTAGCTCGTCGCGAGCCCCGGGCGCAGGTGGTGGAGTGATTTCTGTCTGACCGCGAGCCGTTATGACTTCAAGCGGTGCTGCAATTTTCAATCTCGGGCGGAATCTCCGCCAGATCGGTGGTGCGCCGGCTTGCTGGGCGTGGGTGGTGGTGATTTTAGCGATCCAAGCATGGGTGATGGCTGCGGGGATAGTGTCGTCGTCGGTTTGGTTTGAAATACTGGGATTGAGCCGCGAGGGCGTTTTTTCAGGTAAAATCTGGCAACTTTTCAGTTACGGTTTTTTGCACGGCGGCTGGTGGCACGCGGGGGTGAATGGATTGTTTGTGCTACTGGTCGGATCTAGAATCGAGCACGCAGCGGGGGGAGTGGTCGTGGTGAAAGCCCTGATTTTTGGGATTATCGGTGGCGGACTCGCTCACTTAATATTAGCTCCGGGCGGCGGTGGAACCGCCTTGTTGGTTGGTTTATCGGGAGGCTGTCTGGGATTATTGCTCCTGTTGACGACGCTCTCTCCGCAGTCGCGGATGATGCCACTTCCGGTTTCGGGAAAAAGTCTCGGGTGCGGAATACTCGCGGCAGAGCTGATTCTTGCTTTGAGCGATCCTGTGGCAGGAATTCCTGGTTTTTCAAAGTTCGGGGAAATTCTCGTGGGTTACGGCCTCGGAGGCTGGTTTCAAATCGGCCATGCCTGCCACTTCGGCGGCGGCCTAGCTGGATGGATTTTTGGACGTTGGTTGCTGCGTCCACGGATCACGCTGAAACGCCTTCGCCGCGACAGGGCGCGGCGAGAGGCTGGATAGTGCCAGTCACGGTGAGCAAGTCAGAGTGTTCCTGGTGCGCCTTGTTCTGGGGTTTCGGGCGCGGCATGACGATTTCCTCGCGAGGACGACCGGTCCGGGCGCGCTTTAGTCCGTTGCACGTCGGGTTGCGATAATTGGCGAACTTCTCTCTGGAATTTGGGCTGCGGCTGTGTGCGGGTATTATATTGGGGGTTTTGTGGCTCGCGGCGTCGGTCTAGCTGGATTTCGCGCACTGGAGTGTTGTAGCCGAATGGCAGGCTGGTGTTGTTTTCCTGACGTATGCGCGACGGATTGCCAGATCGCGGGGCTTGGTAGTTTTGATGTTTTGATTCGCGGTTACGATCATAAGAATTACCGTAAGGACGCTCGTTGCCGCTGCTCGAACGGGTGTTGTAATCCTGACTGTTGTAGCGGCCTTGCTGCGAGTGTTGCTGTTGATAGCTGCCACTGTAGGAAGGCTGCTGGCGCACTTGGCTTGCCCATTGATGATCGGAATTGCGGTAAGCGGACTCGCGGTTGCGGTAGTTTACGACTGTCACATTTGAGACGCGGCTTGGCGGGCGACAGTAGCCACTCCCCGGACGCCAGCCATAAGGGTGTGGCACTCCGTAAACTACCGGTGGACGATACCCAACTGGGTAGTAACCGTAAAGATACGGGTCGTAATAAGCCCGGCGGCGGTAATCGTAATAACTGTAACAAGTCGGATCATAGCCCCAGCGCGAGTCGCCCGTGCCGACGAAGACGGAGGTGGAAAATGAGCTTCCTCCGTAGCCGTAGCCTTGACCGTAGCCCGAACTGTATGACGCGCCAACGGAAGGCGAGGAGTAGTAGGGATCATAAGTGCAGGAGGTGAAAGCCAAGGCAATCATCGTTCCCGCTGCGGCACCGACCCATCGACTAAGGTATTTCTTCATGCAGTTACGACAGCATCGATTGGCTATCTATTCGAATGGATTTCACGGTAATTTTTTGTCTCATTCTCCCGTGAGTTGACAGGACCGGGGTTTGTTCCGTTTCTTGGCCGGTACAAATTTTATGAAACTTTCAGATAAACCGATTCTTGTCACCGGAGGAGCCGGATACATTGGCTCTCACACCGTTCGCTTGCTGGCTGGCCAAGGCCGGAAAATTGTGGTGCTCGATAATTTGGTTTTCGGTCACGACCAAGCGATCATCGATCCAGAAGTGGAACTGGTGGTCGGCGAGGTCGGCGACCAAGAGCTGGTGCGTTCACTGTTCGCCAAGCATCAATTCGGCGCAGTGATTCATTTCGCGGCTTACGCTTACGTCGGTGAATCGGTGACTAACCCGCTGAAATATTACCAAAACAACACCGCAGAGCCTATCAAACTGCTGCAAGTGATGCAAGAAGCTGGCTGCAAGGTCTTTGTTTTTTCCTCCACTTGCGCCACTTACGGCGTGCCCGACAAGCTTCCAATCACCGAGACCAATCAGCAAAAACCGATCAATCCCTACGGGATGAGCAAGTTAATGGTGGAGCACATCCTTGCAGATTGTGGTACAGCATGGGGCCTGCGCAGCGCTTGCCTGCGCTATTTCAACGCAAGCGGCTGCTCGCCTGACGGAAAAATAGGTGAAGATCACAACCCAGAGACCCACTTGATTCCCCGCGTGATGATGGCGGTCACCGGCGAAATCGATCACCTCGAAGTCTTCGGCACCGACTACGACACGCCAGACGGCACCTGCATCCGCGACTACATCCACGTCGAGGATTTGGCGGATGCCCACGCCCGCGCGCTCGACCATTTGGCAGCTGGCGGTGCATCGGTCCGATGCAATCTCGGCACGGGTGTTGGAGTCTCGGTTAAGGAAATTATTTCTGCCGTCGAGGACATCACCGGCAAGACCGTCCCTGTCAAATACGGCCCGCGTCGCGAGGGCGACCCCGCCTCGCTAGTTGCAGATCCTGCCCTTGCTAAAGAGCTGCTCGGCTGGGTCGCCAGCCGCAAAGACATCCGTGATATGGTCGGCCCTGCGTGGCTCTGGACCAGTGGCCCACGGGGCGGCAGATACCCCGCAAATTTGAAATGATGGTATCTGCGATGTATTGACATTTCCACTTGCGACGCTCGGCAAAGGCAGGCAGTTTTCCTCTAAACCTAATCTAAACCCATGCACTCAGCTGATTTAAAAATTAATCCTCGGCGGCACGGCCAAGCCTTTACCCTGATTGAGATGCTCGTTGTGATCGCCATCATGTCCATTTTGATGACTGCCGGAGCCATCGGTCTCGGCGGCATGGGTGGTAAGGGCGTGACCAGCGGGGTTGCGTCTGCAGAGTCGTTATTTGATGAAGCGCGGTCTATCGCTGTCGGCCAGCGGACCAAGGCTCGAGTCCTGATTGCTAAGGACCTGACGAATAATCCCGCTGACAATCTTCGACGCATCTTGGTCGCTTCAGCGGAAATTGATCCGCTGACAGGATTGGAAAAAAGCCCCTCAAATTGGATTCTTTCCAGCCGCGGCGTCGTGCTTCCAGATCAAACCTATTTCAGCCAAGAGTTCAGCCTGAAGGACCAGAAATCCGCAGGCGGAGGCATCGATGTCATGTCCTCATTGGATGGTGCTAAGGCCGCTTATGCTGGCTCTTATTATTATTATGAATTCAATGCCGAAGGAATATGCACGACTCCTGGTGCGGGATTTGTGATCGGCGCGGGGACAAGAGCGGTCAACAAGCCCACCTCAAAACCCAGAGTTACTTCCACTGCCAAGCGCGACTTCGGTGGTTTTGTGATTTGGCGTAACGGACGGACATCGATTTTCCGCAGCCCTGCCCAGATCGCCAGCAGCATTCAGTCCCTCAATCCAGGTGCTACCTTTTAAATCATGAAACCCTCTGCCACTTCAAGCCATCGGGGCTTCACACTTCTGGAAACTGTAATCGCCATCGGGGTCCTTGCCGTGCTGCTCACTGGCTTCATGGTCGTGTTCGCACCAGCCGCCGACGGCATCCGCAAGGCCATCAATGTCCAGCAGGCAGATCGTATGGCTTCCGCGCTGGAGCAGGAATTGATCACACTGCGTGGCACTACGGAGACGGCAAAATACAAAACGGGATTTAATAAATCATTCGATTGGATCCAAAGTAGTAGTTCCGCAACTGATGCACTTCTGGTCTATCAATATCGTGGAAAAATCTCAGGCAGCCTTCGGTCGGATAACACTCCAGAACCAGAGCCATCACTTGAGAATAAGCTGCCAGGGAAGGACTACGTGGTGGTCCCGATGGTGCGTCGTCGAAGCGACAGCGCCAATCTAGCCAAGGATCTAGAAGCTGTCGAAGGTTCTGTCTATCTGGTGAAATGCACTCAGTTGATCTTCAGTCAAAGCCAACTTGTCGCAGGTACGGCTGGCGAGATTAAAGACCCTAACGAAGGAACTTTGGCGGCTTCGGCAGATGACTATCCGGAAGCCGTCATCGCATTCTCCGCAGAATTTCATATGCTGCCCGCCAAGTCGGCGTCTTACATTTCAGGAAGCGCATTCACTACCAAGTTCGCCACCGCGAAAAACCCGGTATTCACACGCAGTCTCGCAGTGCGTCGATAATTTTCCCATTCAAAAACCCTATCATGAATACCCAACGGACTTCCTCCATCAAGCGTGGCTTCACACTGATGGAGTTAATGGTGGCCTTGGCCATCACCACAATCATTGTCACTGTATTAGTCTCCATCACCTCGATCGCGCTCGACACTTGGAACCGCAGTCGCTCGGAACTCCGTGCTTCCCGTCAGGCAAAAGGGATGATTGACACAATGGCGCGCGATTTCGAAGCAGTCGTAATCCGCCGGGGCAACACCAATGAATGGCTCTCGGCGATTACGGAGACCGGAACGATTGGCTCCAGATTGGAAAGCACCAACGCTTCTAAGTTGATTTTCTTCACTGCCGCGACCGACCGTTACAATGGAGCAATCGGCGTGGCAGGCACGGATGCTGGTGGTGATGTATCATGCGTTTCCTATGGATTGACATACAAAGACCCTATCGGTTCGTCGAATTTGGGATTTGAGACGTTTGTGCTAAATCGTTTGCTCGTAAATCCTGATGAAACATTCAAAAAGCTACTTGGAAAAACGGATTTGACGGCTGAACTGCAGAACTACACAGTCAAAATTGATGACCCTGCTAACTTTGTTTGTGAGAACATTTATCAGTTCACTGTCACTTTCCATGTGCAGGTGAGCAAAGTCACAAGTGGCCAAAATCCGGTGACTACCATTATCAACGTGCCGGTGAAGCTGGGGGAATCCAACACCGAGCAGTCGACCAATTCATTCAAGGTCAATGGAATGGGTATTGAATCTGCGTACGGCGGCGGCGCGGTGACGAATGATGAGCTAAAGGGAGGCCGGATCACTGCAGTGGAAATTTCTGCTACAGTGATCTCAGATTTCGGAATTGATCAAATGAAGAGGCGTGTTTTCAGTGGTACCCAGCAGTCAGATTTTCTCGCGAAGAACTCCTACCAATACACGAAGCTGATTCAATTTCCCGGCATGTGACGGGTAAGTTTCTCTCAGGAGTGCATGAAAACCTGCTTGTGCTGACTGCGATTTCGACTCGGAGCTTCGTGCCACATGAACCAGAGCGAGACTAGTTACGGAGAGAGCCGATTGCTCAACTCCAATTCTTAGCGGTGTTGAATAGAAATGCTAGATCAGTTCAACGGGTGTTCTTTTAGCAGTTCTTCGGCGATG
>JANMYL010000169.1:0-6657 GCA_031382045.1 Akkermansiaceae bacterium | reverse complement strand
CACGCCGTCCCACTCGCCGCCGTTGTCATGGGCGGAAGTCACACCGTCAGCAAGCTTGGGAGCCTGGATGGCGAACCAGAATTGGTTGGCACCGGAGTAGCCTTGGTCGATGTCGAAGCCGTCATCTTGGTTGAAGGCGAGGACGATGTGGTCGGTGTTGACGGTGCCGCCGAAGAACTCGATGCCGTCGTCCGCGTTGGCGAAGACTTCGACGTAGCTGATGGTGGTTCCGGAGCCGATGCCGCCAAGGGTAAGGCCGTTGATTTCGCTGCCGGCGCCCGCGTTGTAAACATAGCCGCCGTGGCGGATGGAGACATAACTGATGGTGCCGCTGTTGTCGGTAAGAACGGTTCCGCCGTATTCGATGACATCGGCGCGGCCGTCGGCATCAAGGTCTGCAGAAGCTGCGGGCTGGAAGCCTTCGATGCGGTCTTCAGCGATGTTAGTGGTGCCGCTGTAGTTGGCGATCGGGGCATTTCCGAGGATGACAAGTCCGCCCCAGCGACCGGCGGTCGTGGCGGTGGGGAAACCGGCGACGATATTGTCGCCGTCGAGGTCGGTCCGAGTCTGTGCTTCGAGTTCGTCAATGGTGGTCATGACGATGGGCTCCGCGGCGGTGCCTATGGCGTTGATCTTGGCACCGCGGACGATGACAATAGAGCCGAACTTGTCGTCGTCTTTGAGCGAGGTGCCCAAGGTGTCGAGGATGGAATAGACCTTAGTTCCCGGCTCGATGGTGAGTGTCGCGCCGTTGGTGATAAACACCTTGTCCCGGAGGATGTAGGCATTGTTTTTGGTCCAGGTGGTGTTGGTGGTGATCGCGTTTACGTTCACGCCGAATGGCGTGGTGTTTACCGTCTGAGTGGCGATGACATCGATATTGGCTGCGTGCGACACGTATGGAACGAGCGCGGCAAGAGCCATGAAGCTGAATTTATTCAATGAGGTAGGTTTCATTTGTTGGATGGATATTTCGATCGTGTTTGGTCACTTAACTTGGGCAGCGCACGTATTTTCTGAGAAAGGCATGTGGCTTGAGAATGGATTTCATGTGGCGAATTCGCCACAATGGTGTGCACCACGCGCGACGACTAAAAAAACATTAGAAAGCGGCCTTGAACTCGATCGAGTATGAGACTCCCGGATCCTCGATCGTATAGACCAGTCCGTCCAACGGGCCGCCATCCCCGCCCGACGTGCCACCGCGGTATTCGTATACACGCTCAGTGCCTATAATGTTCTTCACGCCTAACGTGACCGTGCCGGTGAACGACTCGAAATCGAACTTGCGTGCGACGATTAGATCCAGAGCAAGCTGGGGCTTGAGCCACACGTCATAGGCCGAAGGCTCGCTGCGAAGAATGGTAGGATATTCGTCGGTGAAATTGGTGGTGAGGAAGGCGCTCCACGGCGAATCCGCGGGCTCCCAGCCGAGCGTGAGATTAAGGATCTGGCTGGGTTGGAAGGGAAAGCGGGTTTCAAGCTCCGTGACCGCGATGCCCTGATTGACCGCATATTTCAGGGCAGAATCAATGAAGGTATAGTTGCCGGTGAGGGAGAACGGCTGATCCTGTGGTTTCCAGCGAGTTTCGAGCTCGATTCCGGTGATGACCCCCGTGTCGCCGTTCACATAGGTGTTACTGTTCTGGCCTTGATCGACCCGTTGGACGACGACTATCGGGGCGTCGAGTTGCTTTCTGAAAAGCGATACAGTTGAATTGATACTTTCGGAGAAAGTCACGTCGAGCGAGGCGTCAAGGTTTTCGATGCTGGTTTCGACGAGATTCGGGTTGCCGCGGCGGATGATTCCTGTTTCCTGATCGATCGACTCGATCGGCAGGTATTCGAAAAATGTTGGACGAGCCACTGTGCGGGACCATGCTAGGTTAAGCCACGATGTTTCAGGGATTACGTCGATGCCTCCGTAAAGCGCGGGAATGAACGCATTGGTGGTGAGCGAGCCGAAACGGGAGGGATCGGATCCTAACAAGCGGGTGAGCGGATCGGCGGCTACGATGTATTCCTTGACTTCCTCCTCCCAGCGCGCGCCGCCGCCAAAACGCCAGAACTCGCCGTGGAAGGTGCCGGAGGCATAAAGGGCAGTTAGAGAGAGGTCGCTGTCCACGTTGCGGACCTCGAGGCCGGAGCCGTTGGTGTAGTAGGGGGCGTCTGGCTGGACGTAGTTTGCGGCACCGCCGCCGGTGCCGCTGCCGGGAACACGGCCAGAGTTTTCGCTGCCGTAGCCATTCATGTAGTCCGCCAGCGCCTGCGGATTGGCCGCTAGATATTCCCCGAGGCTGCGGAATCCTTCAGGCAACGGGCTGCCATCCGCGAGGGTAGTGCCGTTCAATGGTGAGCCCGGCGAGTAGGGTGCTGTTCCCGAATTCGAGGTCCACCATGCCGGCGGATTGCGCGCGACCCAGCGCTCCCAACTCGCGGTCCGCATGAGATAAACACGTCCCTGTTGTTCTCGCTGTTTGTCGATGTTGCTTGCGCCGACTGCCAGATCGATGCGAGGGCCATCTTCTTTTTTTTCGGATAGATAAATGGATTGCCTCAAGTCAAGGGAGCCCTCGGTGGTGGTTTCCTGGATGAACTGCGTTTCCCGGGATGAGTCCAGGCTGCCGATGCCGTCATTGACGAAGGTCTGATATTGAATGGTGGAAACCTTCCCAAGGGTGGGATTGTAAACGATGGAGGGATCCAGCGCCGCCTGCGCTGCGATTTGTGGATCGGTGAAATCAAGCTCGCCGTTCTGGAACGTGCTGGAGTGCGGCCGCGATTCACGGGCGGTGGATCGGGTGAGTCCCCAGGAAAGGCTGGTGCCGACGTCGTTTTTGTGTTGTCCGGAAAGCTGCATCAGCTCGGTGTCGCGAATGACCGGATCGACGACCCAGAACTCCTTGTTGTAGATTGCCGAGGCACCATAGCGGGAGATGGTCGCGTCGTTTTTGGCGAACGCTCCGAACACGCCGTCGCCTTCGATCTGATAGTCGGTGCCGTGCTTGATGTTGTCGGTGGCGATGCGTTTGCGGAAATAGGTGGCGTTGATCTGATGGTTTTCCCCAAGCTTGAGGCCACCCGCTAGATAGAGCGACCAGTCCACCTCGCGGGCATAGCTTTCCTCGACCCATGACCGGGCGGGCGATGTCAAGCGGTTTTCTTCGTTGTAGGCGTTGACCTCGTCCTGGGTGGCGTGCTGGAAAGCGCCGACAAAGCCGAGCTCATTGCCATTTGAGAATTTGAATTTATCACCATAGACGAGGGAGAAACTTTCGGCCGCTTTAGGCTCTACCTCCTTGGGGATGAAATTCTGGGACTTGTGAAGGGCGCGCTGCTTGGGCAGCAAGGCATCCGCCTTTTCCTGTTGGGCCTTGCCCGCGTTAATTTGGGCTTGGCGCTGAGATGCGTTGTTGGTGTTGCCGGGAGTGACGCGGTTGCCTCCCGCATTGAAACTTTCCGGCTCGCCGCTCGGATCCACGTTCCACATCAGGGAATCCGGGATCGGCTCATCCACATCACCCCAAAAGCCGAGATCGCGGTCCGGGTGGGCAAGCATGCGGTCTTCGAGATTCGAGTTGCCGGTGAGTTTGTATTTGAACTCGGCGAAGCGCTTGTCAGGGATGCTGAGGGATTTGATGCGGATAGTTCCGCCGCCGAAATCGCCCGGGAGATCGGGAGTGTAAGTCTTGCTGATGTCGATTCCCTGCATGGCGGTGGTGGGAAAGATATCGAGCTGCACCGCCTTGCGCGATGGATCCGCAGAGGAAATCGCCGCACCGTTGAAAAGGGTGGTCACATAGCGGTCCGCAAGACCGCGCACGACGGCAAACTTGCCGCCAACAATATTCGCGCCAGCGATTTTTCCAACCGCACCCGCCGCATCACTGACGCCTGTTTTCGTAAACTCCTCTTTTGAAATTCCAGAGGTGACGGTGGATCCGAGCTCGAGATTGGTGAACAAATCGCCTTGGGAATCCCCCTGGTATTCCCCGACGATGGTCTCTTCTTCGAGAGTGGTTTCCTCGCCGGAATCGTCGGAGGGCTTGAGGCGCAGGCCCAAGCGGACCTCGGCGGGTTGCCCTTCGAGGGTGCTTACGACGGAGCTCTCGGTGTAGTAGCCTAACTTGGTGGCTTCCAAGGTGAAGGAGTCAGCGGGTAGGCCGCCGATGGTGAAGCGGCCCTTGGCATCGGTCTCGGCTGTGCGGCCTGTGCCAGCGATATTGACAAAGGCTCCGGCGAGCGGATTGAGCGAAGTGGCATCTGATACCTCGCCATTGATGAAGCAGTTTCCTGAAGTGTTAATAATGCCTACCACTGGGCTGGGCTGAACGGTCGGCATGCCGTCTGGCGGCGAGAAAGGGCTGTTCTCATTCAACGCTGTGGGTTGCCATTCATGCGATGTGGGCTGAGTGATAGATGGACCTGATTTCCTGCTGGCATTTTTTAGCCAAGCCTCGGTCCAGCCGATGCTTTTCCCGGAGCCAGTGTCTAAAAAAGGAGCAGTGGGGCGGTGAGGCACCCACACGAAAGGACAGTTCTGCCTAGTAGACTGAGGGGCGAAGTGCGAGAGCGGCACACCTCCGGCAGTCATGGTCAAGGGCTGAACGATCCATGAAAGCAGAAGCCATGTGGCAGTGAGGCGATGCCGCAGCACCATCGGGAAATTCCGACTATAAAATATGCCAACACTGTTGCGGCGGTTGAAGAGAGTGATGACGCGGAAACCCATAACAATACGTGCGCCGCCGTAGTAATAAGCGACACCTCCCACGAGGTAGTCGGACCGTGAAAACCGGCAAAGACGCACATGGTGACGAAATCGTCACGCTGTGGCTGTGACGCTGCCACGGCACTGCGGTCTGTGCGTGAAACGTGTATCAGTTAGTCTTCAGCCAGCTTTGTTTGTATCGATGTTCGTTGTTTTGGGGCCGACATCCAAGAACCACGATGTTTTCGGAATTGTGACAAAATCGACCCCATAAACAATTACATCATTGCACAGGAGATTTTGTTGGCTGTGTCGGATTATTATAACCAAATCCATGCAATCATGAAAATCGATATCGTGACGGATACTTTCGTTCCTGATGTGAACGGAGTGGCGATGACCTTAGGGCGGCTGACGGAGGGTCTCCGGAGGCGGGGACACCGGGTGCATGTGATTCACACAGGAATCTCGGCGAAGGCCGGTGAAACCTGCGTCGCCGCAGTTCCCCTTCCGGGATACAAGGAAGTGCGGGTGGGCCTGCCGAAGCCCTTCGAGCTTAAAGCCCGCTGGTTAAAGAGGCGTCCAGACGCGATTTACGTGGCTACAGAAAGCCCACTTGGGAAATCTGCGCTTAAGGCCGCCAACGTGCTAGGCATTCCGGTGGCCTCCGGATTCCATACGAATTTCCACCAATACATGGCACAATATGGTATGGGTGGATTTCACCCCATGGCGTTAGCCTATCTAAAAAATTTCCACCAGCGAGCGGACTGCACACTGACGCCTTCGCGAGACATGGTCGAGCGACTCGCCAATGATGGATTTCAAAACGTTCACTTGCTGGGGCGCGGTGTGGATACTGACTTATTCGCGCCCGAAAAACGTTGTGAATCTCTGCGCGCCAGCTGGGGTGCGCGGGCGGCAACACCGGTCGCAGTCATGGTTGGCAGGGTGGCACCGGAGAAGAATTTTGAGTTGGCGATGCATACCTTCGTGCAAATGCGCCAAGTGTTCCCTGACGTGAAGTGCGTGGTGGTCGGCGAGGGTCCCTTACGTGAACGACTCTCCCTGAAATTTCCTTGGGTTTGGTTCACTGGAGTGCGATCCGGGGAAGAACTCGCCAAACACTATGCCTCCGCCGATGTGTTAATCTTTCCGAGTGAGACCGAAACCTTCGGCAATGTTCTCTTGGAAGCAATGGCCAGCGGGCTTGCCACAGTAAGCTATGACTACGCCGCCGCGGCGCTGCACGTGCGGGCGGGTGAAAACGGACTCAAGGCCGCCAAGGGCGATTCCGCAGAATTTATCCGCCACGCGGTGGATGCGCTTTCATTGCGGACCGACGACAAGCTGCGAGAAGCAGCCCGGATAACCGCGGAATCTCTCGGATGGGATCAAGTGGTAGAGGAATTTGCACACAGGCTCGCTGAAATTTCTGGAACAACTGATGAAATTCCGGTGGCCCGGCCGAAGAAGTCGAAGCGCACCAAATTCTCCTGTCGCACAGTTTTCATCTCGGACATCCACCTTGGCACACTTGATAGCAAGGCGGATGAAGTCGTCGAATTCCTGAAACACATCAAGTGCCGCAAGCTCGTTCTCAACGGCGACATTATAGACGGTTGGGCGCTGAAGCGCGGCGGGCGCTGGACATCGCGCCACAGCCGCGTGATCCGCAGGGTGATAAAGATGACCGAGCAAGATCATACTGAGGTGATTTATCTGCGCGGCAATCATGATGAAATTCTCGAACGCTTCATGCCAATGGCCTTCGGCAGAATCCGCCTGACCAAAGAACACATTCATATCACTGCGACGGAAAAACGTTATCTTGTCGTCCATGGCGATGGCTTCGACAGCATCTCCACCAACCACAAGTGGCTGGCCTCGCTCGGTGCTGTAGGTTACGATTTTCTGTTGCGTGTGAATCGCTTATACAACCACTA
>JANMYL010000159.1:0-4711 GCA_031382045.1 Akkermansiaceae bacterium | reverse complement strand
TGATGCCACAGTGGCCTGCTCGGCGGGTCAAGAAATTCCATTGACATCCGGTCCTTACGGTCGCCTTTTTGGCTGGATTAAACAACATTGCAAACCAAGTGGACACTGACTTACTACACACGGAAAAAATTCTCGCGGACCGGAAGACTTTTTATCTCGATCTCAAGGCGAACGCTCGCGGCATGGTGGTAAAGATCACCGAAGACGTCGGTGGAAATCGTGACACGATCATGGTGCCGGCGGAGATTCTAGGGGATTTTATCGCGGCGTTGACAGACATCAAGACCACGGCGGACGAGCAGGAGTGAGCGGCCCGAGCGCCTTCTGGCTGCTTTGGTCTTGCTGAAGGGTGGAGATTTGGAGATTTTGCGGAACAGAATTTTCCATGGCAGCACACCCATCCGTCAACGTCGCGCGTCTCACTTATTTGTTGGTCTGCGAAGCTGCGGGTGTGGCGATCGCCCTGAGCACCAGGGGCACGCTGGACATTCCTATCGTCTTTGGATTGCTCGGTGGACTGGGCGTGGCGGGTTTTTTTATTTGGGTGGAGTCGCTGATGAAGGGTTTCACTTTACGCGGATTTTCTACCGCTAGTTTTGGGTTAGGAGTCGGTTTGTTTTGCGCGTGGTTGCTGACGCGGGTGGAAATCTCGAATTTGTTGGAATTGGCGTTCCGCGACAAGCTTCAGGACGAAAAAGGCGTTTCTGCCGTTCAGCTGGACGTGCTGGTGAACTCACTGCGGCTCACCATCGATGTCAGCTTGTTCGCGAGTCTTGGATTTCTCGGTGCAGTCTTGGCGCTGCGGAGTAATCGCGATGAGTTTGCCTTCATCATCCCATACGTTCGGTTCCGCCAAGACGCTTTTTCCGGGCAACCGGTGGTGCTGGATGCGGAGGCGGTGATGGATGGCCGGGCGCTGCGAATTTTCCGCTCCGGTTTTCTTCATGGGCGGCTGATTGTTCCACGTTTCGTACTTGATGAGTTGCAGACGATGGCGGGTGCCAGCTCAAGCGCCGACCGGCAACGTGCGCAACGCGGCTTGAATAGCCTCGAACAAATGCAAAATGCCGCGGACATTCAGATTTCAATTCACGACAGTTTGATGCCCGTGGAGTTTGTGTCAGTTAATTCTCGTCTGATCGAAACGACGCGATTGCTCGGCGCGCGATTGATGACGGTGGATGAAAACTTGTCGAAGGTGGCCAAGATCCAAGGCTTGGATGTGCTTAATATTCATGATCTTGACGACGCGCTAAGACCTGCGGTGGCGGTGGGCGAGAGAATCCGCATCGCGCTGGTCCGCGCAGGTAAGGAAGAGCATCAGGCGGTTGGTTATTTGCCGGATGGCACGATGATCGTGGCGAACCACGCCGTGGCCAAGATAGGAGCTACGGCGGACGTCATCGTGGTCAGCACCTTGCAGACTTCGAGTGGGATGATCGTATTTGCGGAGCTTTACACAGCCGCTTGATTTTTTGTGGCTCAGCCGCGCTTGGCGATTTGCTTGCGAAATAAAGGGACGAGCTCGGCATCCATCCACGCGTTGGCGGCAGCGAGGCCGCCTTCTAAGTAGAGTTTGCCGATCGATGCCTCAACCCGTGTCGGATTGCCGAAGGCGCTGAGGAAATCGTTGGAAGTCAGGCGGGTGAACCACTCGCCATCCATTGAATTGCGCTCACGCAGCACGAATTGGCGGGCAAACAGCGCGAGTACGGCATCACCGACCCAGGCAGCTTCACGTTCTTGGCGGAGTTCTTCGTCTTTACGGCTCACGCGGGGAGAATGCACGATCTCAGAGCGGCCGCACGATTTTTTGCATTCGCTCACGTTCAATTTTTTCGCGAAGGCGAGTTTCCGAATCCACATCCCAGTAACCAGGCTTCAGTTCGAGGAAAACCGAGGAATATGGCAGTGCGGTGGTCGTGCGGATCACCAGCACGTCGAAGCTGCGGTTGGCATCTTCTAGCAGGGTGAGCAGCGATTGTTGTTCGAGTTCGGTCGTTTCGTGGCCGTGCAGCGAAACTTGGAGCCGCTTGCGCAGCTCATCAATGCCCGGCGCGAAGTCGTTTTCCAGCGAGCGGAGTTCCCTAGGAAGATAAATTTGAGGTCTGACGTTCTCAGTTTGCTCAAGAGCGCTGATGACGTAGTTGAGCGCCTCCGGGACATCGACCGATGCCGTCACTTGACGGATTCCGGGCCTGTTTTGTGCTGGAAAGGAAGCCTCTGCGATGACGATCCAGTTGCGGTAGCCGAGCTGGGCCGCCTGGCGATCCACCGCTGCGTGCCAAGGTGGGTTCTTTTGAATACTTGCACAGCCAAGCGAAAAAAACGCGGCCCCGAGGGCAAGAAAACTGCGACAGAAAGCCATGCGTTTACGTAGGCATTCGCGCACCCGCTGTCAATGTGCAGCCTGAGTCGAGCGCATTCTGTTTGCGTTAAAATCATGCGCCGACGGCGCATGTGCTGAATTGCTCAGACTTCCTGCTAAATCTCTCGCCCCAAAAGGCTTGCACAAAACTAGTCGCCGGACTAGCTCCCTGTCCCATGACTCCAGAAACGACTCTCATTCTTTTCAAGCCCGACGCGGTCTCCAAGAACATCACCGGCCAGGTTCTTGCCCGGTTTGAAGCACAAGGCTTCAAGATCCGCGCCATCAAGATGATGCGCCTCAGCGATGAAATCCTAGCCGAGCACTACTCACACATCGCCGACAAGCCTTTCTTCCCAGACGTCCGCAGCTTCATGCAGGAAACTCCGGTCATCGCCCTCGCACTTGAAGGTGAAAACATCATCAGTGCCGTCCGCGACCTACTCGGGCCGACCGATTCGCTCGCTGCCGCCGCAGGCACTATCCGCGGCGACTTCGGACATAAGGACGGCGATGCGAAGATGCGCAACGTCTGCCATGCCTCCGACTCGGTGGAGGCTGCCCAAGCCGAGCTGAAGCGATTCTTCAAGGACTGCGAAATTTCAAACTCCTAAAAAAATGCAGGTCGAACGCGTCAAGTATGTCATCTGGGCTGCCGACTTGGCGCGGGCGACCCGCTTTTATCAGGAAGTTTTTGGAGCGGAAATCACTCGTGCAAACAGCCATATTTCCGAGCTGGAACTTGCCGGAGCCTGCATCGGCATCCATGGCGGCGGTGAGGGGAAGCGCACTTGGACGGGCATCAGCATCCAAGTCGCGGATGTGGTCGCCGGAGCCGCCGAAGTGGTCGCGCACGGCGGCGGTTTGGTTCGGGAGCCGCAAGAGGAAGATGGTGAGGCACCGCATCTAGCGATGTGCTTCGACACGGACGGCAATGAGTTCATGCTCATCCGCAAGCGATGAATGTAAGGATTCGCTGGCATTTCCATTGGCGGAATTCGCGAGGCTAAAAGCAGTTATTTTTGGGAAATCCGGTCGGAAGGCGACGACTGCCCAAAATTTTTCAGATCATCTGATGGGCGACTGTGTGCTGGCTTATCGCTTCGCTTGATTGGGAATTCACTTCACCAGTTCCATCAGCTTTCCGTAGCCGTCCACCACCTCGTAGCGGACCTGTTCATTCGTGATCTTCGCGAAGAACTTGCGGGCGCATTCGATCTTGGATGCCTCGATCTTGCGGAGGTCCATGCTGGACAGGGAGCCTTTGGTCTCAGCGATGAAATAGACGTGCTTCACCTTGTCCTGCTTGAAGGCGATGGCCCAATCCGGATTGTAATTTCCAACTGGCGTGGGGATAAAAAACGTCTTCGGCAGCTTGGCGTAAACGACCACTTCCGCGCTGGCATCAAGATTGCCCACGAAATTCCGTTCGATGGTCGAGTCGGTGAATACGTAGTCGTAGATGTGATGCTCCGCCTTGAATCCCTTGCTCAAGTCTTCCTTCCGTTGGGTGAAAATATCCGGCACTTCGTGAACTCCGGTCGTCGTATCGTATTCCAGATGCTGAACAATCACCGTCGCTTTCTGCTCATTGATGAGCCGCGCGGCCTTGAGAATGAAGTCCTCTGGGTTGTCCTTAAATTGCCCGAACACTGCCACGTTAAGGCCACCCAAGATCCGAGCAACAGTCTGACGAGTCAGTTGGGTCGCATCTGAAATCTTTCCTATCAAATCGTATTTCACCGATGACTGGACCGAGCCCGTGAGCCGCTCGGTGGTGATTTCCTGCAAATGGAATGCCTCGCCTCGCCTGAGTTCCTCATAGCTCGTTTCGGCATTCTGCGTTCCAGCGGTGACTCGGTATTGAAGCGGGGCGATCTTCAGTTCGCCATCCAGTGTCCCGATGCATTTTTGCACTAACTCATCTGTGTCAAAGTGGACGGTGTAAACGGCTTTCCGGTTGATCTGATTCCAAAGCTCCTGGAATTCCTTCTTCTCGAAATTTGCGTTCAGCGGATTGACCTTGGTCCTGCGGTCATCGTCGATGGGCGGAAGTTGATCCGCGCTGAAAACCGTGTCGATTAGCTTAAAAATCTCCTCTTTGTAAACTTCGAGGACGGGCGGCAAGGACGCCAAGTTTTCCTGCTGCTTCGCTTGATGATACTTTTCGACAATTTCGCGCTTTTTGTCCACGTAGCCGTTTTGAATCATATAGAACTCCAGCTCTTCTGCCATGTCGTGGCTCATGATCACTGTTCCATGATCGGTTTGGAGCAGTTTTCCCTCGAAATAGTCCACGTTCGCCTGCCGTGGCCGGGACAAGAGGGTGGTGGCGATGTCCCT
>JANMYL010000153.1:0-2115 GCA_031382045.1 Akkermansiaceae bacterium | reverse complement strand
TACGAACCAGAAGTAAACGGTCCCATTGCCCCGCCGGACCCGGACGAAAACTCGACGCACGAAGACCCGCCCGACCCCGGCGCAGATTCTCCCGACTCGGAAGGCGAGTCTCAGGAAATCCTCGTCCAGCCACCTTGTCCGCCTGGCACCGAACCACCCAGCCCCGAGCCGCGCCGGAAGATCCGCATCGATGGGGTAGCAGTCACCATCCTGCTCGAACGCGTGGAATACATGGACGAACATGGCAAACTCGTCACCGAGTCTCTGCGCGATTACTCCCGCAAGACCATCCTCAAGGAATACGCCTCTCTCGATGAATTCCTCCGCACTTGGAACTCCGCCGACCGGAAGCGCGTCATCCTCGACGAAATGGAATCCAACGGCCTCGCCTTCGACATCCTCGGGCAGGACTTGAACCCGGACTTCGATGCCTTTGATCTCATCTGCCACGTCGCCTACGGCCAGCCGCCGCTTACCCGCAAGCAGCGTGCCGCGAAGGTCCTTAAGAACGGCTTTTTCAGCAAACACGGCGAGGAAGCCCGCGCCGTGCTCCAGGCCTTGCTCGACCGCTATGCCGATGCCGGGCAGTTCGACATTGAAGATCCCGCCGTCCTCCACCAAAAGCCATTCAACGAAATCGGCAAGCCCCTCGAAATTGCCCGTTTGTTCGGCGGTCCCGAGGGCTACAAGCAAGCCATCCGCGAACTCGAAGCCTCCCTCTACTCCGCCGCCTGATCCATGTCACTCACCGCCACCATCAAGTCCATCCAGAATGAAATGCGCAAAGACGAGGGTGTCGGCGGCGACGACCAGCGCATCGAGCAGCTCGCCTGGATGCTTTTCCTGAAAATTTACGACGCCAAGGAAGCCGAGTGGGAATTCACGGATCCCACCTACAATTCCCCGATCCCCAAGAGACTCAAGTGGCGGAACTGGGCCGCCGATCCCGAAGGCATGACCGGCCAGACGTTGCTCGACTACGTCAACAATGACCTCTTTCCCGGCCTCCAAAATCTCACGCTCGGCGCAAACGACGGCCGCGCCCGCATCGTCCGCGAAGTGTTCGATGGCGGTTACAACTACATGCGCAGCGGCCAGTAGCTCCGCAAGATCATCAACAAGCTCGAGGACATCGACTTCAACAGCCTCAAGGAGCGCCAGCACTTTGGCGACATTTACGAAAAAATCCTCAGCGACCTCCAGTCCGCCGGAAACTCCGGGGAATTCTACACGCCCCGCGCCGTCACCCAGTTCATGGCAGACCGCCTTGATCCCAAGCCCGGCGAGATCCTCATCGACCCCGCCTGCGGCACGGGCGGCTTCCTCACCTGCGCCATCAACCACATGCGCAAGCATCATGTGAAGGGCGTGAAACAGGAACGCCTGCTCCAGTCCAGCCTGCGCGGCGTCGAGAAAAAGCACATGCCGCACCTCCTGTGCATGACCAATCTCTTGCTCCACGACATCGAGGACCCCGGCTTCGTCCGCCATGACAACACGCTCGCCCGGCCCTACACCAGTTGGGCCAAGGACGAGCGCGTGGACATCGTCCTCACCAACCCGCCCTTCGGCGGCAAGGAAACCGACGGCATCGAAAGCAATTTCCCCAAAGCCTACCAGACCCGCGAAACCGCCGATCTCTTCCTCGCCCTCATTCTCCGCCTGCTCAAGCCCGGCGGCCGCTGCGCCATCGTCCTGCCCGACGGAACCCTCTTCGGCGAAGGCGTCAAAACCCGGCTCAAGGAAGCCCTACTCACCGAGTGCAATCTCCACACCATCGTCCGCCTGCCGAATGGCGTCTTCGCCCCCTACACCGGCATCAAGACCAACCTGCTTTTCTTCACCAAGGGCGAGCCGACCCAGGAAATCTGGTATTATAGCACCCCTATCCGCCCGGGGTGAAAAGTTACAACAAGACCAAGCCGATGACCTTCGAGGAATTTGGCCCCGAGCGCGAGTGGTGGGAAAATCGCTTGGAAAACGAGCAGGCCTGGCGTGTCTCCATCGATGAAATCAAGGCCGGCAACTACAACCTCGACCTCAAGAACCCGCACAGCGCCGACACCGGCCCCGGCGACGTCGATCACCTCCTGCCCGCCTACGAAAAGCTCCTCG
>JANMYL010000139.1:0-2685 GCA_031382045.1 Akkermansiaceae bacterium | reverse complement strand
ACCGCGAAAGACTTTACTTATGGCCATCACCCGCGCTCTTCTCTCCGTCTCCGACAAAACCGGCTTGGCCGAATTTGCCAAGGAACTCCATGAAATGGGAGTCGAACTCCTCTCCACCGGCGGCACTTCCGTGACTTTGCGGGAAGCCGGCTTACCAGTCATCGACGTCTCGGAATTCACCGGTGCACCGGAACTTTTCGACGGTCGCTTGAAGACCTTGCACCCGAAAGTCCACGGTGGCCTGCTTCAGCGCCGCGACGACGCCTCACACATCGCCCAAGCCAAGGAAAACAATATTCCGCCGATCGATCTCGTCGTCGTAAACCTCTATCCCTTCGAGGAAACAGTCGCCAGGCCGGACGTCACTTTGGAAGAAGCCATCGAGAAAATAGACATCGGCGGCCCGTCGATGTTGCGCAGCGCAGCGAAGAACCACACGAGTGTGACAGTCATCGTGGACCCCGCCGACTACGCGCAAGTCATCGAGGAAATGAAGGAAAATAAAGGCAATACGACCAAGGGCTTCCGCGAGCAGCTCGCGGTGAAGGTTTTCCTCCGCACCTCGCAATACGACGCAGCAATCACGAACTACCTCGGCCAATGCCGGACGGGCACGGGGTGCAATTTCACCCTCAGCTTGCCGCTCGAACAAGAGCTCCGCTACGGCGACAATCCGCACCAGGAGTGCTCGCTTTACGGGAATTTCCGCGACTATTTCACTCAAGTCCAAGGCAAGGAACTCAGCTACACCAACATCCTCGACATCGAGGCTGCGGCCGACTTGATCCTCGACTTCGCCCGCCCGACGGTGGCGATTCTCAAACACACTAACCCGTGCGGCGTCGGTCAGGACGACGACGACTTGCGAGTCGCTTGGCAGAAAGCATTTGAAACCGACCGCCAGGCACCTTTCGGCGGCGTGATCGTCTGCAACCGCCCGCTCACGCTGGAACTTGCCCGCGTGATTTCCGAGATTTTCACCGATGTCATCATCGCCCCGGAGTTCGAAAGTGACGCGCGAGCGTTGCTCCAGAAAAAGAAAAACCTGCGGCTCATGAGGATGAACGAGGCCTACCGCGATGAGAAAAAGTCGTCGGTCATCCGTTCCTGCCCCGGAGGCATCATGGTCATGGACCGCGACCACACCGCGCTCGGCTTGGAGCATCTCGAATCCAAAGTCGTCACCAAACGCCCACCGACTGAAGCGGAAATGCGCGCCATGCGTTTCGGCTGGCGGATCGTCAAACACGTAAAGTCCAACGCCATTGTTTACTCCAGCTCGGACCGCACGCTCGGCATCGGTGCCGGTCAAATGAGTCGGGTGGACTCCTCACGGATCGCGATTTGGAAAGCCAAGGAAGCCGGCCTCGATCTCAAGGGCAGCATCGTGGCTTCTGACGCGATGTTCCCATTTGCAGACGGCCTGCAATCCGCCATCGACGCAGGAGCCACCGCCTGCATCCAGCCGGGTGGCTCGATGCGGGACGAGGAAGTCATCGCCGCCGCAGACGCTGCGGGCATGGCCATGGTATTCACCGGCCACCGTCATTTTAGGCATTGAAAAATCATCGGGATTTCAGCCTCTCTTGCGCGGCCATAACAGCCCGACCCAACAGACCGCTGCCACCGCAAGCACCGCCCATGGAGTGAGCCAGCCGAAGCGCGTGTAAAAAGTGAGCTTCGACTCCCGCTTCATCGTCCCAGAGATAACACCCTGCTTGAGGGCGGCGAGTCGGCGGTGGACATGCCCGTGAGGATCGATCACTTGCGAGACGCCGGAAGTGGCGCAGACAAAAATCCAGCGACCGTTTTCGCACGCCCGGATTCGAAATAGCTCCGCGTGTTGATCGTGCTGCCGGGCAGTCCACGATTCAGCATCCATCGTCGGAACCACAAACATTTCCGCCCCCGCCACGGTCATTTGCCGGACGACGTCTTGGTAATCACAGTCGAAACAGATTGGCGTGCCGACTTTGCCATGGCTGGTTTTAACTGGCAGAGCCGTGGTTCCGGGAGTGCCGTCGTCGAAGAAATGCACGGTGTGGACTTTGGTGTGCTCGCCAAGAACTCCGCTTGGATCAAGCGTGAGGGCGATGTTGCGCCACGCATCGCCGCCGCCAGAACGCGATTGAGTCCCCAGCGTGAGGGTTATGCCGCGCTCACGACAGAGGTTTTTCACGGTATCCCAATGGCGCTTGCTAGCCCGGATGTCGAAGGGTGCCGCATATTCTGGCCAGACGACCTGTTGGATTTCGGAAGGTAACTGCGGAGTAGCCTCGAGAAAATCGTCTAAAGGCACACCTTCCAATTGTATGCCTGCGGTTTTCACAGCAAGAGGATCATCCTTTGCAGGTTCCGGGCAGCGAGAAGATAAGCCGACGCTTCCCACAAGAACCGCAAGGGCTATGATTGCAGACTTGTGCATCCGCATCGCGACAAACACAGCGGCGAGGAGAACGAGCAAACTAACACCGTAAACGCCAATCCATGGCAACAGCGTATTCGGGCCAAGCGCGAGTCCCGCCGTCATCCAAGGAAATTTGAGAGGAAATAACTCCGCCCGAATAAACTCCAAGCCGCACCAGTTGAGCGCGGTGAATACGGCGAATTTCCAACCGACCAACCCACTTCGGCCGGCACGACTTTGCATTTCCGCAAACAGCGCGGTGAACGCGGCAAGCACGC
>JANMYL010000133.1:0-3448 GCA_031382045.1 Akkermansiaceae bacterium | reverse complement strand
CCGGACGATTTGGATGACGACTGTCTGCCGGATGCTTGGGAGGCCCAATATGGTCTCAGCCTCAGCGATAACGGAGCCACCGACCCAGCCCGCCAAGGTGAAAATGGTGACTGCGATGGCGATGGTCTCACCAACCGCGAGGAGTATCTTCTCGGCACAGATCCGACTGATTCGGACACCGACGGCGATGGTCATAGCGATAGTATGGAGGTCAACGTGATTGGCTCGAATGCTTTGGTTGCCAATGTCGTTAACGACACACTTCTTAGCACGGTCGCCCTCGAAAATGTGGTCAGCTCTTCCACCGCGTGGGTGATGACTTCCGGTGGTTTGATAGCAGACAGTTTCCGGGGCGAGGCCACTTGGAATTTTAGCGTGCCCACTGCAGGATACTGGTTGTTCCGTCTCGATGCGGAGTTAATGGGCACCACATACGGCAATGAAGAAGTGCCAGTGGTGGTCAAGGTGGATGGGAAAGCTGTGGCACGGCGGCAGATCCGTTTCGGCTCGGCCAAGCTTGGCTCGCTGCAAGCGCTATCGCCATGGCTCAGTGCCGGAAATCATCAGGTCAGTATCTTGGTCGATAACTTGCTGGCCCGCCGCACGGTGCGCCTTGTTGCGTTGCAAATTTTCACCCCTGCGGATGCTGCAAGTCTGCTCGCACGAGACAATCGGGTATTCAGCCATCCTGCGACCAGCCGGACCTCACCCGCTTTTATAGAAGGCTATGCCCGTGACAAAAGCAGCGTCACGGTGAATGGCACTGCTGCCATCGAGGGAACGGGTGGCGGTCATTGGTTTGCCAATGTCGCATTGGCGGACCACGCCGCGCCACAGGCTCACACGATTTATTATGAATCAGGCTCGGAAACCACCGGCTCTTTCACTTGGCAAGCGACCAATGTCATGGATGCGGAAATCATCACCATCCGCTGCGGCGACACTCTCCGCATCGGTGCTTGGGGCACAGATCCCAACGCAGTTTCCACGGTGAATTTTTCCTCAGGCACGAGCACCAGTTTAACTGGCCCCGCGACATGTCTTCACACCTTCTCTGCGGCAGGCACTTTCACGGTTACTGGCAGTCTCCAGAACGGCCCCACTGCCACCCTCACCGTAAAAGTAGTCGCCCCGCCCACTTTCCCGCTCGGCACGCTGGATACCTTGGACAGTTGCTCCCGCACCATCACCTTGACGACCGCTGCTGAGATCGCATTCGAGGCACCACTCGATATCGCTCGGCTAGTCGTGGATCGTGGCAGCAGCACGACCAACCTTTCCATTCTGCCGAAGTCCCCGGAGCCCTTCGGGATCGCTGCCCGCCTTTTCACGGGTGGCCCCATTCTTGCAGTTCAGCGGATCAATGTCATCGGCGTTTCGGATGCGCTTCAGAACGATCTGACATCCGTCGCCGTTGGAAATATTTCGGGTTATAAAATCTACAATACGCCACTCACCGTCATCAATCTGCCAAGCGGAGGGCGCATCGACGCAAGCATTTTCCGAGCAGGAGTGATGTTCACCAATGGCAGCACCCTCAAGTCCATCTATCCAAGCGATTTGCACAACGGCTGGGTGAATCTCGAGTTCCTCTTCCCACTCGGTCAGACCGGCGGCTACTGCCACAGTCTGCTCGTTTATGATCGCAACGGAGCCTACTTGGGCTCTCGCTAACTGAATGTAGTAAATCCTTATTCTCAAATTTGGAATCCAAGTTCAGCGACCATTTAAGATAGCCATCCATGTCACGCCGCTCGTTGCTTTTTCTCGCGCTTGCCCTCATCGGCATTGCTGGCGTGTATGCTTGGAAAAATGCCAAAAATGCCAACACTCAGCCTGCTGCTGCGGTCATCCCCGCCACCCCGGCCCGCCGCCCGCAAGCTTCACTCCGCCAGTCGCCGCTGCCGCCTGCCACGCGGTTGGACTTCCTCACCGATCTGGGCCAGCCCTATCAGGTTCGGATCAATCTGCTGCGTAACACGCTTGCCACGGAGTGCAGTGAACCTGAGCTCCGCTATCTCTACCAACTGCTGGACCAAGCCGCCGACAAGGCGGAAATCCCCGAGCATTGGTATGTCATCGCCAATGACATCATGACTCAAATCCTCAGCCATGAGACGAATCCTGAGCGCTTCACTACCCATTTCACGGGACTCCTCGGGGATGCCCGCCAGCCCGAAGTGCTCCGTGACTACGCGGTCCAATACCTCGCCGCTTGGCTGAACCCTCGCTCTGCCCAAGCCACCACCCATAGACTTCCGACCCCGCCGCCAGCCATCGCTGCGCAGGTGCTCCAGTCTCTCGTCACTGCCGCCACCTCTCCGGAGTTATCTCAGACCACGATCCCCGGCACCACGCTGATGATGCTGGTGGATCTCACTCGCTCCGGCAGTGGGGTGGATTGCACGCCGGCCATCGCCAGCTTGAAGCCATGGCTGCGCCATGCGCTAGAGGCGGGCTCGCCCTTAGGCCAAGCGACTCGCGTCTCCGCCGTCGCCGCTGCAGGTGTACTCGCTCCGGATGAGTTCCGCCCGACTCTGCGTAGAATCGCCTTTCAGGAGAATAGCAGTGCCGCACTGCGCTTGCCCGCACTCGCCGCCCTCGGCCAGGCTGGCGAGGCAGCGGATGTGCCACAGCTCCAGCAAATCGCTGCCACCCATCCCGAGCTTGCTTACGCCGCCACAGATGCATGCCGCGTTCTCACCACCCGCTTGGAGATGGAGAATGCTCCATCCCATCCCCGATAAATTTCAATCAATATCCCGTGATTTCTAACTTTTTTCCGACCATGATCCCGCTACGCCATTTCCTACTCGCCACCACGCTGCTTGTAACTGCGACTCTAAACGCAGCAACAAATCCTCCAGGCGAAACACCACCCTCGCCAGAAAAAGGATGTGGTGAGCAAGAAACAGGCAGCAATGGAAGCTTTAAGTGGAGCACCGAAGTCGGCTTGTCACAGTTCGACAAACCTAGAGGATTTTCGTTATACGCGCATTTAGCTTTCGAAGCTAACGGGAATTTGCCCAATTTTGCAGAGCTTTACCAACGTGGGTTCACGGAAAAACCACTTCAAGAAAGCCAAGTGATTCTTGAAATTTCAGAACCGCAGATCGGGGCAGCTCTCTTTCACCCGTCCTGTCTTTTTCTAAATACCGAGGCGACAAACGAGCTTTTTAAAAAACCGGCAAAAGATGGTTTTCCCGAGTTCATTCATCAACTTCTCACGAGCGATCGTTTCACTGTCATCGATCTACTGCCTGCACCCGAGAGTGGTTGGCGGCTGCGCGTTTGGAAGCGGGACGCCGCCCCATTGATCAAATCATCCGGCATTTACGTCACTACCGGCTTTGAAGCCGTCCCTCCATTGAAAGATTATATCTTCAAACGCCCCCCGAATGTAACCGGTAACAATACGCTGTTGGTTCAATTCAAAGAAGCCACCGGT
>JANMYL010000078.1:0-17952 GCA_031382045.1 Akkermansiaceae bacterium | reverse complement strand
CCCAAGCCGTCGCGTTTCCACGCGGCATACCAAATAGAGCCATCCGGTCGCCCCGTCACCGTTATGCTAGTCCCGTTTGCAGTTCATTTCGTTTGAGGCTGCGAGTTGGTGGGAAGGTGGTTCATTGGCGCTCGGGGAGATCAATGCAGTGAAGTTCGAGCATGACTTTGCGCCAGAAGCCGAGGGGGTGGGCTTCGTCGAGGATGAGGTCGAGTCTGCCGCTAACGGTGCGCCATTTGCGTTGGAGGATCTGCCAAGTGGCGTGGGCGGCGGTGGCGATTTGGGTGGGTGTAGCGTCGCGGCTGCGTCCTTCTGGGCCGAGATAGGGGATTTCGTTTTTGACGAGGGTGCTCACTAACCGAAGGTGGTGGCGGGCGGCGGCGAAGATGCCGTGCTGGCCGTTGGCGTTCCAACGGGTAATGCGGTCTTTGAGTTCGGGCGGTCCGTGGATGGAGTCAGCGTACACGGATTCACAAATTTTCTCATTAATGTTAAGCCGTGTACTCTGACCCTATTGACTGACCCTATTGATCCACCTTAGCACTTCCATCTTGCGATTCGCGGTGGCGAGGATTTCCGTTTTCTCTCGGGCGTAGGACGCTTCCACCAGCAGATCCAGTATGTCCATCGCTTGGCTGGTGAGCCGCTGGCCGAGCACGAAGCGCTGGCTCTTCGGCCGAAGTTCTCGACCCGCTCCAGCAGCCACTTAGCGTAATCATACCACTTTACCAAGACGACGGGAGCTTCGAGGCCAGGGGACTTCATTTTGCGGGAAAAAATTTTGTCAGCCTCCAGCGGAAGGGTTTGTAGCGGCGTCTCGATGAGCGGCGCAGCCAATGAGAAAGAGCTTACGCGCTTCTTCATTCGCGATCGACGGTCGCAGACCGCCGCTACACCTCACCTCATTGGCCTGCGCTCTCGGCGAGAGCGCCCTACCTTTGGAAAGGAAATTCCCTCGATCTCATGACCATTCCATGACAATTCCTCTCAGGAAATCGGCTTTACTCCTTCCATGCACCTCAACCCCTACCGTCTCGCCGTCGCCTGCCTGATCCTCGCCACTGCCACCGCCCGCACCGAAGAGCCACCTATGCGCGATCTCCTCCGTGACGGCCTCTATGCTGAGGAAGTCACTCGCGATGTCGAAGCTGCCGCGAAAAGTTACGAGCAAGTCCTCGCCCGCCACACCGAGCAGCGTGCTTTCGCTGCCTCCGCGCTTTTCCGCCTCGCCGAAGTCCGCCGTAAGCAGGATCGTAAGGAAGACGCGATCCAGCTCTATCAACGCCTGTTCACCGAGTTTCCCGGGGCGGCTGCGGAAACCAAGATCGCCATCGAAAATCTCGCTGCTCTCGGTGGGAAAGTGCCGGAAATGAACCGACTGGTGGGCGATGCCGAGTTGGTGGAAATGGCTCGTCTCAAATCGCTCGCCAAGGATGCACCAGACATCATTCTTGATCCCAAAACTCTCGAACAGGCAGTCACGAACGGATGGTCCAAGGTCGTAGCCCATCTTTTAGCTGCGGGCAGTCAGCCGTTTGCGGGCGATGGACTCCGCATCGCGGTTGAAAAGGGTTATTTGGAAATCGTCAGGCAGTTGACCGCCGGCGATGGTCCTGTTCCTGCGCAGGTCGTCACGGCTGGGATTCAAACGGCCATCAAGTTTAACCGCTATACGATTCTGGATTTCCTCTTGCAACGGGGATTCAAGCCGGGGGGAATGACTGGAGATCCTAATGTCCAAGGTGCCAGCGCGGTTGCCTATGCGCTCTTGACCGGAAAGTTGCAGTGCGCGGAAATCCTTTTGAAACACGGGGTGGACCTCGACGCCATTTCGGGGGATCGCGATTCGTCCGGTATGCCGGGTGGAACCGCTCTTCAGCGGGTCATCGGCGAAGGAAAATTCGATGCGGCGAACTGGCTGCTAGATAAAGGCGCAAAACCCGACATCCCGAGTCACGAGTTCGGCATCACTCCGCTTCGCGAGGCCGTTCTCCAATCATCGGACGGTGTGCTGGCCATCATGCAACGCCTGCTTGAAGCGGGTGCTGATCCCAATCGGCGCACCGGTGTTGGCCCGAATTTCAATGAAAACCGATTATTTCGAAATGCCACTCCACTTGCTCTCGCCCTTCAGGCAAACCTCAAATCTTCCGAAAAAATCCGGCTGCTTCTCAAACACGGAGCCGATCCCAAATTGGATAATCAGTTGATCAAAGTTCTGCTCGAGCGGAACCAGCCGGACAGCATGGAGAGTCTGAAGTTATTGTTGGACGCAGGAGCAAGTCTGGATGCCAAATGGATGAAGGACAATATGGCGAAGCAAAGCGGCGAAGCCCGGGAGTTCCTCGTTGAGAAATTCATCCTCCCAAGTTTCGTCAAAGCAGCGGAAATCCAACTGGTCATCAATGATCGCCTTGGAATTGAGAACTCAAACATGGCGGTGCGCTCGGGAGACGCTGCCCAGCCCGATCTCGGAGCATGGCTGCTTGCTAACCACGAGAACAGCCGGTGGCCACACGGCAACTATAACGACCCGCTGAAATACCAGTGGCGGATCTGGCGCAAAGGGGCAGATGACACTCTGACTCAACAGGTGGTGGATTTCTCCGGTAGCACATCTCTTCCTCCGCTGCAATGGGGCGATCTCGTCGAGTGCCGGATCGCCTATCTACCCGGCGATAAAAGCGCTTCCGCTCGCGGGGCAGGGCTGCCTCGCCAAGAGGTAGCTATGCTTCGCAGACGCATCGCGTTTCCCATCACGTTTGAAATCGATGGGGTGGGCCAAGAGATCACCGTCCGCGGTGACCGGGTGATTTTCGATCCGACGAAAAACGAGGTGCCGCTCGGGAGCTTGCAGAATGTCGTATGGTTCCTCTGGCAGCCGGGCTGGAATAGGACTTCTGGGCCAATCATCCATCTCACGCGTAAAGGTTGGCCGGATGTCCGTCTTTCCTACGGTTCGAAGGAAGCTGATAAATTCCAGTTGCAGGCAGGCGACCGGGTGCGCTTGGAGGTTCCGGAGCAGTTGCGCGCCGAACTGGCGGTGATGAGGCGCGAATCCGTCATCCTCAAAGTGGCTGGCTATCCCTTCGCCAAATCTTTCGGGAGGACCGAGGACGGAAAACCGGTGGCAGCCAACATCCCGACCTTAATTCAGGCACTCGTGGATACGCAGGTTCCTTGGCCCCCGAACTGGAAGGATCTTGCGAAGAATAAAACCTTGGATCTGGTCGATCTATCAGAGGAATACGGCCCATTCTATCGATTCAGCCTGCTGCCCCACCCGGATTTGGCGAAGCTCCGCATCCGCCGCTTGCAGGACGACGGTGAGGAAAAAGTGATCGATGTGAACCTCGCGGAAATCATCGCCAGCTCCACCGATCAGACTACACCGGAAGAAGCGCGGAAGGCGGATGTCGTGCTCCAGATCGGGGATGTCGTCGAAGTCTCGCTGCTAAAGGACCGCTTGAGTGAGCCGTGGAAGGGCTTCGCCGCACGGGAAGAAGTATTTTTCGCCAAGGCGCTGAGCGGCCGAGTGCGGATCACTGACAAGGACGGTGGTCTGACCGTTAGAGATCTCATCTTCAGAGCGCCGCGCTTCCAAGAAACTGAAATCGGCTGGGTTCCCCTTCCGCCGGAGACGGGCATTCCGAGCATGCGGGGATCATGGCTGACTCGGGACGAGTTCATGGAAACAAATCGGGAGACTCAAGAGAGCAGCAGCGTGAGAGCGACCGAGGTTTTTGTGCGTGATGGTCACGATGTCTGGACCAGCACTCATCAACGGCAACCTCGACCCGCTGTGGTTCCGCCACCATCCCGTTAGTTTATGAGTCGTCCCGCCGGATCATCCCTTCACTGGCTCACGCTGGCGGTATTTTTGCCGCTGCTATTACTCGGTGTGCTCGCGTGGCTTGGCACGCGGGCGCAGGTGAAAGCCGCGTGGTCATCTGCGCGGGAGGAAGCGAAAGTGGCAGCCACCTTCGCGGAGGAATCGATTTCCCGTGAGCTCGCCACTGCTGTGGAGACCGCTCCCTTGTTCCCGGATCCCCCGCTGCCGGGAGTGGCTTCTGCTGGGGACGCGGTCCTGGATGGAAATGATGTGGACGCGCTCAGGAAATTGCGGGACGACCCTGCCGCGGGATTGTCGCCCGCGGGGCTGCCGCGGCGGGTGTTGGCGGGATTCCGGGTTCACGAACAGACTCAGGATTCCGAAGATGCCCGGCTGCTAGTTGGACTCGCCATGAAGGACGCGCCATCGATTCTCACGCCCCTGGTTTTCGCTCATGTGGATGAGCAAGCGTCTCAGGCACGCTGGGCGAGGGGAGACGCGGCCCGCGCGATTATCCGCCAGCATCCGGAAGTCGCCTCCGCCGGACAATGGATCGCGGGTCAGACAGGAAACTGGCGGCTGGAGTCTGATGGTAAAGAACTCCGTTTTATCACTCCCGCCGCATTGGAACAAGCGCTCGCCTCTGCCGCGAAGCGCCTTCCTGCTTGGTCGGATCTCCGTTTGTCACTCGGCGGAACTCAGTTGGCGGGAAAACTCACGAAAGGAGAAATCATGGAAAGCGTGCCACTCGGTTTCGGCGATGGGCTTCGTTTGGAAATCATCGCTTCCCGTCCGGCGTTGTTCGAGGCCGCCGCCCGCCAGCAGGCGCGGTGGACGCTCGGGCTGCTCGCCTTCGCCGTGGCCATCTCGGGCGGCGCTCTGTTTTTCATCCACCGTGCCGTCGAGCGTGAGCGTCGTTTGAACGCGATGAAGAGCGACTTCGTCGCCAGCGTTTCCCATGAACTCCGCGCGCCTGTCGCCTCGATTCGCTTGATGGCGGATGCTCTCAACGCCGGAAAAATCGACCCTCACACCGTGAGTGAATTTCACCGACTCATTTCCCGCGAAGGCGCACGGCTGACCACGTTGATCGAAAACGTGCTCGACTTCGCCCGCATCGAGCAAGGCCGCAAGCGCTGGCATTTCGAGGAATGCGACCTCGCTGCGGTCATCACCGACACGGTGGATTTGATGGAGCCGCTCGCCGCCGAGAAGAGCATCACGCTCGTTTCCCCCAAGCCGCTTCCCTGCCTCATCGCCAGCGTCGATCCCGGCGCGATCCAGCAAGCGCTGGTCAATCTGTTGGACAATGCCATCAAGTTTTCCCCAGCAGGCTCACAGGTGGAAATTCTCCTCGTGCAAACTCCCGCTGACTGGGAAATCCAAATCACTGACCAAGGCCCCGGCATCCCGCCCGCCGAGCATGCGCGGATTTTTGAGAAGTTCCACCGCCTCGGCAGCGAGCTCCGCCGCGAGACCCAAGGCACCGGCATCGGCTTGAGTTTGGTGAAAGCCATCGCCGAGGCACACGGCGGGCGCGTAGCCCTAGCAAGCGTTCCCGGAACGGGCAGCGTCTTTACCCTCATAGGTCCCATAGGTCGTATAGGGCCTATTCTTCATTCTCCTTTCCCATGAGACTCCTCATCATCGAAGACGAAGCCCCCATGCGCACCGCCCTGCTCGAGACTCTCGCCGCTGAGGGCTATCGTGTCCGCGCTGCTGCGGATGGCATCGCGGGCCTCGAACTCGCCTGCACCGAGACCTTCGATCTCATCCTGCTCGACGTGATGATGCCCGGCCTTGATGGCTTCGCCGTTTGCCGCGAGTTGCGTAAGCGCGGCCGCGACATGCCCGTGCTCATGCTCACCGCCAAGGGCCAGATCGACGACCGCGTGCAAGGCCTCGACAGTGGGGCAGACGACTATTTGCTCAAGCCTTTCAGTTTGAAAGAACTGCTCGCCCGCATCCGCGCCCTGCTCCGCCGCCATGAGCGCGAGCAAGCGGTGCCGGATCTGTTGGAAATCGGTAGCGCCACCATCGATTTCCGCCGCAGCGTCCTCATCCGGACTGGGCAGGAGCATTCTCTATCTGACAAGGAAGCCGGCATCCTCCGCCTGCTCGCCGCGAATCCCGGCTCGGCCGTCAGCCGCGAGAAGTTCCTCGATGTCGTCTGGGGCTATCACGCGTATCCGAGTTTGAGGACCATCGATAACTTCATCACCGCACTGCGCGCCAAGTTGGAAATCGATGCCGCAGACCCACAGCATCTCGTCACCGTCAGGGGTGTCGGGTATCGGCTGGATTTGTAAGCTGGAGTGCCACCGTCGCGATGCAGAGCTCGGGAAGAGACGAGTGGTCAAAGAGTTTTTGAGTCCGCAAATTCACCCAAAGCCTGACGATCCACTACCCCTTACGCCTTTGGGGTTGAGTTGCCCACTGCCGCTGACTACCTTCCGCACATTGTCCGCATGAAGCATTTCCCGATTCTCAAAACACTGGCGTTTTTGACCGCCACTCTCCCGTTCCAGCTAGTTGCCCAGATGCCTGAAAGCGTGATGGTCGTAGAAGCCCACTCCGGGAAAATCCTCGTCGCCAGCAACGCCTCCGCCAAGCGCCCCGTCGCCAGCCTCACCAAAATCGCTCTCGCGGCCGTCACTGTCGATTGGGCCACCGCCACCAGCACAGACCTCGGCACCACCCAAATCACCGTCCCTCAGACCATCACCCTCGTCGGTGGGCCGAATCCCATGAACCTCCAGCCCGGCGACCAGCTCAGCCTGCGCGACGCCCTCTATTCCGCCCTGCTCGGCTCAGATAATCTCGCCGCCCTCACCATCGCGGATCACGTCGGCCGGGAAATTCTCACCCGCCGCGGTAAAAATGACGACTCCGTGGCCGCCGTGGTTGGAGAAATGAACCAGCTCGCCAAAGCACTCGGCATGACGCAGACGCGCTTCGCGAATCCTCACGGCCTCGAACGCCCCGGTGCCAAGGCATTTTCCACTGCTGCCGACGTCGCCCGCCTCTCGATCTACGCGATGCGCCGCAATGCATTCAACTTCATCGTCCGCCAAAAAGACCGCCAAGTCATCGTCACCGGCGCAGCAGGTAAACGCGGATTCCGCGTCAAAAACACCAACGAACTCGTCGGCGAACCCGGCATTCTCGGCGTCAAAACTGGCACCACCGCCGCCGCCGGCCCCTGCGTCTCCGTCTGCATGGACCGCGAGCCCCTCGTCCGTCAAAAACCGGACGGCTCGAAAGGTGCCACTCCGCGCCGCCTCATCGTCGTAGTCCTCAATAACCCGGACCGCTTTAACCGCGCCCGCAGCTTGATCCGCCAAGGCTGGGCGACTTACGACTCGTGGCTCGAATCCGGTGCCCCCGTCCAAGACCGACCACGAGAAATTCTCAGTGTCCCGAATCCACAATAAAACATATTTACCTATGAAAATTGGAATCCTCAACAGCGGCGGCGATTGCCCCGGACTCAATGCCGTCATCCATGGCGTCGTCGGTGCCGCCGACCAACTCGGCTGGGAAGTCATCGGCTTCCGCGACGGCTTCGAGGGGCTCCTGCCACCCGGCGATTTCACCGTACTCAAGCCCAAGGACACCATCGGCATCCTCAAACTCGGCGGCACCATCCTCGGCACCACCAATAAAGGCCATTTCGCTGCCAAAATCGGCAAGGGCGACATCGCCGAAGTCCCGCCCGAAATCGTCGCCAAGGCCAAAAAAACCATGGACGAACTCGGCATCACCGCTCTCGTCATCGTCGGCGGCGACGGCTCGCTCACCACCGGCCTCCAACTCTACCGGGAAGGCTGGCCCATCATTGGCGTGCCAAAAACCATCGATAATGACCTCAGCGCCACCGCCTTCACCTTCGGCTTCGACAGCGCCGTCAGCACCGTTGTCGATGCCCTCGACCGCCTCCACACCACCGGAGAAAGTCACAAGCGCGTGATGGTCCTCGAAGTGATGGGTCGCCACGCCGGCTGGATCGCTCTCTGGGGTGGCATCGCCGGTGGAGCTAACGTCGTCCTCCTCCCAGAAATCCCCTTCACCTTTGAGAAAATCACTGAATTTATCAATCAACGCGACGCCCAAGGCTATCACAGCACCCTCGTCGTCGTCGCCGAAGGAGCCTCCATGCCAGACGGCCACATCGTCACCATGGACCCCAACGCCGGCGGAGAAGTCCGCCTCGGCGGCATCGGCGAGCAAGTCGCCACTAAGCTTCAAAAACTCACGGGCAAGGACACCCGCGCCTGCACTCTCGGGCACCTCCAGCGCGGCGGCTCACCCACCGCGCTCGACCGCATCCTTGGGATGCGCTTCGGCGTCATGGCGGTGAAACTTGCTAAAGAAGGACGATTCGGCCGCATGGTCAGCTACCAATCCTACCACGTTGACTCCGTGCCCATCGAAGAAGCCGTCCACCAGCTCCGTCTCGTCGAGCCAGCGAGCGAGCTAGTCCAAGCCGCTAAAGCCGTCGGTATTTGTCTCGGGGATTAAAGGGGCAAAGCTCTAAAAGTCCGAAAGCCTGATATTCAAAGAAGCCCGTGTCTCTTCTTCCCGACTTTTAGTCTTTCAGACTTTCCGACTTTCGACTCTTTTCCTTCCCATGTCTTCCGACCCACTTCTCCAACTCCTCCGCCGCAAAGCCCGCCTCACCGATTCTGAGCTTGCGGATCTCCTTTCGCTCGATCCGTCTGCCGTCGCTGCCCGCATCGCCGCTTGGGAAGCGGATGACACGATCCTCGGCTACCATGGAGTGATCAATCCCGAGACCATTGGAGACACCACTGTCTCCGCCTTTATCGAAGTGAAAGTCACGCCCGAGCGCGGCGGTGGCTTCGACCGGCTTGCCATGCGCGTCGCCCGTTTCGATCAAGTCGTTTCATGCTATCTCGCCAGCGGCGGCTACGATCTCATGGTCGTCGTCGAGGGCAGCGACCTCCGCGAAGTCGCCCGTTTTGTCTCAGATAAACTCAGCTCTCTCGACGGTGTGATCTCCACCGCCACCCACTTCCGGCTCAAGACTTACAAGGAAAACGGATTCCTCTTCGAGCGCAAAGCCAGCACCGAGCGACTCGCAGTTTCGCCCTGAGCCATGTTAGATTTCTCCCTTCTTAATCGATCCCCGGGGCTTCGCGAATGGATCATCACGGACAAGTGGCAGAATAAGTTCAACCGGATCATTCTAACGCGGAGCAAGGCCTACACTTCCGAGCGATTCATCAATCGAGTCGTATTTGGCGACTATCCGAAGAACCAGCAAGTTTTCGTCGAGTCCATCGTTCACGGCACCTCACCCACACCTTATCTGGTAAAGATTCAGTTCCGCCTCCAATACGGATTTTGGAACATCGAGCCCAATTGTACCTGCCCGGTGGGATCCTGCTGCAAGCACGCCGCCGCACTACTTTCCTTTATCTCCCTCCATCTGATTAAGGACGATGGAAATATTTCAAGCAGCAGCATTCCCCAGCTCTCGCCCGAGCTAAGCGAGTGGCTCAAGGAAATTGAAAAAGCCTCCGAGACCACTCGCGCCCAGTCCACCGCGCCACTCGTCAAGCCGGAGAACCGCTTCCTCGCCTACTGCATCGAACAGCCGCTCTACTCACGCAGCAACAAGCTCAACTTCGTCATGCGCGTCGGCACCCGCCAGAAAGACGGCAGCGCCATCATTTCCGAATCCCGCGCCAACGCCGATCCCTCAAAACCACCAAAATACATGGTCCGTGAGGACCTGCTCGTTGCCTCGCTCTATCACCAGCGCTACCGGAAACTTCATCTCTGGAATGACATGTCTCTCGAAGGCCGCGATTGGGACGATATCCTCGAAGCCGCCAACGCCACAGGACGCCTGTTTTACGGAATCGAATCCTACGGTAAAAAGCATTCAAAAGACTATCGCGCCGCCAGCCTCGGCCCCGGCATGGCCGTGGAAGCCACCTGGCTAAACTCTCCAGATGGCAGCGCTCGCCCTGTGCTGCGCTGTGAAAATCCCGACATCGTCATCCTACCCACCCTGCCGCCCCGGTATTTCGACCCCACCACCGCCACACTCGGCCTGCTAGAAAGTGAACTCCCCACCGCCGTCCTTGCCGCTTGGCAAAACGGTCCCGTCATTTCTTCGAATAATCTCGCTGCCGTCTCCACCCGCTTCTCCACCATTTCCGCAGCCGTCTTGCCCGCCCCGGTCAAGATGGAAACCGAGACCCGCCCCGCCTCCCCGCCACAGCCCCGCCTTCGCGTCTATTCCCGCGTCTTCGGTGGCAAGTGGGACCAGCAAACACACACCGTCGGCCAGCTATCATTCCGTTATGCCGATAGCCCGCTGCTCTCCCCGCTCACCAAGGGCCTAGCCCAGAGTCATGTGGAAATATACGATGGCAAACGCATCGTCTGGCCTCGCAATTTCAAAGCCGAGTCCACCCTCGCCAAGCGCCTGATGAGCGTCGGCTTCATCGCTCTGTCAGAAATCGTCGCCCCCGTCCATCTCGACGCCGCCGCCCTCTATTCTTGCCTCCCGGCCGATCCCCAACCCACCGAAAAGCTCGCCTGGCTCCACCTCCTCGCAAGCCCGGAAATGCAAGCCCTCCGCGACGCCGGATGGACCATCGAACTCGACCCCAAGGCGGGCCTCACCACCCACGACGCCACCGAATTTTTCCCCGCCATCGAGGCCGATCCCGACCACGGCATCGACTGGTTTCGCTTCGACATCACCTTCGAACTCGGCGGTAAAAAACTGAGCCTCATCCCCATCATCGCCGACGCCATCCGCCAGGATTTCCCGTCAGCCGACTCCCCAGATCTCCCCGAGTTCATCGCCCTGCCTTGCGAAAACCCTGAAGACGGTTTCATCCGCTTCCCCGCACGCCGCCTGATGGAAATGGTCGATCAGGTCCGCCACCTCTTCCACGGCGACTCCTCCGCCGCCGGCCCACTCCGCGTGGATCGCCTCGCCGCCGCTGGCGTCGCCGACACCCTCGCCATCGACTCCTCCGAGACCACCCGCGCCCTTGCCAAGCTCGGGCACAGCCTCAAAAACATCACCACCCTGCCTCCCGCGGCAATCCCAAAAACCCTCCGCGCCGAGCTCCGCCAATATCAAGCTGAAGGCTACCGCTGGCTCCAATTCCTCGCCGCCCACGGCCTCCACGGCATCCTCGCCGACGACATGGGCCTCGGAAAAACCGTCCAAACCCTCGCCCACCTCGCCGCCGAGCGCGCGAAAAAACCCGGCATCCCCTCGCTCGTCATCGCCCCCACCTCCGTCGTCCCAAACTGGGCCGAAGAAGCCGCAAAATTCACCCCCAAGCTCAAAGTCCTCGTCCTTCAGGGACTCGAGCGCGCCGCCTTGTTCGACCAAATCCAAAAGGCCGACCTCGTCATCACCTCCTATCCGCTACTCACTCGCGATTTCGAACAACTCTCCAAACAGGACTGGCACCTCCTCATCCTCGACGAAGCCCAATACATCAAAAACCCCAAAGCCCTCGCCGCCCAAAACGCCTGCAAACTCAAGGCCGCCCACCGCGTCTGCCTCTCCGGCACGCCCATGGAAAATCACCTCGGAGAGCTCTGGAGCCTCATGCGCTTCCTCATGCCCGGCTTCCTTTCGGACGAAAAAACCTTCAACACCCACCTCCGCCGCCCCATCGAGCGCGACCGCTCCAGCGACGCCCAACTCGCCCTCAACCGCCGCATCTCCCCGCTCATCCTCCGCCGTACCAAGGACCAAGTCGCCACCGAGCTCCCCGCCAAGACCGAGATCATCCACGGCATCGACCTCACCAAAAAGCAAACCGACCTCTACGAATCCGTCCGTGCCGCCATGGACAAACGCGTCCGCGACGCCATCGCCGCCAAGGGCCTGGCCAAGTCACACATCATCGTCCTAGACGCCCTGCTCAAGCTCCGCCAAATCTGCTGCCATCCACAGCTCCTCAAGTCGCCCGCCGCCCAAAAAATCACCGACTCCGCCAAGCTCGATTACCTCACCACCGAGCTCCTCCCCACCCTCATCGAGGAAGGCCGCCGCATCCTCTTATTTTCCACCTTCACCTCCATGCTCGCCCTCATCGAGAAGCACCTGGAAAAGGAAAAAATCCCCTACCTCAAACTCACTGGCCAGACCCAAGACCGCGCCTCCTTGGTCAAAAAATTCCAAACCGGCGAGATCCCCATTTTCCTCATCTCCCTCAAAGCCGGCGGCACCGGACTCAACCTCACCGCCGCCGACACCGTCATCCACTACGACCCTTGGTGGAACCCCGCTGCCGAAAATCAAGCCACCGACCGCGCCCACCGCATCGGCCAGACCAAGCCCGTCTTCGTCCACAAACTCGTTTGCCGCGGCACCATCGAGGACCGCATCCTCGACCTCCAAAAACACAAATCCGCCCTCGTCGAAGCCCTCCTCTCCGACGAGACTAGCAAGCTCAAAATCGACGCCGAAACTCTCTCCCACCTCCTCTCCCCGCTGCAGTTATAGAATCCGAAATCCCTTTTCCTCGCATTCAGCCGCCGCCGAAATCTCCTATTCGTGCTACCAGGAGCTAGTCCGGAGTCGGCGCCACAGCCCGCGCTTATCGGTGAAAAAATCATGATAGAATGACATTTCTTCAACTCAGTGGAATGATAAGATTGAAGATTATAAATATACCACTGCCGTCTCACCTACAGGTCATGGCTCGCCCTGCTGGGGATGATCCCGCAGTGACCAGAACAGCTTTTTGGCAAACTCCGCATTGCGCGCCCTTGTTGGTATGGGAAAGAGCTTTCCTAGGCAGCGGCGCGACTCCAAGCGTGCCAGCTTGCTTTTCTCCGCGAGTTATATCTTACTGTGAGACGGCTGTGGATTTTTTCTTCATGTTTTCAGTCCTCTCGTCATCGAGAGATTTTGTCGTGTGATATAAAAAACATATATAAGTCTCGCTTCTAATTTCCCCTGAAGCTTACTTATCATCCTGCCGTATTCATCACGCGCTAGCTCCCTTTATTATGCCAAATCTCAAAGATAAAATCGGTTTCACTGACAACGGCCCTGCCATCGCCTCTCCCACAGAGGAAAACCGCTTGCGCGAGTTCGTTAACTTGAAGCTCGCCGCGCGGGGTTACCCAATCGTGGGCGACGAGGCGGATTACCCGTTCCTCGATCTCGGGCGCTCGCTGATCGCAAGTTTCCAGGAAAATATGCGCCTGCTCTCGGATCATCTTTGTCCGGCGGATGCCTCGATCGACGCATTCCTGCGCGATTATCTTGGGAGCGACATCATGGCAGAAGTTTTCCCGGATGCGATGCATTTACTGCCCTCCGCGCCGCTGATCATGGAGCGCCACGGCATAGCCCGCATGCTTTCGCTGCCGCCGGATCAGGATGAATTTAAGTCATCGATTTTAAGTTCTTACCGAGTGCATCAGGGAGTTTGCCACAATCCGGCGAGCGACCGCCGGACCACGGAGGGAGTTTTCCACGTAGCGGAAGGCGGCTTGCCGGTGCCCGCAGACAAGAAATCTGTGCCTAAGGCAGTGTTCGCGCGCTTGCTGAAAAATGCACTCACCCCGCCGCCGGAAATCATGACGCTGCCCTTCACCGGCACGAGCCAAGAGCCAGCCAAGGTCTTCGTCTCTCTGCTACTGCGGCCGGTGGTGGCTCCGGAAGTGCCTGGGCTCTCGCCGGAAAAATCGATGGAAACTCGCTTCTTCGCACCGGGAAATTTGGTGAGTAACTTGGACTTCGTGGAGAGCATTTTCGGCAATGCCGGCGATCCATTCCTGCCAGACAACGATGCCCGTCTCGATGCGGAACATTGGTCCGGGCACACCGGCTGCGTCATTCTCGCACCTCATCTCGTCGCGCTCAAAAAGATCGACCTCGGACTTCCTAACATTGCCGATGCCACCGAGCGCCAGCAGCGAGAGCGCATGTGCTGGAGCTCCCCGGACGAGCTCTACAATGACGGCGGCGCATTCAAAATCACCTGCCGCGACAAGCGCGGAATCATCGTCACGATCATCGCGGACAACTATTACGGCTACTGCAAGAAGGAGGTGAAAACCCAGCTCAGCTATGCGGCGAATCTCTTCGGAAACGCCGAAGAGGAACACGCCGGTGGGGCGATTGCCTTCCCGAGTTTCGATCTGGGAGAAGATTTCTCACTCAGCGACTACTCGCGCCCGGTGGATCATAAATTCTCTGGATTCACCAGCCGCTACGGGGAAATTTTCCACCTCCAGCCCGAGGGCTACGGCATCGACAAGCAATTCGCAGACATCCTCTACGTGCCCGAGGATGTCCACATCGACCTGCACAGTCAGTCGGTGACATGGACGAATGAAAGCGGCGACCAGAAAATCTCACTTCAGCCCGGCATCACCTACGTGCTGCCATCCGGCTACAAGGTGGAAATGGTCAAGCCGACCGCCGGCCAACGCTGGCGATTGATTGGGACCACTGCGGAAGGGACTTTCTGTCACAAGCCCTGCACCGTCTCCGGCGGCGGAAAATCGGAGATTTCTAAATCTCTATCAGACTCAATGATCACCGCCGGCGTGCTGGTGCATGATTTGAAGAAGGACTTGGACATCGCTTGGGGCATTATTAACTACGATTTTTCCAACCGATACCGCCACCCCATCGAGCCAGGAAAACCCGGCCGACCGCTGCTCAGCCGTGAGCGCTCGCTAGGCTCAGTCATCCGCTTGCTCACCCCGAATCCCGCCTACACAGACGAATACAACGCGTGGCTCGGCACCTTCGGCCGCTTCGTGAGAGATCTCGTTTTCATCATCAAGCGGTTCCACAAACCCACCTGGGGCGATGACTGGCGCAAGCGCTTCACGGTGGACCTCATCAACGGAGCGCCTGGCCGCCAGTTGATCTATCGCCGCCAGCGACTGGTCACCCAATACCTCCGCGTCGGCTTCTCCGAGGACGGCACTTGGCGCACCTTCAGTATCCGCAAAGACTTCGCCCCGGCGAAAAAAGTCCAAACCGAGGACGACATCAGCGCCTCCATGGTCGTTCCCCGCGCTGCGGTCGCAGAATTCATCCACCCCGATGTGAAAAACCCGTCGCTCAAGTTTGTCAAAAACTGCGAATACCGGCTGTTCCAACGCCCGGACGACGCTGTCATCCGCGGCTACGACAAGCGGACGGAAAGCGACTTCAGCCAAGGCGGCCTGTTTTTTTCCAACTACGAGCCGATCTCTCGCCCCGATGCTGCGGCGATGTTGAAGGATGCCATTCGCTTTGAGCAATTCACCGCGCCCCTGCGCAAAACCCTCACTGCCTTCGTCGATGGGGAAAAGCCAACCTACGTGGTCAGCTCTCACCTGCCGCGCATCGTCGATGGCAAGCCGACGAAAAACCCACGCTACCTGCAGAACCGCCCAGACCTCGAAGACCCGCGCTCGGTCTATCTCGCCCTCCTCGGAGCCCGCTTCTTCCGCCGCCTACCGCTCGACGCGCCTGTCCTCAAGCCCGTCACCTCCGTGCTCGCCGGCCGCCGTAACAACCCACCAGACGAGGCCGCAGGTATCCGTGCACTCGCAGTTTATAACCCGATCCACTATCAGGAACTGCCGGAATTATTCATGGATTTCATCGCCTCGCTCACCGGGAAAAGCCCGTCCACCACCGGTGCAGGCAGCGAAGGCGCACTGACGAAAGGCCCGTTCAACGCGATTCTACCGATCCATGACGTAAACGCCGCGCTGGTTTCATTCCTCCTCACAAACTACCACGGCTTCACCAGCGCCGCCGGTCACATCGGCCGGAAATACCGTGTGGATCACGACATCAGCCTGCTTGTCCCAGAAGTCTGGTCGCGCATGTTCATCCCCGAGCGCGAGCCGAACTACCTAATCCAGAACGGCTACCTGAAAAAAATTGAGGACTTTGAACACGATGGAAAACTCATCGAAGCCAGCCGCCTCGGCTACCGCATCACCGATAGTTTTGTGAGCACCTTCTTCGGCCGGATCTTCTCCGCTGCGGAAACGGTTTTCACCAGCGACATGCTCCGGCCTGAATTGCAATCCATGGACGACTTCGTTGACGGACTCGACAACATCATCGAGACCCAGCGCCGGGTCGCGCTCAACTACTTCACGGATGGCAGCATCGACGCTGCCTGCCCGCCGCTCAAGGCACTGCTCAACCTCATGGCCTACGGCGAATATGAAGGAAAAACCATCACCGATCCTTCCATCCGCGTGCTCTTCACGCGCGAGACGCTGATTTCCTCCGCCTGGTATCAAGCGCGTCTCGACGCCAAGGCCAGCGTGGACCAAGCACTGTGGAAACGTCACCTTGCCTATCTGGAAAACTTCATCACCAAGCCGAACTATCAGAGTGAACTCAAGCGACTTAAAATCCAAGAACGCATCACCAAGGCGAAGGCCACGCTCGCTCACGTCAGTTCGCCAGCTTACCGGGATAGCCTCGTCGGCATGATCGGCGCAGACCCAGCGCTGGTTTAAGAAATGCGCCCCTTTTGCACTTCGGAGACATGCTGGAGCAATCCACCTCAATGACCGTTTTTGGCCTTCATTCGAAGCGACATATTTAAAGCGACAGACGTTTTGAATATTTCCAACTCGGAAATCCCGCCCAGTCTTCTTTCCAGCCACATTTCGCTTATGAGTCCTCCTTGGAATGAGAGAAATCAGTTTGATAAACAGAAAACCCGAAGTCACGCCTTTCCACCCTGGAAATACAGGTATCATATAGCGTGCTGCATTTGCAGGACAAACACGGCGCGCTGTTCAATAACACTGCTTTGCAAGAAATAGGATGCCCACGACTAGTCGATTTATCAGCGTCGAGATCGTCATCAAAACCGACGGCGATTGTGACGCATTCGTCGATTGGTTTAGCGCCCAAGACAACTACGTCGAGAAGCTTCCATGTGACACACATCGTTGGTGAGTGTGTTTTGCACCGCTCTCGTCCGGAAGTGTGGACATGATCATTCGTGACATGTGTGAGGTCATTTCCGATTGGCCCGAACTGATCCGCAGGCAGTGGGATGAGGCTGCTTTCCGGGAATTCTTTATAGGTTATGAGATCGGGACTGAGCCTATCGCGCACTTGGACCACATCAGTTCTAGCACACTCGAACTGGCGGCCCGGTTTGGTGCAGGGATTGGCCTTGCCCTTTACCCTCCCGCGATGGGAAGTTGTTTCTCAGCACCAGAAGAAGCGGAACTAGCCGCGCCGTGACAACCCCTGCCAGTCGTTCAGTTTCGATGATTTACCGTGACTCCAACCCTAAACCCGTGATCGACGCACGCCCTCGCTGGTAGGGATGCACGCGCTCATTATTCTGCAAGAAATGAATCCTAAAAGCAGCAGTGCATGGTGGATTGTGAGCTACACAATCGCGCTAATTGGGCAGTCCGACGATCCGCCACGTGAACCACCCCTGAAGGTTTTGCGCAAAGCTTTTCCCGTGAGATGCGAGCATTGGAGGGAAGCATTCAACAAGGGTCGCCGAATTGCTTTAGATGAGGTTTGGGATCTAAATTCCATGGATAAAGTTCAAACTGATGAAGGCGATTCCAGATGGCAGTATATGGGAATCAACCAACTCATTCCTTTGCCCGAGAGCCCCAATGAAGGCGATGTGCTGAGCAGCATTGATTGTACTTATCAGGTCACGCCACTTTACAATCTGTTTAGAGAGACCATCGAAGATTATCATATGGAGCACAGTTTCGATGAGACAAGAGCAGGACACCACTACCGTGCAATCGTCGATCAGAATTCGGCGGGGTTCTAGCCAAAATATTGCCAAAGGTATTGCAAGGATGGGTCTTTAAAACAGCCTTTTTGTCTGAACAGCTTTCACCTGTATCCGGTGCTTGGAAATCTGTTCCCAGTCGGCATGATCGCATTCCGAATCGCCGTTCCCGCGCGCCTTCGGTTCCCGGGAACGCCCGATCAAGCGTCTTTTTCACGCGATATCAGCAATGACAGGTCGGGCACGGGCCTCCCGCCGGTTGCGACCCGATATACGCACCTTTTCTAGAAAAAACCTTGTCAAATCAGTGCTTTATGAATCAGCCTGCAAAAGCAAATGTACGTGGATATCACC
>JANMYL010000018.1:0-4831 GCA_031382045.1 Akkermansiaceae bacterium | reverse complement strand
GGAAATCGAAGTGGTCGACCTGCGCTCGGTGAAGCCGCTGGACCTCGACACGATCCTCGCCTCCGTCGCACGGACTGGGCGCTTGTTAGCGGTGGGAGAAGCCTTCCCATGGGGCGGCGTCACCGCAGAGGTGATCGCCCGCGTGACCGAAGAAGGATTCCATCTGTTGGACGCGCCGCCACAGCGCTTGAACGCCCGCGACACGCCGGTTCCCTATCATCCCAAACTCTGGGCCGCCCATCGCCCGACGCCGGAATCCATCTGCGAAGCGCTCCGCAAATTGCTTTCCTTCTGAAGATTTCAAATCTCAAATCTCAAATTTCTTCAAAGATGCCCACCGTCGCCATCCTCATGCCCCAACTCGGCGAATCCATCGCCGAAGCCACCGTCGTCCGCCTCGGCATCAAAGTCGGCGACACCGTCCGCACCGACCAAGAAATCATCGAGGTGGAAACCAACAAGGCGGTCATGGGCGTGACGACGCTTTGCGACGGAGTCGTCTCCGAGCTGCGAGCGCAGGAAGGGATTTCCTACTCGGTCGGCACGCTGCTAGGACTCCTCGAAGTCACGCCTGAAGAAATCGCCCGCACCGGCGTGGAATCGCTCGAATCCATCGAGGAGAAACGCACCGCCAGCAGCCAGTCCAACAGCCCCGCCCAAGCCGAGGCGAACCTACATTTCGCGCTCGACGACGACGCCTACGAAGAAGCGCCCGCGGTGGTGCCCAGCGTTAAAGGCCTGCCCGTGCCGACCGGCGTGATGGGTGCCCACTACATTTCTCCCAGAATGCGGGCACGGATGAACGACCTCGGCATCCGCGAGGCTGACATTTCAGCCATCGCTGGAACTGGTGCCGGCGGTCGCGTCACGGTGGAAGACCTCGAGCGTTTCCTCAACTATCTCGACACCTGGCCAAGCTCAGCCGCCTCACCGATGCGCCTCGCCGTGGCCGACGCCATGCGCCGCAGTTGGACCCGCCCGCTGGCGACGGTGGGACGCCCCATCTTGCTAGACCGCACGTTCAATCACCGCCGCGACCAGTCGCCCAAGCCAGGACTGACGCTCTATCTGCTCCGCGCCTTCGCTCTCGCCCTGAAGGAAAATCCGACCACCGCCGGCTACCTCATCGGCGACAAGGTTGTCCACCCGCGCTCGTTCGACATCGGCGTGGCGGTGCAAGTCGAGGACGGCGTGGTCGTCCCCGTCGTCCGCAAAGTGGATCAAAAATCCCTGCGCGATCTTGTCTCGGAATACGACGATTTGGTGGACCGCGCTCGCCGCCGCCGCCTCACCGAGCAAGATTGCAGCGGCGGAATCGCCACCGTGACGAACTTCGGCACCTTCGGCCTCACCACCGGCACGCCCATTCCCCTGCCGAATGAAACACTCATCCTCGGTATCGGTGCCGGCGTAAAAAAGCCAGTCTGGAGCGCACAGGTCGAGGCCTTCCTACCCGCCACCGAAGCCGACCTTTTACTCACCTTTGACCACCGCGTCGTCGATGGCGGCGGCGCCGGAATTCTGCTCAACCGAGTTTCCGCATTGCTCCAGAAACCCGAGGATCTCTAACATCCATCCGCCGTGGAAACTCCCGACAAAGTCGCCAGGATCGACATCCCAAAAAAGGCGATCTACCGGCTTTCGATCTATCATCGTTGCCTACAGAAGCTGCATGACAACGGCGTGGAAACTGTGAGCTCCACCACCCTCGCCCGCGCCGCCCGGGTGAAGCCCGCGCAGCTTCGGAAGGACCTTGCTTACCTCGGGCAATTCGGCACGCGCGGCCTCGGCTACCCGGTCGAGACGCTTTCCTCGATCATGCGCGAAACGCTCGGCCGCGAGCACCTTCAGCCAGTCATCCTAGTCGGCGCGGGCAACCTCGGTTCCGCGCTGCTCCGTTACCACGGGTTTGAGAAGGAAGGCTTCGAGGTCGTAGCCGCATTCGATGCCAATCCAGCAGCCGCCGTCGCCCGCGGCGTGATCATCCCGGTCTTCCCTGACTCGGGGTTAGAAACCTTTATTTCCGTAAATTCCGTCAAGCTCGCCATCCTCTGCGTGCCCGTCGAGTTCGCCCAAGCCGTCGTCAACCGCCTCGTCGCTGCTGGCATCCAAGGCGTGCTGAATTTCTCACCGATCATGCTCGAAGTCCCGCCAGAGATCACAGTCAACAACGTCGATCTCGCGCTCGAACTCGAGCACCTCAGCTATTTCATCCGCTGACATGCCAGATGCTTCGGAAAATTTCCCTGATTCCGCGTCGGCGTCGTCTGTTGATACCGAGAATGCAACTTGCCCGCTCACCTGGGAGAAATTCATCAGCCAAGCGATGGCGGATTACGAATCACCGCTTATCGGCTATGCCGCCTCCATTCTAAACGACACCGACCTTGCCCGCGATGTGGTCCAAGACACCTTCATCCGCCTTTGCCAGCAAGACATCACCAAAGTCCGAGACGGGCTCAAATCCTGGCTCTTCACCGTCTGCCGCAACCGCGCACTCGACGTACTTCGCAAAAATCACCGAATCCAACCGCTCGAAGACATCCAGTGGCGGAAAATCGCCGGCCCCGACCTCCCACCCGATGAACAAGCCAACCGCAAGGAACTTTCCTTCCGGCTCGAAACCTATCTTGACCGCCTGACCGCCAATCAGCGCGAAGTCATTCTCCTCAAATTTCAACAAGGACTGAGCTATCAGGAAATCCAGGAAATTACCGGTCTCCGCTCCGGTAATGTCGGATTCCTCATTCACAGCGGCCTCAAACGCCTGCGTGAAATTCTGCCTGCCGACGTCCGTTTCTAAGACCCACTCACCTCATGCAACTCCAACCTGAAGATCCCCTTCTTACCGCCTACGTTCTCGGCGAACTTGGGCCAGAAGACTCCGCCGCAGTCGAGCTTGCCGTGGCGGCCGATCCTGCACTCCATGCAAAAGTCTCGGAAATGAAAGACATCCGGCGACTCCTCACAGAAAAATTAGTCCTCCCCACTGACAAGCTCCTCCCGCGCCAGCGCGAAAACATCCGCCGCAGCGCCCGCAAGGCAGACTCGGCTGCCAAACTTATTTCCTTCGGCTCATTGCCAGCCTGGCTGATCCCCGCCGCAGCCGCCGCGATGCTTGCCATGGCCATCTTCACCCTGCTTCGCATGTCCGCGAAACAACAGTCTCCGCCCACCGCCCAACCACCGGTCCCGCCAGAAATCACCCAAGACCCGACCCATACCGCCCCCCCTGCCCCGACACCTCCCGTGTGGTTTCTGCCAGATAACGCCGCAGGTTCCCCAGCGCTCGACCTACCGGTCACAGCCGCGAAATCCAATTACGCCACGATTTCCAAATCGATTCATCAAGACCGCCAACTCCCGCCGCCTCACAACGTCCGTCTGGAAGAAATCCTCAATCACTTCCCCCTCCGCCTCCACGGAGTCACCGCCATCGCCCGCGATTCCGCTAACACCTGGCATCCGGACGAACGCGCTAACAATGCGCCCAGTGCCATCGCCACGCTTTCCACCGAAATGATCCCCTGCCCGTGGAAACCCTCTGCCACCTTGCTCCTCATCTCCATCCGCGGGAACGACCAAAAAGACAGCGATCTCAAAATCACCTTTCACCCAGATTCTGCGAACGCATTCCGCTACCGACTCCTCGGCTTCGGGCCCATAGAAGGCCAGACACCGGGAAGCCTGCCCTCCAGGCTGCCTGCGAATTCCGTCACCACCCTCGCCCTCCTGATCGAGCCATCCACACCAGCCGGTAACCTCGGCTCGCTCGAATGGTCCGCAGATGGTAAATCCGCACCCACCGTTGCCCTTGTCCGTAAAAACGACGCAGAACCCTCCGACGACGCCCGCTTCGCGGCCCTCGTCTGCACCTACGCCGAGTGGCTTGCCGGCGGGCAGGATAGTGTGATCGACGCCGAAATCGTCGCCGCACTCGCCCGAGAAATCGCCTCCACAACCCTCGCCGCCGATCGCGCAGATTTTCTCAACCTTATCGATCGATCGCTGCATTTATAGTCCGCTCGATTTGCAGTAGCCCCCCACACTCAACCCCCATGGAAAAACAACTGCCGAAAATCCTGCGGTTCGCCAGCCGCGTGCTGCGCGACTTTTTCCTACGCAATCACGGCCTGCTACTCACTGCCGCTGTTGCTTACAACATGATGCTCTCGCTGATTCCACTCTCAGCCGTGCTCATCGTCATCTTCTCGCATTTCATCGATGAGACACTGCTGCTTGAAACCATCACTTCGGAAGTCTCCCTACTCGCCCCGGGATTTGTCCCCACGCTTACCGAGGTGCTCACCGGCTTCCTGCGCACTCGCGAGCTGATAGGCTGGGTCGGCGGCGTGTCGTTGCTGCTTTTCAGCTCACTCGCCTTCCGCGTCATGGAGGACGCCATCTCCATTATTTTTCACCGCCCAATCCAACCTTTAAAACGCAAATTTTGGGTCTCAGCATTGATGCCTTATCTGTTCATCCTTATCGTAGCTGGTGGACTGATAGGAATCACCACCGTCAACGCCGTCATCGACGCACAGGACCAAAAAAACTACCAGTTCCTCGGCATCGACGCGCTGCTTGACCAGCATACGAATCATCTCATCTACCTGATCGGAGTCCTTGGGCTCGTCTTGCTGTTCACGCTCTTCTACAAGATCATGCCTGTGGCGAAGGTCTCGTTTCGGCGTGCCCTCGCTGGTGGCTTGACCGCCACCATCCTCTGGGAAATCGTCCGCCACCTACTAGTTGCCTATTATACCAAAATCTCCGTCGTCAACATCCTCTATGGCTCCATGGCCACCATCATCATCGTCCTTCTCACGCT
>JANMYL010000306.1:0-3142 GCA_031382045.1 Akkermansiaceae bacterium | reverse complement strand
TGGGTTGATCGACCGGGGCGACAGACTCGCTCTTCACGAGAGTCAGGCCATGGACATGCTCTATGACCGTGGCTTGAGCTTGGGAGAAAGGACTTTCGAAATCTTCATGGCCCGCCAGATGGCACGGGGGACTTTCAATACCACTTGGTTCGAGCGTCACAAGGAGTCTGGCTCCCGACCCATCACGGCCCCGCCCGAAGATTGGCCGGAAGCCTACACCCAGCTCTACGCCCGCCGCCACGCCGCCATTCAGGAGAACAAGAACCTCAACCTCATCGAGCGCCCGGAATTCAAGCGTCGCTGGAACACCGAGCCGTGGCCGAAGCGCCAGCAGGCCGCGCTGGAAAAATGGCTGCTCACCCGCTTGGAAACCTATTTCCACGATGCCGACCGCATGGTCAGCGGCAGGGACGAGGCCGCCACCGCCGCCAAGCTCGCCCACATCCGCCCGCTGCGCGCCAAATTCGCCGGAGGCACCGAGCCGCGCCTCGTCAGCGTCCGCCAGCTCGCCCAGACCGCGCAAGCCGACAGCCAGTGGATGGAAGCCGCTACCGTCTTCGCCGGCCGCGCGGACTTCGATGTCGCCAATCTCGTCGAAACCCTCGTGCTCGCCGAGAGCGTCCCCGCCCTGCCCGCCCAACGCTACAAACCCGCCGGCTTGCGCACGCGGGAGGAGTGGGAGAAAACCTGGGAGCTGCAACGGGCGGAAGACGCGGTGGAAGAAGAGGTCAGGGGACAGGGATCAGGGGTCAGTGAAGAGGAATTGAAGAAGAAGATCCGCAAGGCGCTGTTGGAAAAAGTCGGCGAGATCCCGGTGCCGCCGAAGTATGGCTCGGGGGATTTCCTCAAATCCTCCTACTGGAAGCTGCGCGGCAAACTGGACGTGCCCAAGGAGCGCTGGGTGCTCTACCCGGGCATGGAAGGCGGCCACGACGCCTCCCCGGTCATCGCCTGGGCCGGCTGGGACCACGCCCAACAAGCCCAAGCCCTCACCGGCTTCTACCAACAAGCCACCGACACCTGGGGCTGGGAGCCGCAAAAGCTCGCCCCGCTGCTCGCCGCCCTCAAGGAACTCCTCCCCTGGCTCCACCAGTGGCACAACGCCATCGACCCCGAATTCGGCGACCGCATTTCCACCACCTACCAGCAATTCTACGAAACCGAACTCCACACCCTCCGCATGACCGATGAGGATATCGAGAAGATCCGGATGGGGTTTGGAATTTAAAAAAAAGATTAATCGGCACTTGATTTGAGAATTTTCTTGAGGCAAGTATCAATCAGCACTAGCACCAGCACGCTCTCCCGTAAATACCATGAACCAACCGGAAAGGAGAGAGGTGTCAGCCTTGCAGAAGACTAGCGTGCTGGAGGCGCTCAAAGATCCCGATGGTCATCTCATCTACAGAAAAGGACACGAATACCTGCGACGACTCGGTTTCGACCCACTCCGGGTGGTGATCGACGATCTTGTGGATTATCTGGAATCCGGTTGCCGACTCTATGTGCTGCCTGACGATCCCCGAAAATGCCAATGCTGCCTGCGCTACGAGAATAACCTCATCATTCACGTGAAAATCGCACCAATCGAACAAGAAGGCCGCTTCATGGTCCTCCTCGGGTTCCATACTCACAACACCGGCCATCCGCCACTACCTTGCTGAAAATCATGAATATGCCAGAAAACTGCTTCGAGTGCGAAAAGGGCCGACTCGTTGAAATCGTCCAGGACTACACCGACGTGGGTCCAGACGGCGCGAGCGTGGTCGTGCCCGGCGTCAAGATGCTCCGGTGCACGGACTGCGGCGAGGAACTCATCCCGGCCGAGAGCAACCGCTACATCAGCCGCTACGTGGCCGAGGCCAACGAGCAACTGACCAAGGCGGAGCTTTTCGCCATGCTGGAAGCGTCCGGGTTGTCGCAAAAAGACTTCGCAGAAGCCATCGGTCTTGGCGAGAAAACCTTCCATCGCTGGCTCAAGGGCACGCAAATCGCCTCGCGCTCGATGGGCTACTACCTGCGTGTGTTGCAGCATTTCCCTGACGCCTTTGAATGGGTGAAGGAGCGAGACTGGCGCAAACCGGCTTTAACTCCAATCCGCGCTCCCGCCAGAGAAACGGCAGGAACGTCACCATTTCCCGCCTTGGCGAGGCGATCCACGAGACCATGCGCCCGTGTGAGTGCCAGCACCCGCATCAACCCGGCCCGCATGCTGATGCTAAAAGCCATCCACCATTCTTCTATCTAATCCGCATGCACACGTTCTGGGTTACATTCTACTCCTATAAGGGCGGCGTCGGCCGATCCATGTCACTCGCCAACGTAGCAGCCAGCCTGGCGCAAAGCGGGCGCAGGGTCGTGATGATCGATTTCGACTTGGAAGCGCCCGGGCTCGACAGTTTCGAGGAATTCGCCGTGCCCAAGGGCCGGACCGGCGTGGTCGAATACGTCTGTCATTATCTGGAGACCGGTCAGGTCGCGCCGATCAAGGATTACGTTCACGAAGTGCAGCCGGTGAATCTGAGTGAACCGGATAAGCCGAAGCCGCAGCCCCTCGAAGGGAAGCTGTGGCTGATGACGAGCGGGGCCAAGGACGATTCCTACAACCGGAAGCGGCTCTCCATCGACTGGGCGGATCTGTATGACAACCGCTCGGGGGCCGATTTTATCGAGAACTTCAAGGCCGAGATCGAAGACACTTATCGTCCCGATTATGTCTTGGTGGACTCGCGAACGGGCCTCACAGACGTCGGCGGCGTATGCACGCTGCACCTGCCGGATTTGGTAGTCCTGCTATTCGCGCTCAACGAGCAAAACCTCCAAGGTATCTCCAGCGTCGCCCGAGTGCTTAGCGATTCAGAAAAGTTTCCCCAGATCATTCCGGTTGCGACGCCCGTGCCGAATTTACAAGGAAACGCTGGCGACCTCGTTGAGCAACGGCTCCAACGGGCCAGGGAATTGCTGGGCGCGGAAGTGAAACACGCTCTTCCCTATTCCTCCATTGTCGCGCTAAAAGAGCAAATTCTGGTCTGGAACGGCCTGCGGCCCATGTTAACCGGCAAGCAAGACGACGATCTCGCCGCCGCGCTACGTCGGCCCATAATGCTGATCAAGCAATACGACGATCTGGCTACGGCCCTAC
>JANMYL010000083.1:0-21026 GCA_031382045.1 Akkermansiaceae bacterium | reverse complement strand
GATCCGCAAGGGGCTGGCTTTTAAACACAAAAAAGACCCGGTGTTTCCACCGGGCCTCTGAGAAATTTCAATGGCAGATCAAATGATTCCAGCCTTCTTGAGAGTCACGAAAGCACCATTTTTGTTGATGGTCTTGAGCGCGCGGCAGCTCAGCTTGATGCGAACGAATTTCGCGAGCTCAGGCACCCAAATGCGCTTGTTTTGAAGATTTGGAGAAATGGTGCGTTTCACCACCTTGGTGACGTGACGACCGATACCGCCCTTTTTCTTGGCCAAACCTGAACGGTGAATTTTGCCGCCGGAGCGGACGCGGGTTCCTCGAATACTGCAGATGCGTGCCATAAAAAAATTGGTTGGAGTTGCGGGACGCGGAGAATGGCCATGGGGCCCGACCCGTCAAGACGAATTCTGTCAATTTTTAGTTAAAGTTGCTTCAGCCGGTTTTTCCGAAGTAGATCCAGCCAACGTGCGATGTCTTTGAAAATAACTTCCTTTTTAGCGTCATACATCAGTAAGTGGTAAGCTTGCGGGTAGTTATGATACGTTTTCGAAGCACCCGCTGGAATCCGTGCCACGAAGCCACGGACGTCGGAATCGTTGTTAAAATAGTCGTTTCCACCGTGCAGCACGAGGCTCGGGGAACGGAAAGTGGTCGCGCAATCATTCATGCTCTCAATATGCCCCGCCAAAGTTCCCATCAGCCGCAGGGTATATTCATCTATGGCATAAGAGTTTTTTTTGCTTTGCTCGGCATGATGTGACGTTTGAGTCATTTGCACGTTCTGCCCGCCAGAGAGGGTTTCTTGAGAAATCCGAGCGAGCGGAAGGGTGCTCGCGGCGATTTGGACCAAGCCGGGCGTCCATGCAGGAATGTCGTCGCGGAAGCGAACGATGGGCGAGGACAGGATCAGTCCATCACACGGCGGATCGTCAGCGGGAGCCGCGCGCCAGGCGTGCGCGGCGATGAGTGCGCCCATGCTCTCTCCAAACCAGACGATTTTCGCATCCGGATGCTGCTCCTGCACCAATTGAGTGAAGGCGAATAAATCTCGATACCAATCCTTCGGATCGCCGATGTCGCCGCGCCGTTGATGAATCGGATCACTGCCTTGGCCACGAACTTCGTAAGCGTAGAGCCCGCTGGCCGGCTGGTGTTGGAGAAGATGCTTGCCGAGGTTGGCGTAGTCGATGGAGGCCCCGCAAAATCCGTGAATGCCGATGAGCACCACGTCCGGCTCGGTGGTTTCTGAAATCCACTTGCGGTAACCAAAACGATCCTCTTTCGCGCCAAGAGCGGAGTTCACACCGAGCGATTTTTGGTAGCTCACCAGTGTGTACTGGGGAGCGCACGCGCCCACGAAAAGCGCCACAACGCAGGCGGCGAACCTGCTAATTTTGGAAACTGTTAATCGAGACACGCCAATAATTTCGCAGAAATTCACTAAAAGGCAATGCCGCATGCCTGCCCTGCAAGTGTCGCCCCCGCGAAATAAATTGAATTCCCATCAGTCGGATTCCGTGTAGGAATGCGATTGATCCCATTTGATTTTTTCATGAAAATCCACTTCTTCGTCATCACGACATTTATGGTCTCCGTGCTTGCCGCATCCGCCGCTCCTCGGCTGGTCATTTCCACTCCCTCTCTGGTCCCGGAATCGCAGATCGACATCGTGCTCGACTCGCCAGTGGTCGCCATTTCAGAACTCGGAAAAACCACTGCAAATCCTTGGCTAGAAATCCAGCCCGAGCTGCCCGGCAAGCTCCTTTGGAAGGCCCAGAACATCGCACAATTCATTCCCGCGCACGCTCCAGAGATCGGCGCGATTTATACGTTTTCGATCCCGAAAAACCGCGAATATCTCGACCAATCCAGCGTTCCTGCCGGGAAATTTGCAACTCTCGCCAGCGAGGCATTCCGCGTCATCACGGCGAATCCCCCGAACCGCGGGTCATCGGATTACTCGCCGTCCACCAGCCCATGGTTGATTATTTTCAACGATGAACTCGACCCAGCAACGGCAGTAAATTTCATTTCTTACACCTCGAAAACTGGCCAGCGCGTCGCGGCGCACGTAGAGTGCGCCAGCGGTGATCGCGCCCGTACTTACGCTGAAAGCTACCCGCCGTGGGCCGCCCGCTTTCCAAATGCGCCGGTCACACCGCCAGCTGCTCAAAGCCCCCTTCCCCACATTCTCACTGTCACCCCAGTTTCCCCACTTCCGGTCGGCCAGGGCTGGCAAATTTCTGTCCTCAAGGGGCTGCCGAATCGCCAAGCCAGCGCCCGCACCACGGAAGCCAGCAACTATGAAATCGGTGATATTGAGCCGTTCCGAGTCACCGGAATCACCCCAATTCAAACTGTCAACGAGCCCCGTAAGATCCGCATCAGCTTCAATCACCCCCTCGCAGAATCCCTGCCCGAGGATTTTCTCACGAAATCCATTGAAATCCACCCCCGTCCCGAAAACCTCAACGCGATCATCGAGGACCGCGAGATCGAACTCGCAGGAAATTTTTCAGGAGTGGAGAAATACACACTCACCATTAAGCCACCTCTCGCCTCCAAAATCGGATTCATTCTTGACGGGCCTCTCACTAAGGAAGTCACGTTCGGGAACTTCAAACCTGTGCTTGAATTCCCATCCGAGGACCAAGGCCAACTCGCCAATGGCTCCCGGAAATACCGGATGCTCACCCTCAATCTGGAAAGCGCCCACCTCCGAATCAAGAAAGTCTCGGGACTTGACCGAGTGCGCGCATTCCAAGGTTACCGGCATTTCACCGGAAATGGCCCCAACGAGGACACGATCTCCCCCTCCGCCGCCATTCCCTTTTCGCTGATCGTCGGCCCATCCATGGCAGACCTCGAAATCCCGCTCGGAAACCCGCTCGACACCTCCAAAATCGTCACCTTGAGTTGGGATGAAATTCTTCCCAAAGACGAGCGCTTCGGCACCTATTTCATCGAAGCCGCCGGCAAGACCCACCCGGATTACGCAGGCCCAAGCGCGCCACCCACCTGCCAAGCGATCGTCCAGCTCACCGACATCGGCCTTGCTTGGAAGCTCACACCGCAAGACGCCCTTATTTACGCTTTTTCCTGCGACACCGGCCAACCGCTTCCTGGGGTAAAATTCCAACTTTACGGCGAGGAAGCCGCCGCGCTCCAGTCCGCAAGCACGGACACCTCCGGACTTGCCACAATCCCCCGTTCCCCAGCTGTCCGCCACCTCCACGCCTCACTCGGCGCAGACAGCTACCTCACCGCCTTTGACTCCTCGCTGGACACCGTTGGCCTCTGGCATTTTCCAGTCCGTTTTTCTTGGAACAAACCCACCGAAGCACTGCGCAAGGCATTCCTCTTCACCGACCGCTCGCTCTACCGCCCCGGAGAAACCGTCCGCATGAAAGGCATTGTGCGCACCCAGCGCAGCAACGCCATCGAGCCCGCGAAATCCAACTCCGCGCGTGTCGTCGTCGTTGATTCCACCGAGAAAGAAATCCACACTTGCCCCGTCACAATCTCGGAAAACGGCTCCTTTGATTTCACCTATTCTCTCCCGTCCGGAAAAACTGGCACCCACCTAATTCGCCTCGAATACCCCGAGGAACTCGCACAAGCCGAGGCGCTCGAAGACCAGTGGGAAAAACAAGAAGCCCTCCTCGCAAGCGCCCGCTTCGAGCTTCCTTTGCGCGTCGAGGAATTCCGCCGCAACGCCTTCGAAGTCGCCCAAACCGTGACCACACCCGTGCCCGGCGCGGCTCATATTTTCGTCGATCTCATCGCGAAATATTACCAAGGCCAGCCCGTCGCCGCCGCCAAGGTGAAATATTTCAGCCGCGTCACCGCCCAAAACCCCTACCCCGCACGCTTCCGAGATTTCCTCTTTGGAAACCACCGCACCGACGACTGGGCTTACTGGTATCACTACTTCGGCTACCGAGATGAAGACGGTCCTGAAGCCCAAATCTCCCAACTCCAAGCCGAGACCCAGCTCTCCGCCGATGGCATGACCACTCTATCCGTAGCCATTCCGCAGGCGGAATTCCCCAGCACCCGCGAAGTCGTGATCTCCTCTGAGGTCACCGATGCGAACCACCAAACCCTCACCTCCACCGCCACCACCACCGTGCATCCCGCGAGCATTTACGTCGGCGTTTCCAGAATCGACACCCTCGTCCACGCAGGCGATGCCCTGCCGCTGAAAATCCTTGCTACCGACACCCGCGGCGAGCCGTTCTCTGGCAGCGTGAAAATCACCGCCACGCTGACCCGCGAGGTGAATTCCGCTGTCAAATCCCGCACTGACTCCGGCCAGACGACCACGCAAAATAACGTCGAAGAGGAACTGATTTCCACCACCGACCTCACCCTAGATCCGGCCGCCTCCGCCGCGCAAGGCACCGATTTCACTATCATACCCAAGTCCAATGGCCGCCACTTCCTCACTCTCCGCGGCACCGATCCGGACGGCCGCGCTTACGCCACTGTCACCCATTTTTACGTCTATGGAACCCACGAATTCCCATGGCTTTACGAAGATGGACTTCGCGTCAAAATGGTCGCCGAAAAAAAATCTTACAAACCCGGCGAGACCGCACGCGTCCTCATACTCACGCCCATCGAAGGCACCGCACTCGTCACCGTAGAGCGCGAAAAAATCCTCCGCACCTTCTCCGTCCAGCTCAAGGCTGACATGCCCGTCATCGAAATTCCGCTCACTGCTGAAGACGCGCCAAACGCTTTCGTCTCCATCCTCATCGTCAAGGGCGCAAAAGAATCCGCCCGCGCACTCAAGGAGCCCCAACTCCGCCTCGGCTACTGCGAACTCATCGTGGAAAACCTTCGCGACAAGCTCTCCGTGAACCTCGAAACGCCCGCACCGTCCTACCGCCCCGGCTCCGTGGTCACGCTGAGCGGAGACATCACCCTCGCCAACGGCAAGCCCGCCGCCGGAGCAGAAGTCACCTTTTACGCCGAAGACGAAGGCACACTCGCCGTCATGGGTTACGAGACACCCAAGCCCATGGACTACTTTTACACTCCCCGAAATCTCGACGTCCAGTCCGGCACTTCCTTCCAAGCCTTCATCTCCGAAGACCCAGAAAAGCAGTACTTCGCAAGCAAAGGATTCTTCATCGGCGGCGGTGGCGACATGAGCAAACTCGCAGATCTCCTGCGGAAAAACTTCGATCCTTGCGCCACTTGGGCACCCGCACTCATCACTGATGCCACCGGAAAATTCAGCCACACTTTCACGCTTCCCGACACGCTCACCCGCTACCGGATCATAGCCATCGCCCATCAACACGCCGCTCGATTTGGGCACGCCGAGTCGTCCATCGTGGTGAAGAAAGACCTCATGCTTGAGCCGAAAACCCCACGCTTCGCCCACCAATCGGACACCTTCAACGCACAAGTCCTCGTCCAGAACGCCTCCACCTTCACCGGCACCTGGGAGATCAAATTCAGCACCGCCAGCGGCCCAGAATCCCCCTGCACCATTCCCACCGCCGCCACCAATGAGATTGTCACACTCGCCCCGGGCGCATCGACAACCGTCATTTTCCCGACCCGTGCCGAAAGCACTGGGGAAGCCGTGCTCACCTTCCAAGCCACCCCCATTTCCCTCAACAACGCCGATCTCACGCCCGCGCTCAAACACCACCTGTCCGACGCCATCGAATCTCGCTTCCCTGTCCAATACCCGATGCCGCTGCTCCGCCAGACCCAGCTCATCAACCTCGACACACCCGGCGCGAAGCATAACCTCCTCAGCCAGCTCGACGCAAACTTGCTCAATGGCTCCGGCGAAATCGAACTCGAATTCTCCCGCTCCCCGCTCCTCGAAGCGGCCGGTTCGGTCGATTTCCTCCTCCACTATCCCTACGGCTGCGTCGAGCAAACCACCTCCTCGCTCATCCCCTGGCTTTCCGTGACAGCCTTGAGTCCTGTCATCCCCCGTTTTGCAGAAATCCCGGAGAAAAAAGTCACCGCAGCCATCCAGGCCGGTGCCGACCGACTGCTTTCCATGCAGCTCCCCGACGGCGCATTCTCTTACTGGCCCGGCGGCACCACTTCCGTCCCATGGGCCACAGCCTACGCCGGAATGGGCCTGATGATGGCCGCCCAAAAAGGAGCGAACGTCCCGCAGTCCGCCATTGATTCCCTCACTAAAAACCTGATCGAAAGCCTACGTGGCATCGCTAACGAGAAATCCCCGTGCACCCTTGAAAACCACGCCCGCAGCTTATTCGTCCTCGCTCTCGCCGGCTCACCCCAACCCGCCTATCGGAACGTCCTCACAGACCGCATCGCCGAACTCACCCCCAGCGCCCGCTACCTGCTCGCCGCCGCTATCGCCAGCGAGGATGCAGAAAATGCGCTCAATCTCGCCACCGCAAAGTCCATCCTCACCTCCAAAGTTCCCTTCACGCTCAAAAACGACAACTGGATGCCTTGGTCCGCTGATGATGCCCACCACCTCATTGCCTGGCTCATCGTCGATCCCAAAAGCCAGGAACCCACCATATCTCTCGACCGCATGTTCCGCGATCGCAATCCCTACGGCCAATGGCGGACTACCTGGGTCAATGGGTGGAGCCTGATGGCCATGGCCTCCTACGCCGCAAGTCAGAAACTTAGCGAAGAAACCATCGCCCTCACCCTAGAAACCACCGGTGGCATAGAGACAATTTCTCTAACCAAGGAAGAGCCCACCGCTGCCCGCTCGTTCAAGCTATCACCCGATCTCAAACTCGACATCTCCGCAAATCAAAGTGCTTTCGCCCGCTTAAAAATCGCCTCCAAACCAAAAATCACGCCCATCCAGTCCGTCGCCACCAACGGCCTTTCTATCGACCGGATTTACGAGCGCATCCTAGCCGACGGCTCTGCGCAAATCCTCACTGAACCGCAAGTTGGCGATCTCATCCGCGTCTCGCTCCGCGTCACCCTGCCCACAGACAGCACCCGCTACCTCGTCATCGAAGACCCGCTGCCTTCCGTTTTTGAAACCGTCAACACCGACTTCAAGTCCCAGCGCGCCGCCGCCGGCATCCGCACCAGCGAGGACGATTGGCAAGTCAGCCACTCCGAACTCCGCAGCGACCGCGCTTCTTTTTTCCTCGATGAAGTCGCGCAAAAAGGCACTTACACCGTCACCTACCTCGCCCGCTGCACCCTCGCCGGCCAAGCCACCGCCCCGCCCGCCAAGGTCGAGTCGATGTATGACCCGGAAAACTTCGCCCTCTCTGCCTCACGGGTTTTCACTTCTCGATAAGCCCGTTTCCGTCCTACTCTCGATGTCTCCACTCCGCAGATCCACTCTCAAGCTCGCCCTCCTTGGCGGGGTTGTCGCCTATCTGATTGCAGACCTTTTTATTTTCAGCGGGCCGCTCCACAAAATCATCAGAGGCGGCAGACACTCAAAGTCAGACGTCGTCGCCCGAGTCTCCGGCCACTCAATCACCCGCAGCCAGCTTGATCGGGCAGTGAGCGAGAAACTCTGGCTCGAGGGAAATCCCATAACAGATTCCGCAGTCACCCGCGCGGCCGCGCTGGAAGAACTCATCGACCACGAGTTGCTGCAGCTCCAAATCAAAGAACTCGACCCGCCAATCGCCGTTACTTCCGAAGAAATCAACGAGCGCCTCCGCCGACTCGTCGGCCGGTTTGAAAGCAAAGGCGCTTTGGAAACGGCGATGAAATCCCAAGGCATTCCCAGCGAGCAAAATCTCTGCAACCGACTCAGAGCCAAGATCAGACAGGAAAAATTTATCGCCCAACGCATCGACCCGTCCATCCATGTCACCGACCAAGAAGCGCGTGAATGGTTTGGAAAAAACCCGCAATTCATCGCACTGCCCGAGCGCATCGAAGCGCGGCATATTTTCCTCCCCACGCTCGATCACCCACCAGAAGAAGCAAAGCTGAAACTCGATGCAGCACTCGCGCTCCTCACCCAAAAGAAAAACGACTTCGCCACTCTCGCCCGAGAAATCAGTCAAGACCCCGCCACCAAAGACAAGGGCGGTGAACTTGGATGGATGACTCGCGACCGGCTTCCGATTGATTTCGCGACGCCATTGTTTTCCCTAGAAACCAAGCAGCCCACGCTTGTCCGGACTAAACTCGGCTGGCACCTCGTGGAAGTCACCGCTCGCAAACCCGCAGCGCCTCGGGACATTGAACAAGCGATGCCCGAAATTCTTGCCGCCCTCGAAACAATAAAACGCCGCCAAGCCATCGCGAATTTCCGCAAGGCACTCCGCCAAGCTCACGCTACCGAAATAGAGATTCTCTCCGCCCCCTGACGCCGCGCTCAAAAGTTAACCCTGCGCGTTTGACATCGCCGCCCGGTTTTGGAGACTCCGGCCATGTATGAAGCTTCAGGTAAATTGAAATGGATCGGCACAACCCAGAATTTTGCAAGCGGCTTCACCAAGCGCGAGTTCGTAATCACCACGGCGGCTGATAAATATCCACAGGATCTTAAATTCGAAGTCGTGAAGGACAAGTGCTCCGTGCTCGACCCCTTCGAACTCGGCCAAGACGTGCAAGTCAGTTTCGACATCCGTGGGAACGAGTATAACGGCAAATATTTCGTCAACTTAGCGTGTTGGAAAATCCAAGGCGGTAGCGGGGCCTCAGCGAAACCATCCGGTGGAGCAAGGGAACCTTCGGCACACCAGAGCACAGCAACGAGCAGCAGCGAGCCATCCGCTGCCGATCTGCGTGGCAGCGAGGATTTCGACGACGACGAAAGCCCGTTCTAAATTTCTCAAGCGCTCCGCTCACCACGGTGGCAGACCCATCATTTCGGGTAGGGCCTCTCTCGGCCGCCACGTCAGAATTTCCGGATCGCCGGAAGTGATTAAGACCGTGTGTTCGAAGTGCGCAGAAGGCTTGCGGTCTTCTGTGATGACCGTCCAGCCGTCATCCAAGATCCGCACCGTGGGCACACCGGCATTGATCATTGGCTCAATGGCTAAGGTCATGCCGGGCATGAGAGTCGGAGATTTCCCGTGCGGCCGGTAGTTAGGAACATTCGGTTCCTCGTGCAAACGGCGGCCCACTCCATGGCCTACGAACTCTCTGACAATAGTGAAGCCGTGAGGCTTCGCGAACTCTTCGACAGAGCCACAAAGGTCCGCGAGCTTTCGGCCGGCTCGGGCGTGGCTGATGGCTTCGAACAAAGATTGCTCGGTGACGGCCAGAAGACGCTTGATTTCGAGCGGAATGTCTCCCGCCGCTACAGTCGTCGCGTTGTCACCGATGAAGCCACTTTTCATAATCCCGACATCGATCTTCACGATGTCGCCAGGCTGAATCTTGCGTGCTCCGCCTATACCGTGGACGACTTCCTCGTTGACGGAAATACAGATGCAGCCGGGAAAGCCGCGATAACCTAGAAAGGCACTTTTACAATCATGCTCGCGCATCAAATCCGCCGCCAACTGGTTGATCTCCCCGGTCGTCCGACCGGGCGCGACTTCCTTGGCCAGCGCCTGCAGAATGGTAGAAGCAATGGCACCAGCCTTGCGCATGAATTCGATTTCACGCGGCGACTTAATAGGAATACGGGTTCTACGGGACACGATGTTATAGCAAAAATTGAGAATCGAGAATTTCAAGAGGAACGAACCGAGAAAAATTGGAGTAAGCTAGCCGCGACTTCAGCCTCAGGAAGCGTGGCATCACAAGGACAAAGACGCCCCGCTTTCCGATAATGCGAGATCACTGGCTGGGTTAGAGACACAAACTCCGCATGGCGGCTGCGAAAATTTTTCTCGCTGTCGTCGGCGCGAGGACCCGCAGAACTACTGCAAATTGGACACTTTGCGCCGTTCACGAGTTGGCCACGCTGGCCGGACCAGCGGCATTCCGGGCACTCGACACGGTTTTGGATGCGGGCGAGAAGTTGCGCAAAGGGCACTTCCAATGAAATTGCAGCGTCAATATTTAACCCGTGACTCGCCAACCACTCATCGAGGAAGTCCGCCTGGGGCACGCTACGGGGAAAACCATCGATTACCCAGCCTCCGGATTGACGGGATAGCCAATCCGCGAGAATCGGACACATCAAGTCATCCGGCAGATATTCGCCGCGAGCGAGAATGGGCTCGGCTTGTTTTCCCAAGTCGGTTCCCATTTCCATCTGCTCCCGGAGCAAGGCGCCTGTGCTGAGGTAACCGAGTCCGAGAGTGGCTGCAAGGCGACGACCTTGGGTGCCTTTACCGGAAGCCGGGGGCCCTAGCAGGACAACGCGGAGCGGTTTGGCCGCAGGAACAATCAATGCGTGGTTTTGCTGTAAATAAGGGCTGCGCTACCGATGACAATGAGGATGCCAACCACAATCCACAAATAAAGAATGGCCGTGCGAGGAGCCGCGCCACTGCTCTGGCTGAGTCGGTCGTAGCGCCCCTTGAGTTTTCCTTTGCGGAGGAAACCATCATAGTGCTTTTGGAGGAGCTGGGTTTCAACTTGGCGCATCACATCGAGCACCACACCCACCATGATCAGAAGCGAGGTGCCACCGAAGAACTGGAGGACTAGCGAGCCGGGAGGAAGACCGACAGCCTTACCCGTTAGCACGGGCAGAACGAACAATGCGACCATAAAGAAAGCACCAGCGAAGGTAAGACGAGTCATCGTGAAATCCAAGAAATCTGCAGTCGGCTTCCCGGGACGTATACCAGGAATGTAGCCGCCGTTGCGCTTGAGATCCTCAGCAATTTGCGAGGGTTGGAACATCATAGCGACCCAGAAATACGAGAATAGGAAGATGCCGATTCCACCAGCCACATAGAAAAAAGTGCCACCTTGGGAAAACTGACTGTAAAGTTTCATCGCCCATGGCTGGCCTGCCACCCCAGGAATCCATTGTAGCATTAACGGCGGCAAGGATAGCACAGCCGAAGCAAAGATAATCGGCATGACGCCGGCATAATTGACCTTGAGTGGTAGATACTGGGTCTGCCCGCCAAACTGTTTCCGTCCGACGACGCGCTTGGCATATTGCACAGCGATCCGTCGCTGCGCTTGGGTAATTGCTATGGTCGCGGCGATGACAACAAGCAGCAACCCGATCATGACCACCATCCACATGGCTTTGAATGGCTCCACAGTCCCTTGGGAAGGAACAAAGTATTTCCATGCCTGAACCAACGCCCCCGGCAGCGCGGAAATGATGTTGACCGTGATGATAATGGAAGTGCCGTTACCGATTCCTTTTTCAGTGATTTGATCGCCAATCCACATCAACAGAACCGTGCCTGCCACGATGGTGACGACCGTGAGAGCCATCCAAGTATAAGATGGATCAGGAACCAAGTTACCAAATTTCTCGATCCCGCTCATGTAGGGAATATTAGCGGGATTCGTAAGCGACTTCGCCACGAAGAAACCTTGGACCACGGCAATACCAATAGTGATGTAGCGAGTATATTGCGTGATCTTCTGGCGACCACCATCCTCACGAGCAAGGCGCGAAAGCTTCGGCACGACCGCGGTCATTAACTGCACCATGATCGATGCGGAAATGTAAGGCATAATCCCCAGCGCCAATATACCAGCCTGTTGAAGACCACCCCCAGAGAACACTGTGAGCAAGGCGGTAATACCACCACCGGATGCAGGGTCTCGATTCTTCATGCTGTCCATCCAAGCCTTGATGACGGTGGCATCGACACCCGGAAGCGTGATGTGGACCCCCAAGCGAATGATGACAATTAAGGCGAGGGTGAAAAGAATCCGGTCCCGAAGTTCGGGGATTTTCCAAGTGTTGGTAAACGCTGAAATCATGGCTAATGGATAAAAAAAGATGACGCTAAGTTTTATAAAAACGATGAGGAAGCGCGGGTGTGCGCTTCCTCATCGGAAATCAGAAGTCGAGCAAACAGATCAAGCAGTAGGTCCAGTGACCGTGCCGCCTGCTTTTTCGATTTTTTCGCGAGCGGAAGCACTGGCATTGTTTACGACGAGATGAAACGCCTTGGTGACTTCGCCGATGCCGAGAACCTTGATCTTGTCGTAGGTGCCGTTGACGAGGCCTTGGCCCTTGAGGGCGGCTTCGTCGATGGTTGCACCTGCGTCAAACAGATCATCGAGTTCTCCGACATTGAAGACGCAGAACTTGTCGCGGAAGTCGTAGTTGTTGAAACCACGCTTGGGGAGACGACGGTGAAGAGGCATCTGTCCGCCTTCGAAACCGACACGGGTGCCGGAACCGGAACGGGCTTTTTGGCCTTTGTTGCCTTTGCCGGATGTTTTGCCGCGGCCGGAGCTTTCGCCACAACCGAGACGCTTGTTCCGGTGCTTAGATCCCGGATTCGGGCTGAATGAATGAAGTTCCATTGTTTTAAAGAGTTATAAGTTATGAGTTATCGGTTATAAGTGAAGAGTCATGGATTCCCAATAACCTTTAACGCATAACCTTTAACGAGGTCAGATCGCCTTTTCCCGCTTTTTTTTGCCGCGTGCGCCGAGAACTTGGTCACGGGTACGGAGTTGGGAGAGAGCCTTGAGAGTCGCCTTCACCACGTTCGCGTGGTTGGAGGATCCCATTGACTTGGCAAGGATGTCACGAATTCCAACAGCTTCGCAAACAGCACGCACACCGCCACCGGCGATGATGCCAGTTCCCGGAGACGCGGGCTTGAGGAGCACCTTGCCACCGCCGAATTCAGCGTAAATTTCGTGAGGAATGGTGCCATCGACGATGCTCATAGAGACGAGCACCTTACGGGCTCCCTCACTGGCTTTTTTGATAGCATCAGCCACTTCGTTTGCCTTGCCGTAGCCGAGTCCGACCTTGCCGACCTTGTTGCCAGTGACAACAAGTGCGGAGAAGCTAAAACGACGACCACCTTTGACGACCTTAGCGCATCGGTTGATGAAGACGACCTTCTCGGAAAGCTCGTTGCCTTCCGCATCAGTCGGAGCTGCACGCTCTTCACGGCGTGGGCCGCCGCGTCCGCGACCGCCTTGGCCGCCACCGCCGCCACCTTGATAGCCACCGCCACCACCGCCACCTTGGCCGCGATTGCCTTGATAGCCACCACCTTGATGGCCGGAGCCTGCAACCGGACCGAGTGGCAAAGCTGGAGTTGCTACGGGTGTTGCGGGTTTTTCGTTTTCTGGAATTGTTACCATGATATGTGTCTGGTCAGAGCTTTAGAATTGGAGGCCGGCTTCACGCGCTGCATCAGCAAGTGCTTTGACTTTACCGTGGTAGAGGTGACCGCCGCGGTCAAAAACGACGGCGCTGATGTTGAGGCCCTTGGCGCGCTCTGCGAGGAGCTGACCGACTTTCTGGGAGCTCTCGACATTCGAGGAACCGTTTTCGAAAGATTTGTCGAGCGTGGAGGCGGAAACTAAAGTCCGGCCAGCCGCGTCGTCGATGACTTGGGCGTAGATGTGTTGATTGGAGTAGTGAACAGCCAGACGTGGACGTTCGGCAGTGCCGGAAACTTTCCGACGAATGCGGTTGTGAATCTTGCGACGAATCGACTTGCGATTGATAGTGCTCATATTGCCGTAATTTTGTTGAGGTGTGGGACGACGGTAATAAATTATTTGCCGACGCTTTTGCCTTCTTTGCGGCGAACTTTCTCACCGACATAGCGAACGCCTTTGCCCTTGTAGGGTTCAGGAGGATAGAAGCTGCGGACTTCGGCAGCGAACTGACCGACGAGCTGCTTATCGATTCCTTCCACCTTGATCTTGGTATTTTCAACGACTGTAACGTTGAGACCAGACGGTATGGGGTGAAGGAGTGGATGGGAGCGACCGAGTGAGAGGTCGAGGTCTGCGCCCTTAACTGCAGCGCGAAGACCGACGCCGATGATTTCAAGATCCTTCACGAAACCTTCCGACACACCGACGATCATATTCTGAACGAGGCTGCGGGCGGTGCCGTGGAGAGCTTTGTGTTGGCGAAGCTCGGTGGAGCGGGAGACGACAACGGTGCCGTCTTCACTGGTGAGTGAGATGCCGTCCGGAAGTGGAAAGTCGAGTTTGCCCTTAGGGCCTTCGACGATAACCGTGCGACCATCAAGTTTGACGGCAACTTTCGCGGGGACAGAGATTGGTTTGAGTCCGACTCGTGACATGGTAGTATTTTCCTTTTACGAGTTAGGGTTTACCAGACGTTGGCGAGAAGCTCGCCACCGAGGTTTTGCTTCTTGGCGGAGCCGCCGGACATAACGCCTTTCGAAGTGGAAAGAATCGAGATGCCGAGGCCGGACATGACACGCGGCACTTCGCCTGCACCAATGTAGTGGCGGCGGCCGGGAGTCGAGACGCGCTTGAGGTCGGTGAGGACTGCGCGACCGTCGATGAACTTCGGCTTGGCCTTGAGCGTAGTGCGCTCGCCAGTGACGACTTCATAGTTCCAGAGGTAGCCTTCTTCCTGGAGGATGCGGGCTATGTCTGCCTTAATCTTGGAGTAAGGAGCGGTGAATTCTTCATTGCCCGCGCGGGCGGCGTTTTTGAAACGCGTGAGGAAGTCGGAAATTGGATCGGTGAGAACTGCCATAATAGGATTCCTTTTAAAGTGTGGTCCGGTGTTTTTAGTTGGCAGCGACGGCTTCAAGCTCGTTGGCCTTTTTCATATCGCGGAAGGGTAAACCAAGCTCCATGAGCAAGGCGCGGCCTTCGGCATCAGTCGGTGCGGAGGTGACGAAGATCAAGTCGAAGCCAATGGTGCGTTTGATTTGGTCGATTTCGATTTCCGGAAAAATGGATTGGTCACTGATGCCACAGGCGTAGTTGCCGCGACCGTCGAACGACTTCGAGGAAATCCCGCGGAAGTCGCGAATGTTCGGGGCGGTGACGTTGATGAACCGGTGAAGGAATTCCCACATACGGGCACCACGAAGTGTGACGCGGGCGCCGAGGGCTTCACCTTCACGAAGTTTGAAGTTGGCAACTGCCTTCTTCGAGAATGTGATAGATGGGCGTTGTCCGGTGATCTTTTGGATCTCATTGACGGCGTCGTCGACAGCGACCTTGCGGTCTGGTGACTTGCCCATACAAGATGTAACCACGATCTTTTCAAGACGTGGAACCTGATGGAGGTTGGTGTATCCCAGACTCTTCTTGAGCGCAGGGACGACCTTGTCCTTATATTGTTGTTGTAGTGCTGGTGTGCTCATTTTTTTGCGGGTCAGCGCTGATTACTCAGACGCTTAAGCGCGGGCGGAGATTCTTTCGCTTCTTTCGAAGCGAAATGCCTCAGCCCACTTTTTTGACGTTGGAGATATGGATCGGACCGTCGATAGTCTTGAGACCACCGGAATCGGCTTCGGTGGCTTTGACAGCCTTAATAATTGGGCGACCGCCTTCGACGGTGACTTTGCCCTTGGCAGCATTCACAAGGAGCACGGTGCCGCGCTTGCCTTTATGATTGCCTGCGATGATTTCGACTTGATCGCCTTTTTTGACGTGGGTCTTGATGCGGCTCATTAAATTAAAATTGTGTGGAGTTGAGACCGATGTTCAGAGAACTTCGGGGGCGAGTGATACGATTTTCATGAACGCGCGCTCGCGGAGTTCACGGGCGACGGGTCCAAAGATCCGGGTGCCGCGCGGGTTGTTGTCTTTGTCGATGATGACGACCGCGTTGGAGTCAAAGCGAAGAACTGAGCCGTCGGCTCGGCGGATTGGATAAGCGGTGCGAACGACGACTGCCTTGACTACGCTGCCCTTTTTGACGGCGGCGGTCGGGATGGAGTCGCGAATGTGGCAGGTGATCACGTCACCGATGCATGCGGTGCGGCTGCGCTTGCCAAGCACGCCAATCATTTTTGCGCTGCGCGCGCCGGTGTTGTCGGCGACGACGAGCATGGTTTCCATCTGGATCATGACTTGAAGAAATTAAAGATTTTAGATTTGAAATTTGAAAACGGACGAAGCCGGCTCAATGCGAAATGACCTCGGCAAGTGTCCAACACTTGAGTTTCGAAAGCGGGCGCGTCTCGACGATTCGGACGCGATCACCGATATGAGCTTGGTTGGTCTCGTCGTGCACGTAGTATTTCTTAGAGCGCTTGACGATTTTGTTGAACTTGGGATGGGGAACACGGGCAACGTGTTCGACGACGAGAGTCTTGTCCATTTTATTGGAAATGACCACGCCAACGCGGGTTTTACGAAGGTGGACTTGTGCGTCCGAAGGTGTCTCGCTCATGATAAAAATAGGTGGGATCTTGGATTAGGCCAGTGACTTGGCGGTAACCGCCGTGAGCACTTGCGCTGTTTCGCGACGCACCTGGCGGATGCGGGCAGGATTTTCCAAAGTGCCAGTGGCGCGTTGGAGACGGAGGTTAAGTGCTTCTTGCTTCAACTCACGAAGACGGACTTGAAGTTCGTCGGCAGTAAGTTCGTTGCTCGTTTTGGCTTTGGTTTTGGCCATGGTTCAGAAGGATATTAAGATTGAATTGATCGAACGGATCAGGCGTGTGGATTACGGGCAACAAGGCGGGTACGGATGCCGAGCTTATAAGATGCGAGACGCATAGCCTCTTTGGCTGCGGACTCAGGAACACCGCCGATTTCAAAGAGCATGTTACCCGGACGGATGACTGCCACCCAACCTTCGACAGCGCCTTTACCTTTACCCATCCGTGTTTCAGGAGGGCGTGAGGTGATGGATTTGTGTGGGAAAATACGGATCCAGACTTTGCCTTTCCGTTTGAGCGAGCGGTTAATCGCGATCCGGCAAGCTTCGATCTGGCGGTTGGTCATCCATCCGCGGTCGAGGGTTTGCAGGCCGAAGTCACCGAAGGCGACGGTGGTTCCGCGCTGGGCATTACCAGCTCGGCTTCCGCGGTGGCTCTTGCGGAACTTGGTTCGTTTGGGCATCAAAGGCATAACTCGGTCCTTCTAGGAAAAATGTTGATTGAGAATTGAGAGATTGAAAAATCAGTTGCGGTTGTTCGGGCGACGGTCGCCTCCACGATCACCACCACCGCCACCCCGGCGATCACCGCCACGGTCACCACGGTCGTTGCGACCTTGGGGTTGCTTGCCGGTGCCATCGTCTTCCTTTTTGTTGACCCAGCATTTAATGCCGATGATGCCATACAAAGTGCGAGCTTCGGCGAAGCCGTAGTCGAGAGGGACGCGGAGAGTTTGGAGTGGCACTTTGCCTTCGCGGTAGCCTTCGGCACGGGCGATGTCTGCACCACCGAGGCGGCCGGCGCAACGGAGACGAATGCCTTCGGCACCGAATTCCATGGCAGTTTGCAAAGCACGCTTCATGGCGCGGCGGAAGGAAATCCGGCGCTCAAGTTGCACGGCGATTTGCTCGGCGACGAGTTGAGCATCGAGCTCAGGCTTGCGAATTTCGATGATGTCGATCTTCACTTGGGCACCCTTGCAAAGGCCGGTGATGTCTTTGGTCATCACTTCGATTTCCTTGCCTTGGCGACCAATGATCAGACCAGGGCGGGAGGTGTGTAAGGTGACGCGAACGCTGTTCCATGCACGCTCAATGACCACACGGGCCAATCCAGCATTAACAAGCTTGTTCTTGAGGTAACCGCGGATCGCGAGATCTTCGTGCAGCTTATCGGTGTAGTCTTTGCCTTTGGCAAACCACTTGGAGCGCCAGTCTTTGTTGACGGCGAGGCGGAATGCGATCGGATTTACTTTTTGGCCCATGGTCGGTGAGGGATGAAATTAAGAGGGTGAATATCAGGCTTGGTCTTCAGCAACTGCGGCAGCGGCTGGAGCATCTTCGGTTTTCTTGGCCGCAGCCTTGCGGGCGACCTTCTTTTTCTTCTCGGGGGCGGAGCCGACGAGAGTGATGGAGATATGGCTGGTGCGCTTGAGGATCGGGCCAGCGGAGCCTTTGGCGCGTGGCTTGAAGCGACGCAGCGTCGGACCGGCACCGATGACGGCTTCCTTGATCACGAGCGATGAGGCATCGAGCGAGAAATTGTTTTCCGCATCTGCAATGGCGGTCTTGAGCGTCTTGCCAATCAGCTGTGCAGCCTTCTTGGGGGTGAAGGTCAGAATATCGAGGGCGCTTGATACAGCGAGACCTTGAATTTCGCGGGCGACGTCACGCGCCTTTTTAGGCGAGAGGCGAACGAATTTAGTGATGCTTTTGACTTCCATGGAACGTCGGACGTGAGTGGTTACTGCGCGGATGCTTGTGTTTCGAGAACGGCGAGATCGCCGGGGCGTGGAGATTCGGCGACGTTGTCGAGGTTTTCGACAAAGGCGCCACTGACGCCCTTGCGGACGTCAGCGAGAATGGCTTTACCGTAGGGCTGTTGCCCGCGGGTAAGTTGAAAGGTCATGCCTATTTTAGCACCTTGGCTTTCACCAAGATTCAAAATCAACATGCCACTTTCTTGTTGGAGACTGATGACCCGAGCCTGCTGCAATGAGCCGGTCCGAATATCGGGGCGGGGCTTCTGGCGCAGTCCGAGGACTGCGTCAAGCTCTCTTAGTGAAGTTTCTACACCTAATCTTGCATCCGGATTTGAAACGACCGCGAGTCGGAGGTAACCTGTGACGGATGAAGATAGGCTTGATGCAGATTTTTCAAGACTTGAGATGCGCTCGTTTGCGAGTTGCAAGTCTGCGGCAGCCAAAACGAGACGATCATCTCCCCCATCGAGCAAATTCTTACCGAGGGCTTCAAGACGTTCGCGAACCTGAGCAAGTTGCTCGGATGCTTGCTTTTCGCCGCGATTTGCTTCGGTAAGGCTGTGTTGGAGTGTCCGGTTCTGCTGTTGGAGATCGACAATGATTTCCTGAAGCTCCCCAGAGCTTGGCGCTTGGCCCGGACACATTCCAGCAAAAACCAACGACCCAAAGGCGGCGGTGAATGCTTGGAAATGAAACGTGAAGCGCATAAACGTAGGGAGTGAACCTGGATTAATTATTTCTTACCGATACCGCCGTGAGTCTTGAATAGACGGGTCGGGGAAAATTCGCCGAGTTTATGGCCAACCATGTTTTCGGTTACATAAACGGGAAGGAAAGTTTTCCCGTTATGGACAGCGAAGTTATGGCTGACGAAATCCGGGGTAATCATCGACTTGCGGCTCCATGTTTTAATGGGCTTACGGTCGGATCCGGCTTCGGCGACGGCGTCGATCTTGGCAAGAAGCTTTTGATCAACGTATGGGCCTTTTTTGAGTGAGCGTGGCATGGGAAATTTGAGATTTCAGATTTGAGATTTCAGATTAAGAATGAATTACTTCTTCTTGGCTTTGTGACGTGACTCGACAATGAAGACGCTCGTGGTCTTGCGCTTGTTGCGAGTCTTCTGGCCCTTCGCGTGGCCCCATGGGCTGAGAAGGTGCTGGCGACCACCACCGGATTTCGACTTACCTTCGCCACCACCGTTCGGGTGGTCAACTGGGTTCATCGTCATACCACGGACGGTTGGACGAACGCCCTGCCAGCGTGTGCGACCGGCTTTACCCGAGGTTTCGTTCATGTGGTCACGATTTCCGACTTGGCCGATCGTGCAGAAGCAGCGGTCATTGAAGCGGCGGATTTCGCCAGAAGGCATTTTCACCAAGGCCCAGCCGCCATCGCGGTTGGAAAGGACAGCGAGTTGACCTGCAGCGCGGGCGACTTTGCCGCCGTTGCCAGGAATAAGCTCGATGTTGTGAATGGAGGTGCCGAGCGGCACGGCGCTGAGTGGCATGGCGTTGCCTGCTTTGGGAGCAACGTTGACACCGGCGATGACAGTAGTTCCGACTTCCAAGCCAAGTGGGGCAAGGATGTAAGACTTTTGGCCGTCCTCATACTGGATGAGCGCGATGCGACAAGTGCGGTTTGGATCGTATTCGATGCCGACGACTGTGGCGGGCGCATCGTGCTTGCCACGTTTGAAGTCAACAAGGCGGTAGTGGCGCTTGTGGCCACCGCCGATATGACGGGTTGTGATGCGGCCGGTGTTGTTACGGCCACCGCTACGCTTGAGCGGGGTGAGAAGGCTTTTCTCAGGCTTACTTTTGGTAATCTCGTCGAACGACGGGAGATTCTTGTAGCGAGCGGAGGGCGTGATTGGCTTGAAAGTTTTCAGGGGCATGACAATCGGAACGTTGATGTGTTACGTTTGGAGCAGCGAGTAATTCGCTTAGACGAGATCCAGCGATTCGCCTTCTTTGAGGCGGACGATGGCTTTTTTCCAATGGTTAGTACGACCGGCATCGGCACGACGCTGGCGCTTGAGTTTGCCGTCGTAGTTGGCAGTGCGGACTGCCAAGACGGTTTTGCCGAAAAGTTGTTCGACGGCCTGCTTGATTTCAAGCTTGTTGGCCTTGCGGTCCACTTCGAGGGTGACCTCGTTGTTGTTCTCCTGAAGCATGGTGGCTTTCTCGGAGAGGCGGACGTTTTTAATGACCTGGTAAATGTCTTTCATAATCTCGGTATTAAGTCCGGGGTTCAGGCGGTGCGAGCCGCGAGGGTTTGCACTGCATCACCCACGAGGATGATGGTGTTGGCGAGAAGTAGTTGCTCGACGTTGACATCGGAACCCGTGACGAGTTGAGCGTAGCCGACATTGCGGGCAGCGAGGTAAGTCGTTTCGTCGAAGGAATTTCCAACAACGAGGATTTTACCAAGTGGAGCGATGGCGTCGAGAGCGGTGATGAAGGACTTGGTCTTGCCATCGGCGATGGCGAAGGAATCCACGGTCAAAATCTTACCGGCACTGACGAGGTCACCCAAAGTGCGGCGCAAGGCGAGCTTGCGGACGGTCTTTGGCACCTTCTTTGAATAATCGCGCGGGCGGGGTCCGAAGACCACACCACCACCGACAAAGATCGGGGCACCTTTATCGCCGTGACGGGCACCACCGGTGCCTTTTTGTTTGTAAATCTTGCGGTTGCTGCCGGAGACCTCGCCCCGTGTCTTGGTGCAAGCGGTGCCGGTGCGGCGGTTGGCGCGATAAGCGACCACGAGATCGTGAACGGCTTGGCGACCTTTCTCGGCACCTACCAACACGAGGTTGGCGGCTTGAGCGTCTTCTGCGGTGAAAGTCTTAACGGAC
>JANMYL010000292.1:0-17436 GCA_031382045.1 Akkermansiaceae bacterium | reverse complement strand
GGCCATCGAGAAACATTTCAATCCGGCCCTTTCCACCGAGAATAGAAACCGACCCATGGATGAAACCACCCCTTGCCATGACCTCGACAATCGCCTCCATATCCTCGCGACGGACGAGCAAATCGACATCGCGGGTGTTGCGGACCACCGAATCGTCAACCCGGGATACCCAAGCGGCCACGGCATTCTCACCGATGACTGCGTAAGCAAGCCCGGCAGCCTCTAGCAGCCCAGTGGCACGCCGGAGACGGTCTTTCACTTTTTCAATTCCTTCGCTCATCAGCGTCCATGAGGTTTCGCCAGTGATCATCGCAGGAGAAATCATGAATGTCTTTAATCCGGCTGGCGGGTATTACCCAGATGGGAAACGTGGCTCTGGCACACATGTGCCAAAAAGCGGGGCCCTCGTGAGAAGGCCCCGCTTGATAGAACTGGCATGGCGGTTGGAAACCGCCGCCACATTAGAACTGCGAGCTGAGCGAGAAGTTGAACTGACCGCCCTTGTCGGCCTCATCATCAGGCGAGGAAATCGGTAGCGCATAGTCGAGCGCTAGAGGCAGCGGACTGATCGGTAATTTAAGACGAATACCGACACCTACGTCGCTATAAATATCGCTCGGAGTTGGATCCCAGCTGCCAGCATTCACGAAGCCCGTGTCGGAGAACACCGCAGCGCGGATGTTTTCGATGATTGGGATTGTGTACTCGACCGTGAGATAACCCAGCGAGTTACCACCGAAAACCTCGTCGGTGTAGCCTGTGTCACGCGGTCCGACATCGCGGAACTCGAAACCACGAAGCGTCCGGCCACCGCCAAGGAACATCCGTTCAAAAATGGGAACCTCGCCATCGAAGCTATCCACAAAGGCAAGTTCTCCGCTGCATGACAGGATCGTGTCCCACTTCAAATTCCAGTGCTTCTGACCTTGTGCAGAGAACGTGAAAGTATCCACGTCGCCGCCCAAACCGGCGTAGGTGAGGCCAAGGTCAACCTTGTGACCGCTACGAGGCTGAATACTACTGTCACGACTGTCATAAAGATAGTTCACTCCCAAGGCGCTGCGCATATAGTCTCCGCCGATTTTTTCCTCGGAAAGCTCAGAGTTTGCACCGCTCGGCCCATTGGGTGCGCCCGGATAGAGATCGCTCGAATCCACTTCCGATTCGATGCTCACCTGCTCCAAGCGGTATTCACCTTTGATCGAGCTCTTCGCGCCAAGTGGCTTTCTGAGAGAAATCGCAGCACCCACGTTAGACTGGTCGTAGTAATCGCTGAAATAGGACGATTCCTTGAAAAACAATTCACCGCCCAAGGCCAATTGCTGGTCCATGAACCACGGCTCCACCAGCGATACGCTGAACTCGGAACGCTCAGCACCTGCACGTAAATTCATCCCGAAGCGCTGACCGCCGCCGGTGAAATTCCATGGGTTAAACAAATCGAAGTTCGTCTGCTCAAGCGTTACAAATCCGACGATACTGTCGATCGAGCTGAAGCCCGCGCCCACGCCCACCGAGCCAGTCGCCTTTTCCTCGACGAGCACATTCACGTCTCGATATCCGGAGCCGCCTGGCGAGCCAGTGGTCTGGACATCGCTAAAATATTGCAAATTCGTGAGACGAGCCTTCGTGGTTTCGAGTTCGACGGAGTTGAACATATCACCCGGCTTAAGCGGGATTTCCCGGCGGATCACCTTGTCTTGGGTCTTGGTGTTGCCGGCGATGTTCACGCGACCGACTTTAAAACGAGAACCTTCCGTCACGCGGTAAACGATGTTTACCCGGTTAGGGCCTGCGTCGCGGATATCAGGAGTCACCAAAACATCGGCGTATCCACGCGAGCCATAAAAGCTACGAATCATGGTCATGTCATCGCGCATCTTCTTGGACGAGTAGGATGCGTCTCCAACCAAAGTCAGTGACGGATAGAGTTCTTCAGGTTTGAAAACACTCATCTTGCCGAAGCCCACTCCCGCGACCGTATAGCGCTCGCCCTCGTTGATTGGGATCACCAAGTCCACACTGCCGTCGCCCACAGGAACGCGATTGATGCCGGGGCAATTGGCACGAAGATAGCCCTTGTTGCGATAATAATCCAAAACCTTGTCGAGATCTGAATCCAACTCATTTGATTCGAAACGACCGGACTTGGTCAGCCAAGAAAACCAGCCTTTTTCCTTCACCTTCATCTCCTTGCGAAGTTCCAGATCCGTGAACGCGTTATTTCCTTCAAAAGTAATTTTGCGGACTTCGTTCTTCTGGCCCTCGTCGATGACGAAAATCAGATCAGACAATCCTGCTTGGCCGGTCCCTTGCGTGCGGTGACTGACCGTCACATCGGGGTAGCCGTAGCCTTGATAATACTTCTCGATGTTGCGCCGCGCTTCAAGAATCTGCTCATCGCTGAGCGCGCCGCCCGCTTTGATTTTAGACTCCTTGGCCAGCTTCTGGTCGGTAAAAATAGAGTTTCCTACAAATCCCACACCGCCAAGTGCTGGACGCGTTGTCACCTCTGCGATCAATTTGACGCTGCTGCCTACAGGCTCCGCGAGGAATCGCACGTCATCAACCAGGCCGGACTCGTAGAGGGACTTAATGTCGTTATCGAGATTTTCCGAGCGGTAGGGAGTGCCAGTCTTGGAAGCCATGAGATTCCGCAAGCGAGCCTCGTCCACCGTTTTTGCTCCTTGGTAGCGGATAGCGACTTCGGAAATATTTTTTCCCTCGAAATCCTGCGCATGCAGGGTTCCTGCCAGAGCCACAAGAGCAAGGGAAGTAAGGGCGGCAAATTGACCTACGCCGCGCGGCATGAGGAGTGTGGGAGTGGTGGGGAAACGCATGCAGTGCTAGTGGTTGCGGTATGAAGCCCGCCGCGGCGCCGTTTCGTCAAGATCAATAGCGGATTGCTAGAGAATCCGTCGCAGAAGCTCCCCCTTGATTGCACACCAACCTTCAAACGCCGTTTTCTTACCCTGCCGCAGACTTCCATTCCGTCTGGCCCTCGCCAGAAGGCCTTCTAATTCCCACTGCAATGCTTTTGGAAATTCCGCTTCAGCGACCTGCGGCTTGGATTAGGCGAGTGAGGTTGCTGTTGAAGTCACTCGCCGCAGCGAGTTCATCGAGCCCGAGATGCATCCGGTAGCGCCAGTAGAACGGCATGATCGCCGGCACGTTGATCCGCTCGGCATCCGGGTCTGAGTGGCGAATGGATTCGTCGATCGCGAGTAAGTCCTGCATCGGGAAAATCGCCCACATCGCCGGGGATTGCAGGTGCTGCCAGAGTATCCGGCTGGCGAGTTCTCCCGAGAGTTCGGAGTCTGGAAAGGCGATGCCAAACGACTGCCAGGCAAATTTCGAAGTTGTCTGGAAATCTTCCCGCCACCAAGCGCGCAGCGTGGACATGTCATGCGTGGACGGACTCACGACACTTAAGTAGTGCGCGTCCTGCGGGTTAAAAAACTCCGTTTTATGAGTCTTCGGCATCCGCTGGATTTCTAGCGAAAGAATGCCGAGCTCCTTCAGCACACTTGGCACGCAGGCGGGAACCATCCCGAGATCCTCGCCGCAAAGTAGCATCGGGCTCGCCTTCCGCATCGCGGGTAGCTTCTCGTAGCCGCGAGCTTGCCAGAAATCCTCCTGCCGCCGGTAGAAATAGTCATTATACAGATCTTCCACGCGCCAACGGTTTTCCAAACTGAGCTCTCGGTAGGAAAAAGTCGTCTGCATCGAGCAGCGCGGGTGGAACAAGGTGCCGCCCGAGTCAGGCACTTCGAAGAACAGCACCTCACTCGCACAATCCAGCAAACCGTCGCGAATCCAGTCTTCGAAGGGCTTGTCCTCGAAATAATCAACAATCCGCCGCTGAGTGGAAACCTGCTCTCGGAGTTGAAAATAGCCATCGCCACAATGATTTAAAAATTGGCTTTTTACAAATTCCACCTTGTCGCCGAAGCGCTCACTCAGGAAATGCTCGCGGATGTAAGGGCGGCAAAAGCGGTTGTAATCAAAGTCGATCCCCCGCTCGCGAATCTCGTCGATGTGGATTGGCACCGCCGGATCGAAGTGACCCATGATGCCCTCGACGTGATCATACGGCACCTGCCAGATTCGGAAAAATCCGAGTATGTGGTCGATCCGATAGGCGTCGAAGTAGCGGCTGAGCTGCGCAAACCGGGAGCGCCACCACGCAAAGCCATCCTTTTGCATGACTTCCCAATCGTAAGTCGGAAATCCCCAATTCTGGCCTTTCACTGCAAATGCATCCGGCGGCGCGCCGGTCTGTGCGTGCATCTTGAACAGGTGCGGGGCGGTCCATGCGTCCACCGATTGGCGGTCGATGCCGATCGGCAAGTCGCCCTTGAGCACAATTCCATGCTCGTGCATATGGCGCACGGCGTCGGCAAGTTGTTGGTCCAGTTCGCATTGCAGCCAGAGATGGTAAGCGATTTCTGGCCACTCCGGCTGGGAGGGATCGATCAAGGCATTCACTCGCTCCCGGTCGAATACCGCCCACTCCTCCCAACGGCTAAAATCCGCGCTGCCGTAATGGTCGCGCTTCACGCAGAACACGGCGTAGGGAATCGCCCACTCGCCGTTAGTTTCTAGAAATTTCCCGAACGCCGCACTGCTAAGAATCGCTGCGCGGTGCTTGGCGAAAATTTGGCGAGTGAGCTGGGTTTTCACCTGCATCACCGCCTCGTAATCGATCTGCTCTAGCAAATTCAGCTCATCACAAGCGCTGCCGAGTTTCTTTTTGAAAGCGACGGGCATCGCGTATTTCAGATCATCGATCCGTAGATAAAGCGGATGCAGCGCAAAAATACTGATCGCCGAATACGGATATGAATCCGTCCAGTCGTGTGACGAGGTGGTGTCGTTGATCGGCAGGATTTGGATCAATTTCAGCCCCACGCCCGTCGCCCAGTCCGCCAGCGGCTTGAGGTCTGCAAACTCGCCGACGCCGAGGCTTTTAGCACTGCGCAAAGAAAAAACTGGCACCGCGACGCCCGCGCCACGGAAAAGTCCGCCAAAGTCGCGGCGGTAATATTCATCACTCACTTTAGTCCATTGCCGCGTGCCGATGGAGCGGGATGGCAGAATCCGGTTCTCGCCGAGTTCAAGGCTCACCACGCACTGCAGCGCGAGATCGAACAGTCCGTATTTATACTCGATATGCCAATCCACGGGCAGATAGAGATTTTTCTGCCAGACGTTGGGAGCCGTTTCCTCAAGCGGAACTGCCGAGTGCCAGCCCCACCCGCCGATCTCATCGACGCTACCAATCAGGCAAGGCACCTGCCCAGTTGGCACCGCCGCCATCCACAGTTGGAAGGCATGATTTGAATTTTCCGGAGTGGCGAGTTCTGTAAACGACCCGCGGGCGGGATGCGCCGTGAGAAAAGCATCGGTCTCGAACGCGTAGTCCACCGTGCCCGCTGAGCACCATGAATCCAGCAGGAGCAACGCGTCATGCGCGGTGAGATCCACCTCGGAAATTCGCGGTCCGTGCCACTCGTCGAGCTTCAAACCGTTGGTGGATTGACGGAGCTGGTAGCTGTATTCCAACAGGAAACGACCCGAGCCATGGACTTCCACGCGCACCTCCCATTGCGAGTCGTTGATCCATTGCAGCGGCACGACTTGGTCGAAACGCACGCCCTTTTCATCCAGCACGATCGAATATTTTAACCACAACGACTGACCGGGCACGGTGTGATAATCCAAACGGAAAACGATGTTCATAGGTGGCGAGTATCAGAATTGTGATGCCTTTTGCAACACACGGAGACGCTCCAGCGCCGCACCGCTTGTGATCATTTCTTGGGCGATATTGATGCCTTCACCCATGTCATCAGCGAGTCCGGCGCAAGCCAAGGCAGCCCCGGCATTCATGAGCACCATGTCGCGCTTCGGCCCCTTTTCACGACCTGCGAGGATGGATTCGAGGATAGTCGCATTCACTTGCGCATCTCCGCCATGGAGATCATTCACCTCGCAGTGCTTGAGTCCGAAATCACGCGGCCGGACTTCGCTGTCCTCTTGATCCTGGAACAACCCGGACTTACAAATCCGCGTGGAACCCATCAGACTGACTTCATCCACCGAGCGTCCGTCGCCGGTGGTGCCGTGGACGACCCACGCGCTCTCGCGGCCGAGGCGCTGAAGAATTTCCGCAAACGCCGGGCAGAGATCTCGGTTGAAAACCCCGACGAGTTGGCATTGCGGGCGCACGGGATTGAGCAGTGGCCCGATTAGGTTAAAAATCGTCTTCACGCCCTTGGCAGCGAGGGATTTCCGCACTGCGGCCACGGCCTTGAACGCCGGGTGATAGAGCGGCGCGAACATGAAGCCAAGGCCAGCCTTCTCGACGCAGGCTCGGAATTCATCCGCTGGTAAATCAATGCGCACGCCGAGTGCTTCGAGCACATCCGCTCCGCCACTTTTCGAGGTGATCCCACGGTTACCGTGCTTCACGACCACTGCCCCGGCGGCGGCAGCGATGAACATCGCAGTGGTGGAAACATTGAAAAGATCGAGCTGGTCACCACCCGTGCCGCAGACGTCGAGCGTGGGCCCCTCCAGCTCGATCAAGCCGAGGTGTGGATCCACTGCTTGTTCGAGAAAGGCCTCGACGAAGCCAGCGATTTCTTCCGGAGTCTCGCCCTTCAGTGCCAGGGCCTCAAGCAATCGCTCCTTTTTCGCATCCGGCGCGGCAGAATCGAGTAGAAGCGCAGCAGCCACTTCCACTTCCTGCGGTGTGAGTTCTTGCTTGTGTTCAAGATGGTGAATCAAGGCGTCCATGACCAGAAATCTACACGCGCCCCTGATTCACTGCCAGAACGAACGATGAAATGTCAGTGCCTTTGAAATCCGTAGATTTTTTCCAATCCATAGCATTCGCGTTGCGTCCCAGCCGATTGAGGTGAAATTTGAGTTTGCAGCCATTCTCACCATGACCACCCCATTACAAGCCATCGAAGTCGAAGTCGTTGAGATCGATGGAGCCGCCCCTCCCGCGAAATTTAAACCCTCGGAAAACTCACAGCCGCGTCCGTCTTGGCAGACAAATTGGCAAGGTCGCATCCGCAGACTCGACAGCCGTTGGTGGCCGCTCTGGACGTTGCTAGGAATTGTGGCAGTCGCGCTGCTACTCACGGTCGGGCTGGTGATCGGGATTATTTACGTGATTTTCAGCATCTTGCGTTCACTCATCCGGGCGCTCATCCGCTGAGCCTTTCACTCGTCTTTGAATGCCTCAGCCCGTCGCCCGTCGATGCAGCGGGTCAGCCAAAGCACGAGTTTCTCAGCTTCCTCGGACTCATTGCGCATCGAACTGAGCGCCGCCCAGTCCAGATGAGGCCGAGATTTCGGTGCAGCGATTCGGTTGAAGTCAAGTTTCCCCATGATCGCCTCGGTTTCACGAGGGTGGGCGTTGAGAATATTCGCCGGCCGCGGCAGTTCGTCGAGATCCTCGGCCGTTAGTCCAAATGACGTCACTCCCACTCCGAAAGTCGCGCCTAGCCTGCGAAGACTGTCTGCCAGAGCTTCGTCTTCGATGGGGGCCGCGTAAACGAGCTCACCGCCTTGCGCCCACATCGAAACAGCCAGCGTTTGGAAGAAATCCTCGCGGTAAGTTTGCAGCGATGGCTGGATTCGTAGGCGCGCCGCATGCAGCCGGAATGGCGGAATCCCCAGCCGCTGCTTGAAGGAAAGCATCGTTTCATCCAGCGTCATTTCTTCATCCGCCGTGCCGCCAGTTTCCCAATCCACCAGCACCAGCTCTGGATATTTCCATAAATTACTGATCGGTGACTCCTTGGCGAAGGCCTGGCGGAATGCGAAAGGAAAGCGGCCATTGATTTCAAAATAACGCGTGACCACTGCACGAAATTTCCGAATCCGTAACATAGCACCATCGACCATATCCTGGTCTGCGGTCGTTAAGTCGTCGAGCCGCCCTTGGGTCAATGCCATCAGCTCCTGAGCGCCGGAAAGCGCGGGCAATGGCGCGCTGCGGCGGTAGTAGCCTTGGCCTTTTTCCACCTTCGCGATCGGCGAGGCCGGATCACATGACATGATCGAGAAATGATAGCGTAGCGAGGCGTCGGAGTAATTCCCGGTCAATTGCAAACGGGTCAACCGGATCAACTCGGTTCCTTTGATAGAATCTGCGGGATTCCCAGGAAGTAAGGCGGGAAGAATGTCTGATAGCTGCTTGCGAAGACTCATAGGGGGGCAACGACTTGTGCGTTCCCCCAGCTAATTCTCCTGCTCTTGGATCAGCAAGCCCCAAAGAATTTTTTTAAAAAATAACTGCCAGCCGATGCATTTTTTGAAGTAACTTGCGGCAAAGCTTGTCCAATTTGCGAATTATTCCATTCTCCCTCCATGAATTTTAGATCAATCGTCATCGGTATCGCCCTGATTTCCAGTGCGCACGCCCAACAACCCAGCGCCCAACAAATTCTCGAAGGCGCACGCATTTCTGCCACTCTCACCCAGCTTGACGAAGGCTTAAGCGGGAATCTCCGCAAGAACAACAGCAGCACTCCTATCACCCTCTTTCTTAAGGGTAAGGACATACAATTTCAGTTCTCCGAGAATAAAGAGCCGTGGCGGGTCTTCCACATGCGCATGGGCGACGAAGCCTTCAACCTATTTGAAATCACCGGCGGTAAGACCCGCGCCTTTCCTGCCGACAAAATTGTCCAACCCATAGCCGGCACCGACCTCACCTACGAAGATCTGGCGCTACGATTCTTCTACTGGCCTGATCCGAAACTCGAAGCCACCGAAGACATCGGCGGTCAATCTTGTTACAAACTCCGTGTCGATAAACCCAAAGGCTCGTCCGGCCGCTACGAAGTTGTTTACGTCTGGATTCACACAAAGTTCGGCGCGTTCATGCGCATCCGTGGCCACGATAAGGACGGTGGTCTCGTGAAGGAATTCCAAGTCGAAGACATCATGAAAGTGGCCGACAACGTCTGGACACTGCGCAAAATGCAAGTCGCTACGTGTGACCCCGCGAACGAGGGTCGGCGCGTTTCCATCACCGACGTCACCTTCGACAGCCCGAAAAAAGTCGGCCCGCGCGGCATCCGCTAGCCCGCCCGAGTCATGCTCCATTGGACCGACTCCCACAACCATCTCCAAGACCCGCGGCTCGGAGATCCCAGCCCGCTCATCGCCACGATGAAGCAGGCTGGCATCAACCGCTGCGTGGTCAACGCCACCTGCGAGACTGACTGGCAAGCGGTGGAAAACCTTGCGAATGCGGAGTTCGGTTTCGTCATACCTGCCTTCGGCATTCATCCATGGCAGGCCCACACCGCAAGCCTAGACTGGCAGGAAAAGCTCGCCTCATTGTTAGGAAAATTTCCACAAGCGTCCATCGGTGAGTGCGGGCTAGACTCATGGATTTCCGCCCCATCTCTAGAAATCCAACGCCCGGTATTCATCGATCATCTCCGCCTGGCCCGCGAGCTGGATCGCCCACTCACCATTCATTGCTTGAAAGCTTGGGGTGCGCTCTTCGACGCCTTTGCTGAAGCACCACCACCTACTAGATTTCTCATTCACTCCTTCGGCGGCTCCATCGAAACCGCCCGTCGGTTACTCCCACTCGGGGCTTTTTTCTCCTTTTCTGGCCACTTTCTGCATTCTCGAAAGTCTGCTGTGCTCGACGTCTTCCGACAGCTCCCAGCCGACCGCATCCTGCTGGAAACCGATGCTCCCGATATGCTACCACCGCCGAAAATCATCACCCATCCGCTGCCAGAAAATCACAATCACCCGGCGAATTTACCCGCCATCGGCCACGCCCTCGCCGCCGCTCTCGACATCTCCCCCGGAGAGCTCGCAGATCTCACTCGCCGCAATGCACAACACTTCTTCGGTTTCTAAAACTGCAGCTCACTATTGGATTCAAAGACCACGTTTTTCGCCAGATTTCTCGGCTCGTCGATGCAGCAACTGAGGAGGCAGGCGACTCACGGATCACTGCGCAGAATGAGGAAGTGTGATCAGCACTCAGTGGATTGAAGGTCGTGCTGAACGATTTCTCCCGGACGCGTTGTGGTGTGCGGCCAGAGCTTGCGGCCCGGGTAGATGGAGGTATTAATGCCGGTATGCACGCCATCGCCGATGATGGTGCCGAATTTACGACGACCTGTATCTACAAGGAAGCCGCCGACCATTGAGCAGTGATTTTGCCCGTCGTGGCGAAGGTTAGAGGTCGTGGTGCCGGCACCGAGATTGACCTTCTCGCCGAGCACAGAGTCGCCGATGTAGGAGAGATGGCCGACGTTGGTGTGGGAAAGGATAATGCAGTTTTTAATTTCGACCGATTGACCGATGTGGCAGTGGTCGCCGATGCTGGTGTTTCCGCGGATGTAGCAATTCGGGCCGATCTTGCAATTCGCGCCGATGACTACATTTCCCTCAATGAAGACTCCTGGCAGAATGCGAGTGCCGGGACCGATGTGGACGATGCCTGCGATAACGGCCAGTGGGTGGACATCACCTTGAATGATATTTTCAGTTAGAGAGGAAAGGTAGAGTTCGTTCGCGCGGAGCAGGTCCCACGGGTAGCAGACGGAAAAACAGGCAAGAATGCCTGTACCACCGTGGTGCTGCGAGAGCGGGAGATTTCCGATGGGGAAATCCTCGATCTTGCGTGTGAAGGATAGCGAGCAGGGATAAGTCGTTGTGTCAGACATAATTCAGCCGATTTCCTCGTGGATGGCAGTGGAAAATCGGGTGATCCACGAGCGGACTTGATCCAGCTCGCGATGTTCTACAAGCACTCGAATTTTATTTTCCGTGCCTGAGTAACGGATCAAGTGGCGGCCTTGGTCGCCGAAGTGGGCGGTCGCCTCATCCATGAGTTTTTGGAGTTTCGGCAGGGAATCGAGCGGCGGCTTCGAAGGCACGGGCAGGTTGGCAAGCTGCGTCGGATACTCGTGCATCACGTTAGCGAGTTGGGCGAGGGTGGCCTTGCGTCCGATCATCATTCGCAGGACTTGGAGCGCGCTGAGAATGCCGTCGCCAGTCGTTACATGGTCGCCGAATATAAGATGCCCGGAATTTTCGCCGCCGAAGGAATAGCCGTTTTTCCGCATACACTCGATGACGCTGCGGTCGCCGACAGCGGTCGTTTCTACCCGGATACCCTGCTTTTTCATCGCCTCCATCAGACCGAGATTACTCATGACCGTGACGACGAGCGTGTCGTGTTTGAGCTTCCCTTGCTCCTTCAGGCCGATGGCGCACAACCCGAGAATGCGATCGCCGCTGACGACTTGGCCATTTGCGTCGGTGAAAATAACCCTGTCGGCATCGCCATCGAAGGAAATACCGATATCGGCGTTGTGCTTGCGGACGAGTTCACCGGCAGCTTCAGGGTGAAGCGCGCCGCAGCCTTCATTGATGTTAAGCCCGTCCGGCTCATTGCAGACGGTGATCACCTCCGCACCCAGCTCTTTGAAAATGAGCGGGCCGATAAAGTAGGCCGCACCATTTCCGCAATCGACGACGATTTTCAACCCATGCAGCGAAATGTTATCGGCCGTGTGCTTGGCAAACTCGATGTAACGGCCGCGGGCGTCGTCGATCCGGTGGGCCTTTCCGATTTGCGCAGGTGGCAAGGGTGCGGACTCGGGCTCGTCGCCCATGATGTGGCGCTCGATGAGATTTTCTAGATCGTCGGAGAGCTTGAAGCCGTCCGGGCCGAAGATTTTCATCCCGTTGTCCTCGTACGGGTTATGGGAAGCGGTGATCATAATCCCAGCGACAGCTCCCATCGATTTTGTCAAATGCGCGACTGCCGGCGTGGGCATGGGGCCGACGAGATAAACATCCATTCCCATGGAAACGAGACCGCTAGTGAGCGCAGTTTCCAGCATGTATCCAGAAATCCGGGTGTCCTTGCCGATCAGCACACGATTGCGCCTCGCGCCGGAAGAGCGCAGCACGTTGGCGACTGCTTTGCCCATCCGCAAAGCAACTTCCGCTGTGATAGGGAATTCGTTGACTCGGCCTCGGATGCCGTCGGTTCCAAATAATTTCATGAGATATCTTGATGAGCTCAAAAAACTTCAAAAAATCAAGGGGAAATCCTGCTGGATTTACTGCGCAAATTCTTTTCTGTAAGAGTAGCATCCACGTTCCAACACCTCGTTGACAAACTTGTGCATCACAAATTCACGGAAAATTAGACCGCAAGCATAGCAGACTGCTAGAAGTGCCCCCGTCAAGAATCGAACTTGAATCTAGAGTTTAGGAAACCCTTGTTCTATCCATTGAACTACGGGGGCTTAAGTGGCCAGAGGGCGGAGAGGAAATAACCGCGAGGCGAGTGGCAGGCAAGTCAGTTGTGAATTTCCTACAACTGGCGCTGGGCGGTGTAGATGCCTTGGCGTCCACTGCAACGGTAGGCGACGAGACAGGCGGTGGCGAGGTAGAGGGCGTTGCCCGCGCCGAAGAGTTCCATGCCGAGGAAGATGGAGGCGAGCGGGGTTTTAGTGGCTCCAGCGAATATAGCTACGAAACCGAGCGCGGCGAACAGATCGACCGGGGCACCGAGAGCAAAGGCTAACGTGTTTCCGAGGGCGGCACCGATAAAGAAGAGTGGGGTGACCTCGCCACCTTTGAAGCCGGCGCTGAGTGTGATGGCGGTGAACAAGAGTTTCCAAGCCCAAGCGCTGGCGGGGATTTCCGTGGAGCTGAACATGGCGGGCAAGGTGATGGCGTCGGCCTGATTTCCCAAAACACCTAGCCCTAAGTAGTCACCCGTGCCTGCTAGAAAAAACAGGCCTATGACAAGCAATCCGCCGATGACGGGGCGGAGTTCGGGTCGGGGAATGTAAGTTATGAAAGCACCTACGAGACGATGAAAGAGAGTGGAAAATAGCCGACTGGCAAGGCCGAAGGCGACGGCAGCGAGCACTACTTTCCACATCAGCAGGAAATCGAAGGCGGAGGCGGAGACCGGGACCTCTACTGAATAATGGAAGTGGCCGATGCCCCAAGCTCGGCAGGTCCAATCGGCAAGGACGGCGGCGAAAAAGCATGGGATGAGCGCGTCGTATTGGACGCGGCCGACGATCAAAACCTCCAGCGCAAATACAGCTCCGGCGACGGGTGTGCCGAAAATGGAGCCAAACCCGGCGGCGACTCCGGCCATCAGCAGGATTCGGACGTGGGCGGCGTCGAGCCTTAGGAGGCGGGCGAAGGTGGAGGCAATGCTGCCGCCCATTTGTAGCGCGGTGCCTTCGCGCCCGGCCGAGCCACCGAACAGGTGGGTGACAAGTGTGCCAAATAGAATAAGAGGAGCCATCCGCGTGGGGACTCCTGCGCCGGGTTGGTGAATTTCATCGATGAGCAGGTTATTTCCCGCGCTGGCGGATTTGCCGTAAAATTGGTAGAGCGCACCGACGAATAGTCCACCGACGGGTAGAAGGAAAATCAGCCCGGGATGGGCGAAACGGATGCGCGTAACGGTGTCGAGCGCTGATAGAAAAAACGCGGACGCAGACCCGACCACCACCGCCATCGGAGCAAGAATGACTAGCCATTTCAAGGCAGCAAGCAGTGAGACAGGTAGCCGGATCATTAGGGCGACGAAGGTTTCTGCAATTCAAGATCCCGGACGGGCGGCGATCCTGTAGCAAATGCGTTGGTGCTCAATCGAGGAACTTGCCGGGATTGAGAATGCCGCTGGGATCCAGGGCTTTTTTCAAGGCGCGATGGGTGGCGTAGGAAACCTCGCCGAGGGCTTGGCGGATCCAAGGTTTTTTGGCCAGGCCCACGCCGTGCTCGCCGGTAATGGCCCCGCTGTTAGCAAGGACCCAGGTGAAAAGTTGGTCGAGCGCGGCATCGGCGCGGGCGCGAATTTGCGGATCCTCGTAGTCGCGCACCATCAGGTTGGTGTGGATGTTTCCGTCTCCCGCATGGCCGAAGCAGGCAATGGGGATGCCGGTGTCTTTCTCTAGTTTTCTAGCAAAAGTAACTAACTCGACGAGCTTGGAGCGTGGCACGACGATATCCTCGTTCAGCTTGGTAAGGCCCGTGTCACGAAGCGAGAAGGAGAACTCGCGGCGAAGTTTCCAGATCCGCTCACAGGAGGCTTCGTCCGGTGCTAGCTCGATAAAAGTGGCACCGAGTCCAGTTAGTAGCTGATGGAGTTCCTCGATCTCCGAAAGGGTCGCAGCGGGGCGGCCATCGATCTCGACAATGAGGTGGGCATTGCCGGGCGGGAAGACGTCGGCACCCAGCTTTTTCCTAGCAGCAGCGAGGGTAAAAGTGTCGGTAATTTCAAGGGCAGAAGGCAGGTGACCCGCGTTGAGGATGGCTTGGACGGCGGCGGCTGCCATCTCGAACTCCGGGAAAATAGCGGCTAGCATCGCACGACTCGCTGGCTTGGGAATAAGCCGGAGAGTGGCCTCGGTGACGATTCCTAACATACCTTCTGAACCCGTGAATAGTCCGACGAGATCAAAGCCGGTCTTATTCTTATGCAAGCGGCCGCCAGTGCGGAGGACCTCGCCGCTGGCGAGGACTACTTCCAATCCTAACACGTAGCTGCGCGTCACTCCGTATTTCAAACAGCGCGGGCCGCCAGCGTTGGTGGCGATGTTGCCGCCGATCGAGCAGTCCTTGAGCGAGGCTGGGTCGGGCGGGTATTCCCAGCCGACGGCATGAGCGGCAGCTTGCAGATCCCCCGTGATGACACCGGGCTGAACGATGGCCACGCCGTCTTCCGGGTGCATGCCGAGAATCCGATTCATCCGTGCGGTAGACAGAACGATGCCTCCATGCACTGGCACGCAGCCGCCGACATAGCCAAAGCCTGCGCCGCGGGTGGTGACTGGAATTTTCCGCGCGCTGGCAAATTTCAAAACCACCACAACATCGGAGGTGGACTCAGCAAAAACGACGACATCCGGTGGATGCTTGGCGGACCACTTGTCACCAGAGTTCATGGCAAGGATCTCGGCCGCAGAGGAAATTTTTTCTGCGCCGATGAGAGCGGCGAGGGAAGCGAGCCAGTCTTGGGATGGGTAGTTCATTTCAGCTGACGTCAATATCATGGAGGCAGCCCCAGAGCGTCAACATCGGATACCCAAACTAGTCACTAGCAGAACCAATGCGTCATCGAGCAAGTATTAGCGGCTCAATAGATCTCCGTATTCACTCTTCCAGCCAGCGTCCGAGCGCTTCTTCAAGTTCTTCGCCGCGCTTGATGTTGAATGACTCCCCGGCGGCGACGGTGACTCGGCGGCCGGCACTGTTTTGGAAATGCAATAGCACTGGCGTGGCTCCCGGATGGTTCGCCAGCGCGAGCTTAATCTCGATGAGGTCGCGCTCGCTGTGGCGCGTCGTCCAGAGCATGAGCTCAAGCGGTCCCTGGTGATTTGCCGCGACGCGCTTGGGCTTGAGCTCGGAGAGCTCGTAGCCGGTGAGGCGGCGGCCGCCGGTGCGGTCGTCCACTTGGATGTTGCCTTTGAGCCGGATGATCATCCCTGGATCGAGCAATCCGGCATCTCGGGCGGGGACGAAAGTTTCGCCCCAAAGCATGATTTCAGAACTGCCGGTAAAATCTTCGAGGATCAGCACACCGAAAGGTTTTCCGGTCTTGGTCATCTTCGCGTCCAGCGAGCGGACCATGCCGGCGAAGGGGAAGCGCTCGCGGGGATTGGAGAGATCGAGGTCGTCGATCATCCCGAGTTTACGGTATTTGTTGGAATCAATGACACTGCGGAACTTATCAAGCGGATGGCCAGTGACGTAGAATCCTAGCAATTCTTTCTCGTGAGCGAGGCGCTCGTCCTTGCTCCATTCATCCACGGTCGGCACGGAGGAGCGTTTGGATTTCGTCTTGGCAGGGGCGGAAAATTCCATGGAATCAAACATGGAACCTTGACCAGACGCGCGGTCGCGCTGGGCGGACGAGGCCGAGGCGACGACTTGTTCGAGCCGCGCGCACATTCCAGCGCGGGTTTCCTCGGTCCAGTCGAGCGCGCCGGCTTTGGCGAGGTTTTCGAGGATGCGCTTGTTCACCACCTTGGAATCGAGGCGCGAGGCGAAGTCATCCAACGAGGTAAATTTACCGTTTTTCTGACGATCTGCGATGGCGATGGCCATCGCGCCTTCTCCGCAATTTTTAATGGCCGCGAGGCCGTAGCGCACACCTTTGGAGCCGTTAAGCAGCGTCTCGGGAGAGAAACGGAGCTGCGAGGCGTTGAGATCCGGCGCTAGAATTTCCAGTCCCATGCGATGGCACTCTGAGACGAAAACGCCGATCTTATCGGTGTTGTGAATTTCATTAGAAAGCAGAGCGGCCATAAACTCGACCGGGTGGTTTGCCTTCAGGTAGGCGGTCCAGTAGGAAATGTGGCCGTAGCAAGCAGAGTGAGATTTGTTGAATCCATAGCCGGCAAACATCGCGATCTTGTCGAAGATTTGGTCGGCCAGCTTCTTCCCGATATTGTTGGTTTTGTCCGCGCCTTCCACGAATTTAGCCCGCTGCTTCTCCATCTCGACCGGGTCCTTTTTACCCATCGCACGGCGGAGAAGGTCGGCACCACCGAGTGAGTATCCGGCGAGCATCTTGGCGGCGTTCTGAACCTGCTCCTGGTAAATCATGACGCCGAAGGTGTCCCCGCATACCTGCTCCAACAACGGATGCTCATACATCGCGCGGGTGCGGCCTTTTTTCACGTCTAGCATCTGGTCGATGAACTGCATGGCTCCCGGGCGATAGACGGCAAGAAGGTCGATGATGTCGTCGATTTTTTCGATAGCATACTTGCGGCAAGTCTCGACCATACCGCCAGATTCTAACTGGAAGACGCCCATCGTCTCGCCACGGTTGAGGAGCTCGAAGGTTTTCCAATCATCGAGTGAGACTGTTTCGATTGAGAAATCTGGAGTGTGCTTGCGGATGTGTTGCACGGCTTCATGGATGACCGTGAGATTCTTCAGTCCGAGGAAGTCCATCTTGAGAAGGCCTACATCGGTGATGGCCTTCATGTCATACTGAGTGACGACTTCTCCTTCATTTCCACGTGTGAGCGGGACGTGTTCGTCGAGCGGGCGGTCGCCGATGACGACGCCGGCGGCGTGGACACCCACGTTTCTCGCAAGTCCTTCGAGCTTGGTGGCATAGCTCCATAGCTGTTGATAAGTCGTGCTACTTTCGATGAGTTCCTTCAGCTCGGGCTTGGATTCATACTCGGCTTTGAGCTTAATGTCGGGCTTCGCCTCGATCATTTTGGCGATGCGGTCGCCCTCGCCGTAGGAAATCCCCATCACCCGGCAGACGTCGCGCAACACGCTCTTCGCGCCTAATTTGCCGAAAGTGATCATGAGAGAAACGCTGCGTACACCGTATTTTATCCGCACGAAGGCAATGACCTCCACACGGCGGCTCTG
>JANMYL010000283.1:0-7825 GCA_031382045.1 Akkermansiaceae bacterium | reverse complement strand
GCGGAGCATACCGAGATCCGTCGCGCTGGCAATCGATTCGTTTTTGGAAGCATTTTGCTTCATTTCTATTTCAAAAACGGACGGCTGATGATTTTCGCAGCTGGGGTGTGGCCGCGGAGGTTGGGGTGGTTCGGTTGGCTGAGAAGCTCGGAAAAGTGGTGGAAGATAGATCGGCGGGGCAGGCTCGGATGCACGGCGTCAGCGAACACGCGGCAGGTGGGAACCATCTTGCGTTGCGCGATGTGATGGCTTAAGGACTCGTTATGCCCGACACCGTTTCATTTTCATGCGCCTTGGTAACTGGTGCTTCCTCCGGCTTGGGTGAGGAGTTCGCCTTTCAGATCGCGCCGCGGGTAGGAACGCTGGTGTTGGTGGCGCGTCGCGAGCCCTTGTTGCTGCAACTCGCGGACCGCATCCGCGCGGCGTTTCCGCAGGTGGTGGTGGCGGTATTTGCAGTCGATTTGAGTCATGCCGCCGAGCGTGATGAGCTGGTGGCGACCTTGACTGCGAGAGGATTGCTGCCGGATTTGCTGATTAACAACGCGGGTTTGGGAGATTACGGCGAGTTTATTTCATCAGATTGGAGAAAGCTCCAGTCGATGCTCAGCGTCAATATCGAGGCACTCACGCATCTCACTCACGAACTGGTGCCGGAAATGATTCGGCGCAGCGGCGGGGCGATTGTCAACGTAAGTTCGCTGGCCAGCGTGATCCCAATTCCAGATTTCGCGGTGTATGCGGCGACCAAGGCGTATGTGACGAGTTTCTCTGAGGCGCTGCGGATCGAACTGCGGGAACACCGAATTTCTGTGCTCGCTGTGTGTCCGGGGCCGGTGCGCACCGAGTTCGGGCAAGTCGCTCGTCGTGGTGAAAACGCTCCAGAAATGCCGTCCAAGAAGTCGTTTTATGTGCCGAAGGAACAAGTCGTGGCCGAATCGCTGGCGGCGGTGGACCGCAAGGCTGCGCGAGTTTATCCGGGACTTAAAACTGCATTGGCCGCACGGTTTTTATCGGTCCTTCCGCTGGCGGTGTTGCGTTTCCTGATGAGCTTCCGGCCGCGAAGGTAGTCAGCCACCACGACGTGAAATCTAGTGAAGTTGCTGGAACTGGGTGTGATGGCCCGCACGGGTGAGTTCAAAAGTGTCCGGTATTTTCTCAATTTTGAGTGACGGAAGGATCTCTAGGCCAAGTGATTTTCCGATCTCGCTTTCCAGCAGGGCAGGGAGATGCGGAATTCGGGATGTAAGAACAGGCCCAAATACTTGGGTCAGGGTCAGGCGCGCTCTGTGATAGGCTGGTAACTGCGGAGGGTGGCTCCGGTGTAAATCTGACGTGGCCGGGAAATGCGGCTGTCCGAATCGTCCATGACTTCTTTGAAATTAGCGATCCAGCCGGGCATCCGGCCGATGGCAAAGAGCACGGTGAACATGTCGATGGGGATGCCGATGGCACGCATGATGATGCCGCTGTAGAAATCGACATTCGGATAGAGTCTGCGCGAAACGAAGTATTCGTCGTTGAGGGCGATTTCTTCAAGCTTCTTGGCGATATCGAGCAGCGGGTCGGAGACGTGGAGTTGGGCGAGGACTTTGTCGCATTGCTCCTTGATGATGACGGCGCGTGGGTCGAAATTTTTATAAACGCGGTGGCCGAAGCCCATGAGCTTGCGGTTGCCGGTTTTGTTTTTGACCTCAGTGAGGAACTTGGTGCCGTCGTCGCCTTCCTTATGAATTTCCTCGAGCATTTCGAGCACGGCTTGATTAGCGCCTCCATGCAGCGGGCCCCATAGGGCGCAGACGCCGGCGGAGGCGGAGGCAAATAGGTTGGCGCGGCTGGAAGCGACCATCCGCACGGTGGAAGTGGAGCAGTTTTGCTCGTGGTCGGCGTGAAGCAGGAAAATGAGGTCGAGCGCTTTGACGATTTCTGGCTTCAATTCGCAGTCCTCGCCAGGATACGAGAACATCATGTGAAGGAAGTTCTCTGTGTAATTGAGGTTGGTTTTTGGGTAAATGGAGGGCAGTCCATGGGCCTTGCGGTAAGAGAAGGCGGCGATGGTGCGGACTTGAGAAATCAAGCGCGCGGCGTGGAAGGGGAAGCGCTCTTCTCGGGCATGAATTAAATTTGGATGGTATGATGAGGCCGCGTTGATCATCGAGGAGAGGATGGCCATCGGGTGGGCGGTGGGCGGAAATCCTTCGAAATGGTGGCGCATGCCTTCGTGAAGCATTTGGTTTTCCGTGAGCATTCCGGAAAACTCTAGGAGCTGGGCGGGGGTGGGCAGTTCGCCGTAAATTACGAGGTATGCGGTCTCGATGAAGGTACTTTTCTGGGCAAGCTCGGCGATGTCGTAGCCGCGGTATTGGAGGATGCCTTTCTCGCCATCGATGAAGGTGATGGCACTTTTACAGGCACCGGTGTTGCCGTAAGCGGGATCGAGCGTGATAGCGCCCGTTTTCGCCCGAAGGGTGCTAATGTCGATGCCGACTTCTCCCTCAGACCCTACAATTGTGGGCAGCGTGATAGGCTTGCCGTCGATGATCAATTCCGCTGTGCCGTTCATGAAGTGGGATGCTACTCAGCTTTATTTCGGGAAGGCTAGCCTGCAATGCATCGATTTTGCGTAAATTTTATTCACCGGTGTCTGGATAGGAGCCGAGGAGTTTGACAAGCGAGCAATGTTTGCCGAGTTCTTCGAGGGCTTCGGCGACTTTTGGCTCATCGCAATGGCCGGCGAGATCGACATAGAAGATATACTCCCAGTCTTTGCGCTTGGACGGGCGCGACTCGATTTTCGACATATTGATGTGAAATTGGTCGAAGGCTTGGAGTGCCTTGACCAGAGATCCGGGGCGGTCGTGGATCGCGAAAAGGATGGAAGTGCGGTCGTTGCCGGTGGGTGGGCAGGGTTTCTCGCCGATGACGAGGAAGCGGGTGGTGTTGGTGGCGCGGTCTTGGATGGATTCTTCGAGCAGGGTGAGGCCATACATTTCTGCGGCGAGTGGTCCGCCGAGGGCGGCGGCTCCGTGGGCGGCTTGGTCGCGGGCGATCTGCGCGGCCTTAGTGGTGGAGGAAACTTCGACGAGATCCGCCTCCGGAAAGTTTTTCAAAATCCAAGCGCGGCACTGGCCAAATACTTGCGGATGTGAGTAGAGCGTCTTGATTTCTGCACGCGGGATGGAGGCCATTAGGCCGTTTTCGATACGGAGCAAAATCTGCGCGCAGATGTGCAGCGGCGAGTCCACGAATAAATCGAGCGTGTGCGAGACGGCGCCTTCGGTGGAATTCTCAATGGGCACGACGCCGTAATTCGCGGCACGGCGGGCCACTTGGTCGAAGACGTCGGAGAAATTCGGCTGTGAGGAGTAATTCACCGAGTGGCCGAATTTTTTGATCGCAGCTTGGTGCGTCCAAGTTCCTTCCGGGCCGAGGTAGGCGATGGTGAGGTCATCCTCGAGCGCGAGCGCGGCGGACATGATTTCTCGATAAATGGCGCGGATGGATTTTTCCGGTAGCCGACCGTGATTCATCTCGATGAGCCGACGGAGGAGTGCTTCCTCTCGCTCGGGCGCGTAAATTTGCAGGTTATCGCGTTTTTTCACCACACCCACTTCATGCACCAGATCGGCGCGGCGGGAGAGTAGGTCGAGCAAATCGTGGTCGATGGTGTCTATCTGGTTGCGGATGTCGTCGAGATTCACGGGAAAAATAGGGTGTCTAGGAGTCAGTGGAGGATTCGTCGCCGGCTGCGGCGGCCGGGATGCCGAGGGGAAGTTGTTGCTCGGGCTCTGCGGCGGGCGTCGGCGTTTGTGCTGGCTCGGGCAGCTTCACTTTGCGGAGTTCCGTGGCGTTTGGCAGGTCGTCGATGGAGCGGATGCCGAAGTGCTCGAAGAAGAGATCGGTCGTTTCGTAAAGCAATGGGCGGCCGGGAAGTTCTGCGCGGCCACCGATGCGGATTAGGTTTCGGTCGAGGAGTTTTTGAATCATCCCGTCGCAAGCCACGCCACGGACTGCCTCAATCGCGGCCTTGGTAATGGGCTGGCGGTAGGCGATGATGGCGAGTGTTTCCATCGCCGGACCGCTCATCCGCTCAGGTTTACGGCCGGGGAAAAGCTGGCGGACGAAATCACCGTATTCGATGCGGGTGAAAACTTTCCAGCCTTTCGGGCGTTCGACGATGGTGAAGGCACGCCCGCTTTCCTGATAGGTCTGATTAAGCTCGGCGATGGCCGCGGCAACTTTTTCTGCGGAGGTCGCGGTGAGTTCTAGCAACCACTCCGGCAGGACAGAGGCTTCCTTGCCTTCCTCGGTTTCGCGGATTTTCACGTCTTCCGCCTCAGCCACGCGGGCACGCACCAGCCTGGCAATTTCCTCTGATGGCAGAGGATTTTGAGAGGCGATGAGAAGGGCTTCGACGATGGCGCTGAGCTGCATGGAGAGGCCGCACCTTACGGACCCGCGCGGGCATTTCAAGCCTCCTGCCTAAAACCTAGCGAATCACTTATTTTAACAGGGCGTGAAGTTTTCGCTTGCTGGAGTGTGGATCACGGGCTAACCCACCGCGCTCGTCACATCGCCGAAATTTGATTTCGGGTAGAAAGGCGAATTTTTTTCATCCCACGCATCTCTATCTCTGCGCCATGGCCGCGAAGAAAACCACTACTAAGTCTGCGCCCCAAAAGGGGAGCGCGAAGCCCGCCGTCAAGCCTTCGAAGCCCGCTCCGGCGGCGAAGAAGCCAGTTGTCAAAGCGGAGAAAAAGTCCGCTCCAGCTCCGAAGACAGCGATTCTCAAAAAAGCAGCACCTGCCAAGAAAGTAGCCGCTGGGAAACCTGCCAAAGAGGTCGCCAAGCCGGCGGCAAAAGAAGCCAAGGCTCCCAAACCTGTGGCGGTTGAGCCGGCGAAGGTCGAGGCTGCGGTCAAGCCAGTCGCTGCGGCAAAAAAAGCGCCTGCCACCAAGTCTCGTTCTTCAGTGGTGGATTTCCCCGCGCCTCCAGCACCCGTCAGGCCGCCTTTCGTTCCACCCAAGGCCACGTCGGCTCACTCAGATGGTCCGGTCACTCCCGGGAGCAACGGCAGCCACAGCGCCGCCTTCGTCCAAAAGCAACGCCAGCGCCTGCTTGATCTCCGCGACGACCTCGTGGATGCCGTCTCCGGCATGGCTCGCGACACCATTCGCAACGCCCCCGAAGGTTCCGAAGCCTCTGGCAGCGGCCAGCACCAAGGTGATGCCGGCAGCGATGCCTACGACCGCGACTTCGCTCTCTCTGTCCTCGCGAAGGAACAGGACGCGCTTTATGAAATCGAGCAAGCGCTGTATCGTATCAAGCACGGCTCCTACGGCATTTGCGAAATGTCCGCCCGCAAGATTCCTCAAGCTCGTCTCGAAGCCATTCCGTTTGCTCGTCTGACCGTCGAATGCCAAGGCCAATGGGAGAAGGAATATGGTAACCGTCGCTTTCGCCCGTCCAACGAAGTCGGCTTCAGCGGAGGCAAATATGCCGAAGATGAAGATTCCGAAACAGTTTCTCTTGACGAAGACGACGATTGAAGCAAAGTCCCCGCCCCACAAGTCATGCCACGCGAGATTATTATCCTAGAATGCACCGAAGCGAAAGCCGAGGGCAAGCCGACCTCACGTTACGTCACCACGCGTAACAAGAAGAGCCTCCGTACTCCAGGTCGCCTCGAGAAAGTGAAATTCAATCACTTCCTCAAGCGCCGCACCCTTCACCGCGAACTCCGCTAACCGCGAACTCCGCCCCATTTCCCATGTCCGAGCCAAAAACAATTCAGCGCCGTATTAACTTCCGTAAGGCAAACCGTCGGATGACGCGTCGCCGTCACGACATCCCTGCCGACCAAGTCGTCGCCACCAACCCAGAGCTTCTCACCAAGTTCACGACTGAAACTGGAAAAATTCTTCCACGTCGCGTCACCGGAGTTTCCGCTAAGCTTCACCGCAAAATCAACAACGCGATCAAGCAATCCCGCGCGATCAACTTGCTGCCTTAAGCGCTCGTAAAGATTCGTCTTTCAAAAGAGCCAGCCCGTCACACCCGGGCTGGCTCTTTGTTTTTCGCATTCGGTAACGGAGAATTGTTCCGCAACTTTTACCTTGGAGCCGCCCGTTTCCCTTCTTACATTTCGCCCGGCGCAAGCCTTTTACCATGGCCCAAAAAGACTACACCATTCTCAACAAGCTCGGCATTCACGCCCGCCCAGCCGCGCAATTTGTCAAAACGGCCAATCGCTTCCAGTCAGATATCTTCGTTGAAAAAGATGGTGAGGAAGTCGATGGCAAGAGCATCATGGGTCTCATGATGTTAGCCGCCGGTAATGGCTCCATCATCTCAATTAGCGCTGATGGCACCGACGCCGATGCCGCCCTCGAAGCACTCGGCGACCTCATCAGCCGCAAGTTCGAGGAAGAGTGAGCCGCAGAGGAAGCTGAAGAAAGAGTCGGTATAGGAAGCCTGAAAGCGCCCGAAAGCTGGTGGCTTATTGGCGTTATTTTTTCTAGAGCTATACTTTTAAGCATTGGAGGCGGAAGGTCCGCTAACACTCAAAGTGCGGCACGCTCTGCTTGTGTCTGAGGCGCATGATCATGGTTGAGAAAAACGCACGGCATCCGACGGAGCTGACTCAGACACGAGAAAAGCTTCATGCACTCCGGAGTGCAGACACTTCGCAACACGATCAGCGCGATGGCCGAGAAAGCGCTTGCATGAGTTGCGTGGCATCGGGGAAATCCGAGCGAAGCTCGAGCGCAAGCGCTGCGGCGGCGATGGCTTTCTGATTCTGGCCAAGCTGGGCGTGGATGGTGGCGTGGGCATAGAGGATCGCGGAATCATCAGGATCGGCGGCTTCTCCCTGGAGCAGCGCAGCAATGGCCTTTTGCTGTTCCGCCAAACGGGTGAGTATTGGCATGGATTGGACAAACTGAAAATTCGGTAAAGCCCACATCAACATCTAGGTAGTCACGGTAATCTTTGACCACGCGGGGTTGCTAATCACGCGGCATTTACCGGACGCAGATACCATGGCGGGAGCCTCACACGACGCATGGCTGCCGAATTGATAAAATCTTCCTTTTCGTATCAATGGAGCGGCAAGCTTGAGTGGAAAACAGGAATCAAGCACCGCGAAATTCTTCTGCACCACTCACCCATTTAATTTCCCTTTTCGCTGGCGGTGCCAGTCCTACCAGTCAGCTTGGCGACCAGGAAAATTACATGGTCTTCCACCGATTTTCTTTTCTCACACATCTCCATGGATCACGCCACCCACAATAAAATCGTCTCCTTCATCTGGTCCATCGCAGACGACTGCCTCCGCGACGTCTTTGTGCGCGGGAAATACCGCGATGTCATTCTTCCGATGTTTGTCCTCCGCCGGATTGACTGCCTGCTGGAGGACACCAAGGAAGCGGTGCTGGCCGAGGTGAAGTTCCAGAAAGACGAGGCGGGTATGGCCCTGCTCGATCCCGATGGCCTCCGCGAAGCCTCCGGACAAGTCTTCTACAATACCTCCAAGTTCACCCTCAAGAGCCTGCTCGGAAATCCCTCCCAGCTCGAAGCGAACTTCAATTACTACCTCGACGGCTTCAGGTCGAACGTCGACGAGATCATTGCCAAGTTCGATCTCCGCAACCAAATCCGCAATATGGGCGAGGCGGACGCCCTCCACGGCGTCATCGAGAAATTCGTCGCGCCGGACATCAATCTCTCCCACCACGGCGCCATCGGCACGGACGGCCGCAAGCTCCCCGGCTTGACCAATCTCGGCATGGGCTACGTCTTCGAGGAACTCATCCGCAAGTTTAACGAG
>JANMYL010000275.1:0-2683 GCA_031382045.1 Akkermansiaceae bacterium | reverse complement strand
GCTCGTTGAACCCGATGTGCCCGTCGGTGCCGATGCCAAGAACTTGTAGGTCGATGCTCCCAGCGGCGGTTATTTGCTCCTCATACTCGCGGCAAAACCGAGGGATATCGACGGCATTCCCATCCGGGATGTGGACGTTTTCCGCGGAAATATTGACGTGCTTGAAAAGATTTTCCCACATGAAGCTGTGGTAGGACTGGGCGTGGTCGCGAGGGAGGCCGATGTATTCGTCGAGGTTGAAAGTGGTGACTTGGCTCCAGTCGAGATCCATCGCAATCAGCATCTGATAGAGCGACAGCGGAGTGCTGCCGGTGGCCAGGCCAAGCACAGCGGTTGGCTTGTCGCGGAGCAGGCGGGCGATGATTCTAGCGGCGACTTCCGTAGCTGTCTGCTGGGTGGGTTGAATGATGATTTCCATTAAATCGTGCCGAGGCGTTGGCTGAGTTTGCGGCGGACGTCGGCGTTGAATTGGTCGATGAGATCGCAGACGTAATTCGCAATATTCTTCGACTCGTCGGTCACGAGAGGCGTGAGATCAAGGCCCAAGATGAGTTGGGTGGCGGCGTCGGTCGCGTGCGAGTCGAAGAAGGTGGCATTTGCGGCACGGCGACCGAGTGTCGCGAGGTCATAGCGCTTGCCACCAGCGATTTGTGAATCGAAAACGCCATTGAGTGCGGCGGCGAGATTGTCGCGACCGCTCACGTCCATCAGCACTTTCTCGGCATCGGGTAGCCAGTCAAGGTCGCGCCAAACTTCGCAGCCGATGACCTGCCTAGGCCGTTGATCGCGTGGTAGCTCGCGCATGGCATGGAGGGCCGCCACGGTGACGCCGATGTGGGTGTCGTGTTTATCCGCTGGGTTGTGGGTATAGACGACGGCGGGCCGGGAAGCTGCTAGTATCGCTTTTAAATCCTCCTTCAACTCTTGCTCCGTTGCGCTTTTAATGGCGCTACTCGGGTAGTCGAGCTGGATCATCGCCGCGTATCCGCCGATCACGGCGGCGGTGTTTTGTTCCTGACGTCGGACCTCCATCATTTGGACATCGGAATGGCCAGCGTAAGGGCCGCTGCGGGAACTGCCTGCGCCGTTCGTGCAGGTCACGCCGCCGAACCATTGGTCGTCCCGGGCGAAGCAAGCTAGGATTCCGTGGAAGGCCATGAACTCCAAATCGTCCTGATGGGCACCGATTCCGAGGTGCGTGATACGATTCAGGGCTGCAGCCTCTGGTGTGCCGTCGGGAATGAAAATCTCTGCGGTCGGGTGATGAAATTTCATGAATGTTGAGGAAAATGCAGCGGTCCTAACGATAAAATGAGCGTGTGGATTTCATCAATTACGGCAATTCCCATCCTTTGCGGTAATCTTGGCGCACGAACTGGTTAGCTTCCGCTAAATCAAATTTCAGCTCCGGGCTGTTCCACGTGAGCGTGGTTTTTGGGAATCGTGATGCGATGCCACCCAGCAGGATCGCTTCTGTCAGTGGGCCTGCGTAAGCGAAATCAGCGTTGGTTTCTCCATTGCCTCGGCACGCTTCGACGAATAGTTCCCAGTGATTGAGTCCCTTGACGCGTGGCAATGCGTGGTCCTTAAATTTTTCCACGGGAAATAGCGCAGGGCGGCTGCCATGAGGCAGCACGAGCACACCATCGGTGCCGATTAGAATCGATCCTTGATCGGGGAATTCCGCGCCACCGAGCAGAGCGATGACGTCGGCGGGCGGTCTAGCTTCGCCGTCATACCAAGTGAGTTGTAGGGTGTTAGCCTCAGTCATCGGGTTGCCAGAGAAAGTATAAATGACTTTCCCGTCCACCGCCCAATTCCAAGCATTAGGGGCTGGTCCTTCGGAGCGGACGGAAATCGGGGCGGTGAGACCAAGTCCTTCAAATAGCGGGTCCAGAATGTGGCACCCCATGTCGCCGAGGGTACCCGTGCCGAAATCCAAACGCTTGCGCCAGTTCCCGGGGTGATAGTATTCCTCGCCGATGAAGGGTCGCTCGGCGCAAACGCCGAGCCATTTGTCCCAGTCTAAATCAGCGGGCACGGCATCTGTTTTATCGGGGCGAGGGGATTTGTCACCCCACGTCTTGGATGACCAGGAATGAATTTCTTTGATCTTGCCAATGGCGCGATCTTTCATGAGTTGTGCGGCCATGCGGTAATAGGCCGACGAGTGAAGCTGGATGCCCATTTGCGTGACGAGATTCTCACGTTTTGCCAACTCGGTCATCCGGCGGACTTCATGCAGATTGTGGGCGAGGGGTTTTTGACCATAAATATGCTTACCGAGCTGCATGGCGCTGATGCCCATGGGGGCATGCATGTGATCGGGAGTGGAGATATTGACGGAGTCGATGTTTTTAGCCTCTTTGTCGAGCAGCTCACGCCAGTCCTGATAGAAGCGTGCTTTCGGGAATTGTTTCCGTGCCTCCACGGTTTGAGCGAGGTCCACATCACAGATAGCGACGATTTCGACGTTCTTGCAATTTGCGATTTGCGTTAGGTCGGACCATGCCATGCCACCTGCTCCAAAACTGGCGTGGCGCAGGGTAGTGAGTGCTGGACGAGCGAAGAGATTGCTTGTGACAAACGGGGCGCTTGCGGCAGTGGTGCCCAGAAGCTTGAGGAGCGAGCGCCGCGAATAGGATGGATAATTTTTCATGAATGGTAGGTGGAGTTTAATCGA
>JANMYL010000269.1:0-14399 GCA_031382045.1 Akkermansiaceae bacterium | reverse complement strand
CGCAGCGCAGTGCAGCCGCTTCGCCTCACGTTGTTGGTCGATCAATCCGGCTCAATGGTCCGCGAGGACCGCCGTGCCGCCATGGAATACGCCCTCGCCCAACTCGGCGTCCTACTCACCCAAGCCGACCTCGTCACGGTCATCGGGTTTTCCCGCAGCCCGCATTTACTGGCGGATGGCATGACCGGTGACCAAGCCACGAAGCTCGCCGAACTCGTCAACCAAACCGCCAGCGAAGGTGGGACAAATTTGGAGGAAGCCCTGAAACTCGGCGGACAATTGGCCGAGCGCCACCAACTCGCAGGTGCCCAGAACCGCATCGTCCTCTTCACCGACGGCGCGGCCAATCTCGGCGATGCCAACCCGGACCGCCTCGCCGAGCAGGTGAAATCGTTCCGCCAAAAAGGCCTCGCCTTCGACATCGCCGGGATCGGCGCAGACGGCTTGAACGACCGCCTGCTCAGTGAGCTCGCCCGCAACGGCAATGGCCGCTATTACATCGTCAGCGACGACAAAAGCGACAGCTTCGCCCGCCAGCTCGCCGGTGCGTTCCGCCCCGCTGCCGAGAACGTCAAAGTCCAGGTGAGCTTCAATCCGCAGCGCGTCGGGAAATACAAACTTATCGGCTTCGAAAAAGACCGTCTGGAAACTGAGGACTTCCGCAACGATGCCGTGGACGCCGCCGAACTCGCCGCCGAGGAAGCCGGCGTCGCCCTCTATCAAGTCGAGCTGCTTGCCGAGGGCACTGGCGAGATTGGCGAGGTCGGTGTCCGTTTCCGCGATGCAGCTCGCCAGGAAATGGTTGAACGCAACTGGACGATTCCCCACGAGTCCCAGGCCACCGCCTTCGACCGCGCCACGCCCTCCATGCAGCTCGCGGGACTCTCGCTGCTCGCCGCAGAAAAACTTCAAGGCGGCCCGCTGGCAGACGCCATCGACTTCAAACAACTCACCGGCCCGACCTCGCAGGTGAGGCAATTCTACGGCAGCAGCCCACGTGTCGCGGACATGCTGCGCGTGATCGATGGATTGAAATAAAGCTCAATTGATCGCCAATCCCCCATGAAAACGATCATCAACCGCATCGCGCAGCGATTCCATAAGAAGCAGGGTCTCTCCTGTCCCGTCTTGGTGTGGACGGGAGTGTCCACACTCCTTATCGCCCTCGTCTTCGCCCAAGAGCCCGACGAGCGCGTCATCCTCGTCCCGCTCGCCAAGGCACCCAAAGAAGCGCCGCTGTTTTTCTCCGCCACTGCCGACGTGAAAATCCAAGTCGGGATGGAGGAGGTCACCAGCGAGCAGGAAATCGATTTTAAAATCCATCAGGGGAAATCCGAAACTCTCACGCTTGGCTTGAACGGCGCGGGCGAAATCATTTCTGCGACCGGCGAAGGCCTACGCGACTGGTCGGTGCGCATCGCCGAGGACGGCACGCGATTTCTCGACGTGCGCCCGGTCGCTCTTGATCGCAAGCAATTGCGTCTTCATGTGAAAACCCGGCTCAAGATCGAAGCCCGGCCCATCATCCCTTTGCTGCCGGCTCCCGGATTGGCGACTGGATTTGCCATGGCCATCTCGCTGACTCCCGATACCGGAGTCGAGTTGCTCGTGGAGAAAGCGGAAGGCCTCGTGGCGGTGGAGAACTCCAACAACCGTAAATTCCTGGGCTCTAGCTCTGCTAAGCTTGAGCTCGCTACGCTGCTCGCCGGCAACGACGCCCGCGGGATCCGACTCACCGGCACCGCGATGAGCGGTCGGCTCGCCGCCGACGGCAACAGTATTTCTCTCAAGCTCACGGCCAGCGCGAAGGCTGCGGCAAAAGGCTCGGCCGTGCAATTGCTCGCTGGCGGCGCGGCCTTGTCAGCTGGCGTCTCTGGAAATGGCTGGCATGTGATGCTTCGGACAGACAACCGCAAGCAAAGCTACGATCTCGTGGCCGAACGAGCCGGTGAATTCCCTGTCGAGGTGGATTTCGTCGTCCCCGTCACCCGCGCTGGAGATTGGCGGAAACTCGAATTCTACCTGCCATCCGGCGTCGTTGTGCCGGTAAAAATCGAAAGTCTCGGCGAGGCTGTGACATTTGATCGCGCGCTGGCGGTCGTGCCGCAACGCGACGGCACGGCGTGGAAGGGCTTCCTCCCTGCGAACGGCAGCGCCGCGATGGCTTGGCGCGCTGCGGGCACCGTGGCAGACGGCGCGTTGTTCTTCTCCAGCACGGAATCCACCGATGTCCGCATCGGTAGCGGCTTGGTGCGGCAACTTACGACCGTGGATCTGCGGGTGCTGCAAGGGAAGCTCGCGAACTTATCACTCGCGCTCGACGGCCCGGGCGAGGTGCTAGCGGTGACGGGCGAGCCAGTGCTCGGGTGGTCGGTCACGGAGGAAAACGGCAAGCGTCGCTTGGACGTGAAATTGAGCCGCCCCATCGAGGGCAGCGGCCGGATCGTCATCGAGGCGCAGGCGGCGCTTGGCGGATTCCCAGTGAGGGCGGCTGCGCTGCGGATGATTCCCGGCGGCGCATTGCGTCACAGCGGCTGGCTGCGGGTGGCTAACGAAGGCGCGGTCAGGATCGAGGTGGCTGAGGCGATGGGCCTGATCCAGCTCGCCCCCAGTCAATTTCCCGGCGGCGTGGATGAGTCGCTGCGGCAGGTTTTCGTCTATCGATTTCCCTCGTCAGATTACGGCTATACCATCCAAGCAGACCAAGTTCTGCCAGAAGTTGGAGTGACGGAGGTCACCGTTTACGAGCTCGCCGAGACGGATCGCCGGGTGTCCTCAGACCTGGAGCTCGACATCCGCGAAGCTCCCTTGCGCGAGTGGGAGTTAGAGATTCCTGCGGACCATGCGGTAGCGTCCGTCACGGGTGTGGAGGTGGCAGACTACGCGGTGGCCAGCGAGGTGAAGGACGGGAAACGCCGCCTCAAGATCATTTTTAAAAAAGCGGTGATGAACCGACAGCTCGTCAGCGTGCGACTGGAAAAGAACGAAGCAGCGAAAGCAGGCGCGTGGGAACTTCAAGCACTCGGCTTCCCTGGTGTGAAATCTCGGCGCGGTTATCTCGGGGCTGTCGCGGCGGCTGGCTTCCGATTGGTCGCTGGGAAAACCAACGGTGTGGCTGAGATCCCGGTCACTTTTTTCCCAAAGAAAACCGCCGGTTTGCAACAGGCCTTCCGGCTGCGTGACGGCCTGTGGCAAGTCGATCTCACTGTCGAGGCCCTGGGCCAAAGCGTGCAGGCTGACGTGTTTCATCTCTACTCGCTCAAGGCTGGCGCGGCTTACGGCAGTGTCTTGATCAATTACTTCGTCGTCGGCGCGCCCGCCACCGAGTGGAAAATTTCCGTGCCCGCAGGCATAGGCAACATCGACGTCACCGGGCAAAACGTCGGCCGAGATTGGCGGCGAGATGGAAACACGGTGATCGTCCCGCTATCTCGCCCAGTCCTGGGCACCGGCACGGTGCTACTCACCTTCGAGCAGCCCATGAGCGCCCGCGGCGGCGAGCTCACGCCCGGCGAGGTGCGCCCGCTGGATGTGCAGGCGGAGCGTGGCTACGTCCAAGTGGTCAGCCCGCTCCAAGTGAAACTCGCGCCCCCCGTGAGCCAAGGCCCTTTGCTCGCGATAGACCCCAGCGAACTGCCCGCAGAGTTTCGCTTACTCAGCGCCGCGCCGACGCTTGCGGCGTGGCAATACACTGCCCGCGATTTCAAGATAGGGATGAAAATCGAGTGGTTCAATCCGGGTGAAACGATCGAACAAGTTGTCGATTTCCTCAAATTATCCAGCCAGATCTCGCGCGATGGTCAGTGGGTGACCGATGCCCGCTTTTTTGTGAAATCCCGCGGCCGCAGCGCCTTGCGGGCGACGCTGCCGGAAGGTGCTGCATTATGGGAAGCCAAGGTCGATGGTGAAGCGGTGAACGCCCGCGCCGACGGAAGTGAAACCCTGGTGCCGCTGCCAGCGCAGACCGATCCGAATAAAGCGGTGGAAGTCACCTTGCGCTACGGTGCCCGCGCTGAAAATCCGAGGCGGCCATACCTTGCTGCGCCACGCTTGGCCGCGCCCGTCGTCATCGGCGAGTGGAAAATCACTGGCGACGAAGGCATACAACTCATACCACGCGGCGGCACGGCGGAGCTCACGCGGCCCGTTCTCGCGGAAAGCGGTTGGGAGTGGCTGGGCCGGCATTCTGGGATGCTTGGTGGATTGATTTTGTTGGGACTCGCGGCGCTGGCGCTGGGCTATGGCAAAGCCACCGGAGTTCGCCGCGTCTTCGCGCTGTTGTTGGGCTTGGCATTTATCGCTACGGCGGTGGGACTCGGCCTGTTGGCGGCTGCGACCAGCCGCGCGAGTACTGCGGTGCTCGAGTACGCTGCGCCGGTGGTGGCAGCGGGCAGCGAAATTGCCGTAGAAATCGGCAATTTCCCTTCATGGCAAGCGCGCGCCGGGTGGGGGATGTGGCTGGTTTTACTCCTCGGCGTGGCGATGATCCTCCGTGGCTGCTTGTGCCGCGACCGCTGGTGGAAAGCTTGCGGACTGGCGATGGCGGCGGCTTCGTTTCTATCCATCCGTGGCGGCTCTAGTCTATTTTTCGGAGTCGTCGCACTGATCAGTTTTGCATGGTGGCTGCCCCAGATTTTCCAAGCATTTCGTGATCGCAAAACCAAATTGGTGGAAACTGTAGCTACGGTGCTGCTGGTCGTTGGTTTATGTTTCACCGACGCCCGCGCGGCAGAGATCCCGGGCCTCAAGCCTGCGGAATCTATGATCCACGACTGGCAAATCCGCGATGGCCGTCTGCGAGGAACGCTGGACGTGACCGTGCGAGCTGAGATTGGCGATCGCTTCCTTTTGCTGAATGCCCCGGCGGCGCTCAGTGGATTTGATGGTGCGGGCTTGCGGGTGACGAAGGCCTTTGTCGAAGAGGAGACTTCCTATCTCATCGTCGCCGAAACGGCGGGTCGCTTGACTGGCAAGGCTGTATTTGAAATGCCGCTCGACGATCCCGGAAAAGGCTGGAAGCTCCCCGGTGGCCCCGCAGCGTTGCGGCAAGTGACGCTGCGCTGGGATCAAAGTGGCTGGGAGTTTTTCTCGCCCGGAGCCGCTAGGATTAGCGCTCTTGAAGGTCTGAAACCCAATGAAAGCGGTGCGGTCATGGTGCTCGGCCTCGGCGATCTTGTGACGATTCAAGCCCGCCCAAAACAACGCGATGTGGGCACCGAAGAAACCAAGTTTTTTGCCGAGGTTTCCAATCTCTATCTACCCGGACCCGGCGTGGTCAATGGCCGCCACCGGGTCTCGATCCGTCCGGCGCAGGGGCGCGTTTCCGCACTGGTAATCACGGTGCCCGAGGGTTTCACCGTGAGTGATGTGATCGATGGCCCAGTCGGTTCGTGGCGATTTGACCCAGAAAAACTTGAGCTGCGCGTGCCGGTCGAGCCTGCGCAGGATCAGGCCTTCGCTTTCACTGTCGAGACCCAGCGCGGTGCCGGGGCCTTGCCGATGGATCTGGATCTCGCGCCGGTCCGGGTGATGGGATCTGCTGGCGAAGTGGGATTCCTGGCACTGGCTTTCGGCGAGGACGCGCAGCCGGAATCGGTGAGCGTGCAGGGGCTTTCGCGCGTGAATCCTGAAGATTTCAATGGCAACTTACTGCCTCGTGATAAGGAAGGAAATCCGCTTGCACTGCTCCAGCACGCGTTCCGTTATGGCGCGGGCAAGGTGGTGGCTCAGGTGAAAGTCGCCTCAGTCGCCCCGGAATTGCGGGCGGAGTCGTGGCAGCTTGTTTCGCTGGGAGATGATCGGCTGGTCGTATCCACCGATCTCTCGGTCACGATCACGCGCTCCGGAGTTTTCCGCTTGGCAGTCGAAGTGCCGGAAGGCTTGGAAATCGAAACTGCGACTGGCGAGGGCTTGAGCCATTGGACCGAAGGTAAAACCGATGGCAAGCGAGTGGTCACCTTGCACCTCACCGGCAAGACCATGGGCAAGCGCGATTTCAATCTCACCCTGAGCGGTCGTCCGCCCGGTGCGCAGGAAAAATGGCAGGTGCCGCGACTGTCTCTACTCGATGCCTCGCGCGAAACCGGCGTGCTTACCGTAGTCCCGGAGCGCGGCTTGCAAGTCCGCGCGATGGAGCGGAAAAATGTCTCTCAGCTCGATCCACGAGCGCTTGCGGACGCGCCGAAAGAATCCGCCCGCGCGGCCACCCGCCCCGGCGCGCTGGCGTATCGCTTGCTGCAGAGCGATTGGTCGCTCGCCCTCACGATAAGCCGCCTCGATCCCTGGGTCACCGCGCAGGTTTTCCACGAGTCCACCCTGCGCGAGGGGCAGATGCTCACCCGCATCATGATCGGTTATAAGATTGAAAACTCCGCGCTCAAGTCACTCCGCATCCGCATTCCCGGCCTCGATGCCACCGCGGCCGCCACGGTGCGGGCGAATGGTGCAGCCGTGGCCGATCTGGTTCCAGTCGAGGGCGAGCCGGGTCTGTGGGAAATCCGCTTCCAACGCGGTGTCGCCGGGGAAACCCGCGTGGAGCTGGAATACCAGCGTGCCAGTAAAGACGGCGGCAGCGAGCTGATCGAACCCATCGTGCTGGAGCAGGTCCGGCAGTTGGTCTATTTCGCCGCAGTCCGCGCGGGCGGACGTTTGGAGCTGGAATCCGGAAATTTGCCTCGCGGTTGGCAGCGCGCGGATTGGGCCGTCGTCCAGTCCACACTCGGTCAGTCTGCTGGAAATGTCGCTCCGTTGATGGCCTTTCGTGTCGCCGATCCTGAAGGTCCGCTGCCGGTTATTTTAAAACGCCATCAACTCGCAGATTTGCAAAAACTCCGGGTGTCTGCGGGTGATCTCACGACGTTGATGTCGCCCCACGGCGATGCGCTCACCGCCGTGGACCTCAAGATGCAAGTCATCGGTAAAGGCACCTTGCGCTTGAAACTGCCCAAGGAGTCAGCGCTCTTTAACGTGCTGGTCAATGACGAGGGCGCGACGCTGGTCCGCGAGGGCGATGAGTGGTTGTTCTACGTTTTCCCATCGCCCGAAGTGGGACGCCCGGCCACCGTTCGCTTCGTTTATTCGGCTGGCACCACCAAGGGAAAACGCCTCGAGGGCCCGGTGCTCAACGTGCCGATGGAAAACCTCACTTGGCGCGTGCTCGTTCCGGAAGGCTGGCAAATCGTGGACCACGGCGGCGACTTCGATCTGAAGCAACAAGCTGCGATGGGTAAGTTCGGGCTGGAGGACTATCAGTCATTCGTTGCGAGCAAGAAGCAAAGTGATTCGAAGAGTGCCGTCGCCTTGCTCGATCAGGCGAATTCTTGGCTGGCGGCAGGCGATCAGGAAAAGGCCAGTAACGCCCTTAGCAACGCCGTCCGTAACGGCCAACTGGACGCGGCGTCTGGAGAGGATGCCCGCGTCCAGCTTCGCCAGCTCAAGACGCAGCAAGCCGTCCTCGGTCTTAATACCCGCCGCCAGAAGCTCGCGATTGATAACCGGGGTGCCGTCGCGCAAGCGGACAACGCCCAGCTCGATCGTGCTGCCGAGGCTAACCCTGTCCTGCGAGGTGGTTATAACTTCGATCCCAAACTGTTCGACCGTTTCCTCGAAGGCAACACCTCCGACGAAAATGCCGCGCTCAAGGAAATTGCGAACCGCATCGTCACCCAGCAACTTGCCGCCGAGCCCGCGCCAGTCGCGCTGGACGTCACGCTGCCTGAGCGTGGCACCGTGCTTACCTTCGGCCGCAGTGTGCAAGTGGACGGCCAGCGACCGATGTCGATCACGCTCGACCTGAAGCGCAGTGGCGCGGGTTTGCCCTGGCTGGCGATTCTCCTCTGCTTGCTGCTGGGCGTCATGGCCGCAGCAGGGCGGTCCACACGACGCAAGGGCCGCGAATCCAACTGAAGCAGTCGTCAACCCGGAATTTCCGGGCGGGCGACGAGGGCAGAGAATTCCCCTTCAAGCTGCTTGAGAAGTTCCTGATTTTCGATTTTTTCTCCGGTCGCTGTCGTGATGTAGAGAGTGTCCATGGCCACGCCCTTCTCGGTGCAAATTCTCGCGTGGGCGGTGCTTAAGCCGTGTTGATTGATGCTGTGGAAAAGGTCGTGCAGCAGCCCGATGCGATCGAGTCCTTGGATTTCAACAGTGGTGCAGGTGGGGTGCAGATTGTTGCTGACGAAGGCGCGGACCGGCACGGTGATGCCGTGGTCCGAGCGGGGTTTGAGGAAGTTGACCTTACGGCGAAGGAATTTCTCGGGGTCGTAACTCTCAGCCACGAGGATGGCCTCGAAGGTGTCGAGGACGCGCTTGCGGGTGGATGCCGCGGAGACGGGCTCGAAGTTGGTGGTGCAGACGCGGAAGATGTTAACGACGATTTTGTCGGTGCGGGTGAAGAAGTCGGCAGATAGAATATTGATTTGCTCGGAAGCGAGGGCGCAGCAAATTTTCTCCAACAACAAGGGCTTGTCGCGGGTGGCGAGCACCAGCTCGCTGTAGCCCTTGTCGGTGTGGTCGATCCACTTGATGCAAGAGGCGAGGGGAATCGACGTATCGGCCTCCCGCTGGAGGAAATGGCGGACGGTGCGGACCTGCGTGACGATGTGGGCGGCTTGCCGAAAGTGGAAGGCGGAGTCCGGCATCCGCTCGAAGTGGCGGTGGATGTCTGGGTGGTAATCTTCGCGCATGATGCCGAGGACTTGGTCCCGCAGGGCGAGGCGGTCGGAGTCGAGCTTTTGCGAGTATTTCTCGCGGCCTCCTTCGAGGAAAATGCGGGTGGCGCTGTGGAGCTGGAGCATCAGGCTTTCCTTCCAACCGGTCCAGCCTTCAGGCGAGGTGGCGTTGGAATCGGCAAAGGTGAAGAGGAACAGTGCATCGAGATTGGACGGAGTTTTTACGACGTTCGCAAACTCGGCGATGACCTCTGGATCGTCGAGATTCCGAGTGGTGGCGGTGCGCCAGAAACTCAGGTGATTATCGACTAAAAACATGATCAACGAGCGGCGGGCACCATGGATTTGCAGGCGGTTGCAAAGTCGCGCGGCAAGCATGGCGGAGCCGTCGATGTGTTCGCGGACGTTTTCCGCGCGGCCGGTGTCGTGGAGGATGACCGCCAGATAGAGGGCGTAGGAATCCTGGATTTCTAGGAATAACCGCCGATAGATTTCTCGCCGTGGGTGGGTCTCGGCGATGAGTTGGTCGAGCTGCTCCACGCAGCGGAGCGTGTGCTCGTCTGCCGTGTAGCGGTGGAAGAATTCGTGCTGGACGAGGCAGTCGAGCGCACCGAATTCCGGCAAGTAGCGACCTAGGAAACCGATGCGATGCATCAGGCGCAGAGTGCGCGCCACGTCGCCCTTGCGTTCGAGAATGGCTTGGAAGACTTCGCGGTTGGTTTTTGAATAACGGAATGGGCGGTCGATGTCTTCCCAATGGCTGGCGATGAGGCGGCGGATCTGTGGGCTGAGTTCGAGGTCGCGGACTTGGCAATGCTGGAAAAGCCGCATAAGACGCTGCGGGTCATCTTTGAAAATATCCTGATTGGCGGGGAAGAGCCGGCCATCCCGAGCGATAAAGCCGTCGAATTCCTCCCTATTTTTTTTGCGGAATGTGAGGAATGAGCGGATGCTGGACTCGGCGCGGAATTCTTCCTCGATCTGGAAGGCTTCCATCAGCGAAGTCGCATGTTGATAGAGGTGGCGCGTGTGGCGGTAGTAGTCGCGCATGAAGGCTTCCGTGCTGCGCAGGATGTTGCGCTGCGGGTAGTTAAACGCTGTCGCGACCACGCCCTGAAGCTGGAGCGTGAGTTGGTCGGTGGCTCTGCCAGTGTGATAGTGAAGCTCGTTACGGACGTGATGGAGGAAATCGTAAGCTTCCTCGATTTCCTTCAAAGCAGAGGCGGTGAGTAGTTTTTTTTCCACCAGTTCTTGGAGTTTCGCGCTGCCAGTTTTGACGCGGGCGACCCACTCGATGTTATGATAGTCGCGCATGCCGCCGCAGCTTTCTTTGACGTTAGGCTCTTGGAGGAAAACGGTGCGGGAGTATTTTTCGTGACGGCTGCGAAGGTCTTTCCGGCGGAGGTCAAAAAATTCGGTTTGACCTTTGCTAACGCACTCTTTGGCGAAGCGGGATTGGAATTGATTGAATAGTGCCTCGTCGCCGGCGATCAGGCGGGCGTCCATGAGCGATGTCTTATTTTCCTGGTCCGCCTTGGCTTGTTCGATGCACTCCGGGATCGAGCGGCAGGCGTGGCCGACTTTGAATCCAACGTCCCAGAGGAGGTAAAGCACGTTTTGGACGAGTTCTTGGAGCTGAGGTGGTAGCTTGGTGGAGGCGCGTGGTAGGAGAAATAGGATATCGATGTCTGAGCGCGGATTGAGTATGCCCCGGCCGTAGCCACCAGTGGCCACGAGGGCGATGGGCAGCATTTTTCCCTGGCTGGCGCGGAGCGAGGCTTCGAGAATGGAGCTGAGAACAATGTCCAGAAGTGAGGCGCGAGCGTGTGCGATTTGGAGCCCCCCGGCCCCGGCGCGGTGCTGGAGTTGGATGCGGTGCTCTTCGATTTTTAAAAACCTCTGATACAGCGCGATTCGCTCGGCAGGGGAGAGCTGGCCTTCCAGTGCCGGTTTGAGCGCTTCCATGGCGTGTTCCTTCAGAGTTTTAAGGGGATTCTGCATCTGCTTGAATGAAATTTTTTGGGTTCCCTTATTTGGAGCGGCCCATGCGGCTACCGATGCGGGCGTAGAGTTCGATTTGCTGGTGCGAATTTTCTAAAAGATCCGCCTCTAACCGCAGCACTCCCGACTCGAAAAGGGTGAGCGTGGAAGAACCGCCAAAGGCGAAATAACCCTTCTCCGCGCCCTTTGCCACCTGCTGCCCGGGCGTGAATGTCTGGCGGATCGTGCCCACGCATGTCGCGCCGATTTCTAGGCAAAGCACCGTGCCGAAGCGCTCGGTCTTGAGCTTGGTGATCGTCCGCTTATTCGTCCACAAATAGGCGAGGCGCTGCCGCAGGGCGATGGGAGACACGGAAAATAGTGGTCCCTCGATCGCGCGCGTTTCGCCGGGAATACCCGCAACGGGGAAATGGAAACGATGGTAATCCACCGGGCAAAGTCGTGAGAGAATCAGCGCGCCGTCCGCATAGCGTGCCGCGAGTTCCCGGTCGCCAAGCAGCGCGGACAGGTCGAATTTCTGGCCTTTGACGAAAACTCCCCCGATTTCCGAAGCCTGCTCGAACCCGAGATGCCGCCCGTCCGCTGGGAATACCACGCTGTCCTCGTCCGCATCGACCGGTCGCGCGGCGGGCTTGAGTTTCCGATAGAAAAATTCATTGAAGCTGCCGTAAGAATCCGCGGCTTCCAAGAAATCCGCGGGATCAAGACCGTATTGAGCGATGAACGGCGCCACCCGGGATGCAGATTCCGGCGTGCTCATCCGGCGGCCATACCATTTCGAAAAAAACGGACGTTTCACGAATGCGTTCAGCGAGATCGCTCCGAGCGGATGCCCGTAAGTCCAGCGTAAGAATCCCTCGCCATAAACTTGTTCGGTTTCGAGAGTCTGCGAATGACGGTTGAAGTAGCGGATCGGTTCCACGTCAGGCTTGTAGTCGCACATTTCCAAGACGGCAAGGACAGGCCGTCCAGATCCAATCAGATCTTGTGGAGAGGCACTCCTGCCGATAGCGATATGACCTTATTCCGATGAAATCCTTGCTAGCAATTCTCATGACCACCCATTTTCTGACGAGCGCATGCCTCGGCGGGCCGCCACAGCCCGATCCCTACGCTGACGCAATAGCCGGGCATGAGCTGGGTGCGAAAGAAGCTGAAGAGTTGGAAGCGACGGTGGCCAAGCAAGCCGACGATCTATCATCGCGTACGAAACTGTTGGGGTATTATTTCGGAAAACGGCCGAAATCGGACGAGGCGAGGAGCAAGCAGCTCGGTCATGTTTTATGGATCATCAAGAACCATCCCGAAGCCGTCATTCTCGGCCTGCCCTACGCGGGGATCAATGCCATCTTGGATCCCGCCAGACATCAGGAGGTGAAAAAACTCTGGCTGGAGCAAATCGAGGCTCATCCCCAAAGCGCCGCGATACTCGGTAACGCAGCGAAATTCCTGATTCTCTCGGATAATAAGCTAGCCGTAGAGTGGCTGAAGAAAGCCGCGAATCTCGCACCTAACGATCCGCAATGGCCGGACCAGCTCGGGCAGTTATACTCGCTGCGATCCGAAGCGGACTCCGCCGCTAAGGCGCTCGTCGCATTCGAGAAAGCCCAAGCTGCGGAACAGGAGGACGTCTTCAAGTTCTACCGGCTGGACAAGCTCGCGAAGGCGGCGTTCAAAGCGGGGGAATTCGAGAAGGCCTCCCTCTATGCCAACGAATTATTGAAAGCCGCTGCGCGTTTTCCGAAAGATTGGAACTATGGAAATGCCATCCATCACGGCAACAACGTGCTGGGCCGGATCGCCTTGAAGCAAGGTGACCTCAAGCTGGCATCGGAATTTCTGTTAAAAGCTGGCGCGACTTCGGGCTCGCCGCAGCTCGACTCATTCGGTCCCAACATGAGTCTCGCTAAAGAGCTGTTGGAAAAGAACCAGCGCGAGCCAGTGCTGCTATATTTCGAGCTTTGCCGGAAGTTTTGGGAAATGGGCGGCGAGCGCCTTGACCGGTGGACGAAGGAAGTGAACGCCGGTATCACTCCGGATTTCGGTGGGAGCTTGGCTTATTGAACCGTTCCACGTCCTTTGAAATCGACCTATCCGCCGCTACCCGCCCGTCCGCTTTTAACAGCGTGCTACCCAGTGCTGTTAGTATAAATTTACCCGCAGATGAAGAGCGCACACTCTAACTCACAGCGCGGCGGCTATTTTTTCCAAGCCTTCCAGCATTCTTGCGCGTGGGCAGCCGAAGTTGAAGCGAATCCAGCCAGGCCAGCCGAAATAGGCGCCGTCGGATAGAAAGAGCCCGGCCTTTTTCTCGAAGTGCTGCGCAGGGTTTTCGACACCCATGCCGCGTGCGTCGATCCATGCAAGATAGGTGGCTTGGCCAGCGCTCACGGACAAGCCGGGGCAGCGAGTGGTGATGAAATCGACGAGGATGTCACGGTTGGTTTTTAGATAATCTATCACTTCCAAGCGCCAAGGTTCGCCATAACGATAGGCGGCCTCGGCGGCGTAGTATGCGAGGGCGTTGATCTCGGAAAGAGTGTGGCCGCGGGTGTTGCAGAACTTGCGCCGGATGCTGTCGTCCGGGATAACGGCAAAGGCATAACCAAGGCCAGCGATGTTCCAAGTCTTGCTCGGAGCAAGCAGCGTGATAGTGCGCTTGGCGAGGTTTTCTGGGAGGTTGAGCGCGGAGAAATGCGGAGTGGCTGCCTCGTCAAAAATAAGGTCACAGTGGATTTCGTCCGAGACAAGCACGAGGTCATGGGTCTCACAGAAATGTGCGAGCTTCGTGACTTCGGCAGCGGAGAAAACGTGGCCAAGTGGGTTTTGCGGATTGCAAAGAAGGAAAACCTTCGTCTCCGGGGTGACGGAGTTTTCCATAGCTTTCCAATCGAAGCTCCATCGACCATCGACCATTGTGTGATCCACGGTGATGAGTGAGACATGCGCGTCGTGATGGACGCCTACGAACGGTGGATAGACCGGGGTGCAGGTCATGACCGCGTCGCCGGATTGGCAGAACGCGCGGGCCGCCAGGGAGAGCGCGGGAACGAGTCCGCCGAGGTGGATGATTTGCTCCAGCGGCACGGCTGCGTTGCGGCGCTCGCGCAGGTAAGTGATGACGGCCTGATTCAAGCCGTCGTGCGGCTGTGCGTAGCCGAAGATGCCGTGGTCCACACGCTGGTGCAGCGCGCCAAGGATGGCGGGGGCGGAGGCGAAATCCATGTCAGCGACCCAAAATGGATCGAGCTCGGGGCGGCGGTCGTATTTAATGCAGCCCGTGGTGCGGCGGGGGATCAGGGAGTCAAAATCGAAATTCATAGGCGGACTTCTGGCTGCTGACTCACTAAGTTTCAAGCTCGCGATTGTGCGGGGGCAAGTTAGTGGAGAGCAAGGTGGCTGGCGCGTCTCTCGCCAGACAGTTGCAGAGGCCTCTCGCTCCTTGCACACCCCATTCGAATGAGATGCCCGGATCTGACAGACAAACAGGCGATTGATCATAAAATCATCTTCTGTAATTTTGATGTCACTGCAGGCTACGAATTCACCCGCGACATCGAATTCATCTCGGAGAGCACACCCGCCCCGGGTGTGGGTGGAGGAGAAAAGGGGGTCAGGGTGCAAATATTGGAGAAAAGGGGGTCAGGGTGCAAATATTGACAAAATAGTGATCACATTTGCCCTTCCCTGACACCTGCGAGGAAACTCCGCATACCGGGCGGCAATTTG
>JANMYL010000068.1:0-2165 GCA_031382045.1 Akkermansiaceae bacterium | reverse complement strand
AGTCGCGGCGGTGGTGGATTTTTGCCTGCCTTTCCTATTCTCAATAAGTTTATTCCAGAAATTCCCGGAACTCCAGGTATCGGAACCCCCGGCCTCCCGGGCTACATCCCACCAATTCCGGGGACTCCCGCGCAGAATGAGTTCAATCCAGGTTCTCTTTCCTCAGGTAGCGGCCTGCGTGCCTATGGCCAAATCGGTGATCTCAGCGTCTTCTTGAGGGCTGTCCAATCAAGATCAGATTTCACAGTCCTCTCCCGGCCGAGTATTTTCACTTCCAATAACCAAAAAGGCACGATCACCAGTGGCGAGCGCATCGCCATTCCGACCCAAGGCGGCACCAGCGGTGGTAATTACAACAGCGGTACCAGCATCCAGTATCAAGAAGTCGTCCTCAAACTCGATGTCATCCCACTGGTCAACTCCGACAATGAAATCACCATGCAAATCTACCTGAACAACGATGAGCAAAACGGAACTCAGACCATCGAAGGGGCAGGAACCAACGGCGGTAACCTCACCGTTCCAAAAATTTCCACCCGAACAATTGTGACCACCGCCACAGTTCCTAATAATAACACCATCGTGCTCGGTGGCTTGATTGTCCGAAGAGACGGTGAGGAAAAAAGTGGCATCCCCATTCTGAGTGACATCCCCTACCTAGGCAGGCTCTTTTCGACCAATACCACAAAAGAGGACAGCAGCGAGTTGATGGTCTTTATCCAACCCTCTATTGTGAAAAATGATCGCTCGCTCGACGCAGTCCAAGCCGACATGGATGCTCGTTATAAAGTCTCCAACAAAGCCCGTGAATTCGCCGACGGCCCCGGCGTCTTGCCTCCCGTAGACGCCATCCCCGTCTCAGACAAAGCTTCTAGCTCCACTTCAAACAAGGCGGACAGGCGCTCCTCCGCGCCTCAAGAACCCACCGCATCCAGCACCGTCAAACCCTCTATCCGCCCAGCCTTCCGCCGCTGAGAGGATTAAATCACAGCCTGAAGACCGAGCGAAAGTTTATGTTTTCATGCGGGGGAGGAGGGCAGCAGTTGTCCGCTTAATTGCAGATCGCGAATTAAATCGCAGTTATCTTGAATTGTTCAGTTCGGCCGTCGGGGCATGTGCTCAGTCGGTCTCTTGATGCACTCCGGAGTGCGCGAAGCTCTGCTCGCGCCTATGGTAGCTCCGGCTCTGCCGGATGAGGTGCGGAGCGTCTTCCCTCCTTCACGTCCCGCAAAAAGAAAGAGCTCCGCGCCACATGCAGCAGAGCATCTATCCGCCCCACGGCGGCAGCAGGGCGTGCCGCACTCCAGTTTTCACCTTGTCACGAGATAATTGAGAAACCATGTTAGTTTCCGTGAATGATTGGCCGCACGCACCACCGCATCGATTGGCGGACCATGGAGTTTATATGGTCACCGCCGGGACTTACGGAAAGGTGCATCGATTTCGAGGTAAGGATCGTTTGGATTTTCTCGAAGGGCTATTGCTAAAGACTGCTGCCGAATTCAACTGGGCGGTCGAAGCTTGGGCGGTTTTTTCCAATCATTATCATTTTATAGCGGAGGCACCGAGAGAAGGGGCGGAATCAATGAGAGCGATGTTAAGAAAAGTGCATTCAATTTCGGCAAAATGGGCAAACCAGCAGGACGCAACGCCGGGTGTGAAAGTCTGGCATAATTTCATGGAAACCCATATCACGACGGAGAAATCACATTTAGCTCGGTTGCACTATGTTCACGCGAATGCGGTGCATCATCGGTTGGTATTGATACCGAATCAGTATGAGTGGTGTTCGGCGGCTTGGTTTGAGCGCCACTCAAGCTCGGCGCGAGTGAAGACCGTTTATGGATTTCCGGTGGATCGTTTGTTAGCCAGTGATGATTGGTGACCGGAGTGCGCGAAGCTTTGCCCGCGCCCACGGCAGCTCCGGCTCTGCCGGATGCGGTGCGGAGCCTCTTCCCGCGTCACGCACCGCAAAAAGAAAGAGCTCCGCACCACATGGAGCAGAGCATCCATCCCCCACGGCGGCAGCAGAGCATGCCGCACTCCGGAGTGCGCGAAGCTCTGCTCGCGCCCACGGCAGCTCCGGCTCTCCCGGATGCGGTGCGGTGCGTACTGCGGCAAGTGGAGGAAGAGCTCCGCACCGCAGCGAGGAGAGCTGCCATCCC
>JANMYL010000066.1:0-13846 GCA_031382045.1 Akkermansiaceae bacterium | reverse complement strand
TAAGATAGAGTGGTTCGTAGCGGTCATAATCAGCAAAGCTATGACGTCTATGCTACGCGCCCGCCAGAATCTTCAGATGGCGCTTCGGACTACGCTTACTTTGAACGCCATGACTTCGAAAGCTTCTAGCATTACGCAGGCGAGGGAGGCTTTGACTTTGGAAGTGTGCCGAAGCGTGTACGGCTCGGGCCATGGCCTGAGCGAGATCGGACAATCCCAAAGGGCTCTTGCGGGTTGCTGAAAAATGGTCTTTTGAAGACCTTAATTTGAGAACTCTCGATCGATCGTTTTTCTTCAAGCGTGATACTCTTGGATACTCTTGACCTTGAATTCCAGGGTCTTGAGGGAGCGCATCGCCTTCACCGAGGCTTCTGCGGCCGAGAGGTTGGTGGCGTGGGAAATTTTTTGGGCGATGGCCGTGGAGCGGATCTGGACTTCATCGGCGCGGGCTTCGTGGCCGGACGGGGTGTTGATGACGAAGTGAATCTCGCGATTCTTCATCATGTCGATGACGTTTGGACGCGCTTGCTCGGCGAGCTTGAAGAGGCGATTGCTCGGGATTCCTTCCGCGACGAGACGGGCGTGGGTACCGCCGGTGCTGAAGATTTTGAAGCCTAGCTCGGAGAGGTCGCGAGCGACTTGCACAGCACGATTTTTGTCGAGATCTGCGACGGAGAGGAAGACATTGCCCTCGGTGGGAAGCGGGTTGAAGGCGCTGATCTGCGACTTCGCGTAGGCCATGCCCCAGTCGGCGTCGATGCCCATGACCTCGCCGGTGGATTTCATTTCCGGGCCGAGCACGATGTCGATGCCGGGGAAGCGGTTCCACGGGAAGACAGCTTCCTTCACCGAGAAATGGGGCGGCACGATGGTCTGGGTGTAGCCGAGGTCTGCGAGTTTCTCGCCGACCATGACTTTCGCGGCGAGCTTGGCGAGGGAAACGCCGGTGGCTTTGCTCACAAATGGCACGGTTCGGGAGGCGCGCGGGTTGACCTCGATGACGTAGAGTTGCTCGTCTTTCACGGCGAATTGGATATTCATCAGGCCACGGACGTTGAGCTCGCGGGCGAGATCGATGGCGGCGCGGGTGATTTCTGCTTTGATGGATTCTGAGAGCGAAAACGACGGGATGACGCAGGCGGAGTCGCCGGAGTGGATGCCGGCTTGCTCGATGTGCTCCATGATGGCGCCGACGACGGAGGTCTCGCCGTCGCTGATGCAATCGACGTCCACTTCGGTGGCATTGTCGAGGAAGCGGTCCACGAGGACGGGGCGCTCGGGTGAAGCGATGACGGCCTCGCGCATGTAGCGAGAGAGTTCTGCATCGTTATAAACGATCATCATGCCGCGGCCGCCGAGGACGAAGGATGGGCGGACGAGGACGGGGTAGGTGATGCGGTTGGCGATGACGATGGCTTCTTCCTCGTTGGTCGCGGTGCCGGCTTCGGCTTGCTTGAGATTGAGCTTATCGAGTAGGGCGGAAAAAAATTTCCGGTCTTCCGCTTGTTCGATGGATTTTGGGGAGGTGCCGATGATTGGGACACCGTGGCGTTCGAGGTCGGCTGCGAGGTTGAGCGGGGTCTGGCCTCCGAACTGGACGATGACGCCGTAGGGTTTTTCTTGATCGCAAATGTTGAGGACGTCTTCTAACGTAAGCGGCTCGAAGAACAGTTTGTCGGAGGTGTCGTAGTCGGTGGAGACGGTCTCGGGGTTCGAGTTGACCATGATGGTCTCGTAGCCGAGTTCCTTGAGCGCGAAGGCGGCGTGGACGCAGCAGTAGTCGAACTCGATGCCCTGGCCGATGCGGTTAGGTCCGCCGCCGAGGATGATGATCTTCTTCTTGTCCGACTGGCGGGCTTCGTTTTCGTCGCCGTAGGTGGAGTAGAAATAGGGCGTGTAGGCCTCGAACTCGGCGGCACAGGTATCGACGAGGCGGTAGGTGGGGATGATGCCAAACTTTTTACGCCCCTCGCGGATGTGGTCTTCGGTTGTGTCGAATGCTTTGGCGAGCTGGCGGTCCGAAAACCCGAGCTTCTTCCAACGGCGCATGTGACCGGAGAGTTCCTTGGCAATGCGATCTGGAGTGCGCTCGGCCTCGGGAATCGCCGCGATGATTTTTTCTCCGGAATGGTTGGCAATGTCCATTCCTTCGACCGCGATTTGTTGGAGATGGCGGAGGAACCATGGGTCGATCTGGGTGGCGTCGAAAATTTCCTCCAAGGTCCAGCCGTTTACGAAAGCGGTTTGCAGCCAGAAAATGCGCTCTGCATTGGGAATTTGGAGCTTGCGGGCAATCTCGTCGCGAGTGGGGTTTTGCGGGTCTTTCTTGTCGAAGCCGAAGCCCCAACGACCGGTTTCGAGCGAGCGGAGGCATTTCTGCATGCTCTCTTTGAAGGTGCGGCCGATCGACATTGCCTCGCCGACAGATTTCATCGAGGTGGTCAGCACCGGGTTCGCAGTAGGAAATTTCTCAAACGTGAAACGAGGGATTTTGGTTACAACGTAGTCGATGGTCGGCTCGAAAGAGGCCGGCGTGACGCGAGTGATGTCATTCGGCAGCTCGTCAAGCGTGTAGCCGACGGCGAGCTTGGCGGCGATTTTGGCAATAGGGAATCCGGTGGCTTTCGAGGCGAGGGCGGAAGAGCGCGAGACCCGTGGATTCATCTCGATGACGATCATCCGGCCGCTCTTGGGGCAAGTGGCGAACTGGATATTCGAGCCGCCGGTCTCCACGCCGATCTCGCGGATGACGGCGAATGAGGCGTCGCGCATGATCTGGTATTCTCGGTCCGTGAGCGTCTGGATCGGCGCTACAGTGATTGAGTCTCCAGTGTGGACGCCGCATGGGTCGAAGTTTTCGATGGAGCAAATGACCACGCAGTTGTCGGCGGAGTCGCGCATGACTTCCATTTCAAACTCTTTCCAGCCGAGCAGCGATTCGTCGATGAGGACCTCGGAAACCGGGGAAAGATCGAGCCCGCGGTGGATGATTTCCTCGAACTCTTCGCGATTGTAAGCGATGCCGCCGCCCTGACCGCCGAGAGTGAAGGCGGGGCGGATAATAAGCGGATAGGTGCCGATTTCCTCAGCCACCTTACGCGCTTCTTCCATGGTGTGGGCGATGCCGGAGCGGGGCATGTCGAGGCCGATCCGGATCATGGCCTCTTTAAAAAGTTGGCGGTCTTCGCCCATGTCGATGGCCTCGGCCTTTGCGCCGATCATCTTGACTCCGTATTTGTCGAGCGTGCCGGACTTGTAGAGCGACATGGAGGTGTTGAGTGCCGTCTGGCCACCGAGAGTCGGGAGCAGGGCGTCTGGTTTCTCACGGATGATGATTTTCTCTACGACTTCAGGGGTAATCGGCTCAATGTAAGTGCGATGTGCGAATTCCGGGTCGGTCATGATCGTGGCCGGATTCGAGTTCACTAGGATGACTTCATAGCCCTCTTCCTTGAGCGCCTTGCATGCTTGGACGCCGGAATAGTCGAATTCGCAGCCTTGGCCGATGACGATGGGGCCGGAGCCGATGACGAGAATTTTTCGAATCGAGGTGTCTTTGGGCATGGTCGTGAGAAGGTTCGTAAGAGGCCGCCGGGCGGCTAAATTTCGAGGTGTGTGGCAGGGATCACAGGGCTTGTAAAGGGTGGGATGCGGGCAAGATGCAAGATTCCAAACAAAGATTCGCTGTCGATGGCCCTGACCAGGAAAATCAGCCCAGCGAGGGTAGCGCCTAACTACGAGTAAGCATTATCCAAAAGGCCACGAGTCTCCAATCCTTGGTCGTGCGCTTGAGGCTGCCGCAACGGTTACTAAATAGTGATCTTGGCGGACAGAATGACGGCAAAAACGATTTTAGCTCACATCGACTGAAATTAGTTTTGCACCGGATGGTGAGATGAGAGGCCGATCTGGCGCGCGGCTTGCAGGGTGTTTTTCATCAGCATGGCGATGGTCATCGGGCCGACGCCACCGGGGACGGGGGTGATGGCGGAACATAGTGGGGCTACTTCCTGATAGGCGACGTCGCCGGTGAGACGAAAGCCGGACTTTTTGGTGGCATCCGGAACACGGTTGATGCCTACGTCGATGACGACGGCACCGGGTTTCACCCAGTCAGCTTTGACCATTTCCGGCCGGCCCACGGCGGCAACGAGGATGTCTGCACGGCGGCAGATGGCGGGCAAATCCTTGGAGCGAGAGTGGGCGATGGTAACCGTGGCGTTTGAAATTTTTGAGACTAATAAAAGTGCCATTGGCTTGCCGACGATCATGCTGCGGCCTATGACGACGGCTTCGGCTCCGTGTGTGTTGATCCCAGAAATTTCGAGCAGTTTCATGCAGCCAGCTGGTGTGCATGGGATGAAACCGCTGGGGTCTTCCAGTACCAGCTTGGCGACATTTTCAGGGTGAAAGCCATCGACGTCTTTGCGCGGGTCGATCTCACAGATGACAGCTTCTTCGTCGATATGCTTGGGCGGTGGCGATTGGACAAGAATGCCGTGGATGGCGGGATCTGCATTGAGATCCCTGACGACTTGGAGCAGTTCTTCCTGCGTGGTTTCGGTGGGAAGTTCTATTTTTAACGAGTGGAATCCGAGCTCGGCGCAGGTCCGGGTTTTGGAGCCGACATAGACTTGCGAGGCCGGATCACTGCCGACGAGCACCACGGCGAGGCCGGGTGTGATGCCTTGGGCTAATAATTCAGCAGTTTCTGCGCGGCACTCGTCGAGCACTGCGGCGGCGACAGCTTTTCCATCAAGAATTTGAGGTGAGTTCATTGGGAGAATTTTTTATGCGTCATCTGTGCCAGCAAGGAGGATCGCGTGGACCCGCTGGCGGTAAGTTTCGAAGGCAGCTTCATCAAGCTTGGGTGGGACGACAAGCATCTCGTCAAAAATGACGGTGATGCGGCTAAATGGTCTGGGAATGACGAGGCGGTCCCAGGTTTTCAAGCGCCAAGCGGAAGAGTAAACTGCGTGGATCGGGATTATAGGCACGCCGGAGGATTCCGCGAGTTTGATGACCCCGGCATGAAATCCGTAACGCGGGCCGCGTGGGCCATCGGGGGTGATGCAAACGTCGAGCCCGTCCTTAAGCGCACGCTTCATACCGATCAGGGCCGCCACCGCCCGCCGTGATGACGAGCCTCGCACTGCGCCGATACCGAACACGGCCATCGCCCGCGCCAGCATTGCACCGTCTTTGCTTGCACTGGTCAGGACAACGGACTTCCGCGAATTTCCGGCGGTCCGCCACCAGATCGGCGGAAGAGTGAAAATCCGGTTATGCCAAAGGGCGAAGATGACGGGGCCCATCGCATTAGCTGGGACCGTGACGCCGCTGCGGTCCTCCACTTCGTAGCGTAGCGTCTTGGCCCAGCAGCGCAAAAACCAACCGACCATGAAACCTAGTATTTCCGCCTTGCGGCTTCCACGGATCTCAGTGTTTTTGGCTTTTATCATCAGTTAAAATTTTAAGATTCAAAGCAACTCAGCGCGGAAGTGAGTGTCCACCAGACATTGCTGGCGCGACATGAGTTCCTGAAGCATTTTGTGTGTTTGTAGGTCCGAATTGCAGCGCAATTCAAATCTGATGGCGACCCGATAGCTGATGATTACCTCAAAGTCGAGTAAATCGCCGCTGCGAACGGGGCCATCATTTAGGTGCGCTCGAAGTGGGTGTTGACGCTAACGAGTGTCTTTAATTGCCAGCGGTCAACAAGGAGACGGATATACATTTCCTCTATCAGTTCGCCGCAAGCCAGAGCACGCGATGCATGTTGCCATGGGGGACTGCTCGGGATTCCATCACCGCAACGGCGGCGGCGAGCTACCCTCAAACCTCAAGATCATCACCTTGCCCGCCTGCAGCTCCGAAGTAAACGGCCCGAAGAAAACTGAGTGCCTATTTTATTAGGTTAAATAGTGTTCTAGTTAGGTTCAAACTAACATCGAAAGAGTCGCGGATTTATTCAAATATTAAATAGCGGTTGAGATTTTTTTTGTAGAGCTTTACGGTTTTTTCTCTTGGCCAAATTCCCCTGGTTTCTTGGTGAAGGCTGCCAGAATCAATCCCGTCGTGACTAGTCCGAGAATGCCCCAGTCGCCTATCACCGCGTATAGGGAAAAGCTCGGATGAAGCGGGATTTTCAACTCGGTGAGTAGCGAGCCGCGGGTGAAATGACTGCCTTTTTTATCGACCAGTAACTGCGGTGCACCTGTATCAGGGTGGTCGGTTGAGCCGGTGGAGTCGAGCGCCGCACTTACACCGCTGTTAGCGCAACGCAGCATCGGTCGCCGCAATTCGATGGCACGGAAGCGGGCATTTGCGAAATGCTGGGCCGCTGCTGGTGATTCCTTGAACCAGCCGTCGTTAGTTACGTTAATGATCACTTGCGGCCCCGGGCGGATGAATTTCCTAACGAGTCGGCCCACGGTGTCCTCGAAGCACACCGTGGGTATGGCGCTGATGATCGTCCCATTAGCGAGGATCTGCAGCGGGTCGACCGATTCACCCGGTGTGAAGGAGCCGCCGAATTCAACGCCAGCCTGCTGTTCGTAGATTTTTTTCAAAAACGGAATCGAATCAACAAATGGAATTGTCTCTCCGAAAATCACTAGATGTCGTTTACGGTAAGTCTGGAGTACGTCTTTAGGCGACATCACCGCGATGGAATTGTAAGCGCGTCCTTTCGTTTTCATCACTAGATCACTGCCGGATTTTTCCGCCTCCAATTCGTTTACCCCGTAGATCAAAGAAAACGGACCGGCGGTGCGGACCTGTGAGATGGTGTCGAGGTTGATCTGCCAAGTCCCCCACTCGCCGTCGTTGGTGCGGAGAATTCTACCAGTTAGTGCGCTCTCCGGCCACATGACCCAGTCCGGCCACTTAGGAGAAATTTCGCCCTGCGGTGACTTTATTGCATCGAGAGCTAGCAAAGTTTCGTTCTCATAAGCTTGATGGACTTGGAGGTCGGTCCACAAAACCCGCGCCGCGTCTTGCGGAATATTGATCTGAACTAACATTGTCTTCAGCCGTAGCGATTCCATACCCCCCTCACTAGCAATCCGTGCCCTGCCGTAGCCATACATGCCAATCACCAGCAAGCACGCGACCCCTAAATCCCAGTGCATTCCGCGCTGCCGCCTGACCAACTGCCCGCCTGCTTGCACCAGGATCGACTGGATAAATATCAGCATCATCGAAAGTCCGGTCACGCCTAGCAGATCTGCCGATTGTGCCATCACTCGCGTGTCGTGGAATGCCACGCCCATCCCGTTCCAGCCGAAGCCCGTGAACAGCCAGCCACGCAACCATTCCAATCCCGCCCATACCGCACCCTGACAGAATGCTATGCGCAAGCTTGACCCAGCGCTTGCGGAATTTCCCATTTTTGCAGAAAACGTCCCGAACAACCCCCAGAAGATTCCCAGGTAGAGTGGCAGCAGCACCATGCCCAGTGGCGACACCACAGCAAGCCACTGGAGCTGGATCAGGCAGCACACCACTCCCGCCAGATAACCGAGCGCGAATCCCTTCCAGCCCGCGCGCTTTCCCTTCACTTGACCTAACGCTATCAGTAACGGCAGCATCGCCACCCACGCTAGCGCCGATAAATCAAACGGCGGAATCAAGACTGCTACCAGCAAGCCGCTGAGCACCGCCGCTGCGATTTGCTTCCATCCCGAGCTGTTTTTCATGGGCTGAGCATCACCGGGCTCCGGGGTTTGGTCCACTGCCAATCGATTATTCCTGATATCAGCAAGTTCACTACCACAGTGTTCTAATTTCCTAGGTTTTTCAGAATTCGCTCAAAACACTGAGGGTTATGCGGGACAAGCCAGCCCGACATATTTGAAATCCGCCGCTGCGCTAAGCGGACTTGTTTGCGTGGTGCAGTATTTTCCAAGGAATTGTATTTCGTTGATATTCACCGACCTTTCCATCGCATCTGCGATGTCTATTTCTCGCCTGCCGAGATCCTTTAGCACCACCGATGTGATCATGAAGTGGATCAGCCTCCTTTTCTTATTATTCGGGACTTTGTTCATGGAAGTTTTCATTTGTATTCTGTTGGCATCACCGGGAATTTAGAGGGCAGATTTGTCAAACCACCATCAGGCGGTTCGATCTTGCTCGCCGTACTGGCGTCCCCGGATCAGTGAGTCATGCAAACTCCGGCTGAACCAACGGTGCGGCGTCTGTTCCTGTTTCGTACGGTAGTTGGAACTCCGTGAACCTCGCTGGCTTGAGCTCCGCGATGACTGCTTCGACCGGCCTGCCACTGATCCGAGTGATTCAGCGTCATACATCGTATCAGAGCCGCGAAAGCGATTGCGCGGCAATACCTCAGCTTGCCGTGGGTGCTCATCGGCTAGATTACCGGTATTCCACGCATTTAGCATTTGCTGCAAATTTGTTTCAATGCGAAGGGAATAGTAAAGCGTTAGACAGGCGCGATACTTGGTTTTAACTCCAGTCTTTGCTCCACGCATTGTATTCCGACGGCCGGAGACGATAGCGCGCGATGTTTCCAATATGCAGGCAGCCAAGCTCGGTTTCCACGACTTCGATAAACTTGGAGCGTTCCGCCCGTGAAATGACCTTCTCTGCTTCTGCTGCGATCCACTTCGTGGCGGCGCGTTTGTCCATAACTCCCTGCACGACCTCTCGCACAAAACTCCCGATCTCCGCGCGGTGACGTAAGCGGAAGGGATCGGGATCGCCCAAAGACTGACGCACCGCCGAGTAGCGTGCACAAGACCGCCGGTATGCCCAAGCAAACACATCCCGCAGATACTCAACGCGGTTCAACTCGTAAATACCCAGCAGGCCGCCTATATAATCATACGAATCCACATCCACGAATGACAAAGGACAAAGGTTATATCGTATGAGTGGAATGTTTGCCGCCAGTCGCGAAACCCGCTTATTCACGTCTTCGAACGGTTGCAAATAAGGCAGATGCACCATCGTGAAAAACGCTTGTTCAAAAGGATTCCGAACGGCAGCCGCCTTGACCAGAATCTGCTCGAATCGCTCCTCGATTTGTTGTGGCACCTCCAACGGATGAAAAACTGTCCCGCTGATACCGACAGGCCGCGAACGAACCCGCCCACTGGCCCCCGGATCTGGTAGTAGGTTATCTGCTAGCAGGGCGTGTAGATTGCAGATCGTGTAGCGGTTGAAATCAATTTCTCCTGCTTCTTCAGCGAGCATCTCGATGGCGGCCTTGTGGTTGAGGATCATTTGAGTTTCCTGGGTGCCTTTTCCCTCGGCGTTTTCGCCGACTTCAAGCAACCGCTGGGTTTCTAGCAATGAATACGTATTCCCTTCCAGACGACTGGAATTCCACGATAGATCGATGAGTAGGCGATCCATCACTTGCCGCATGTAGGTGCCGGCGGGAAGTGCGCTCAATCCCACTTGACCGAGGTCTTCGAGTTCCTTCCGCAAGCTTTCCGGTAGATAGAACGTGTGATTGGGCTGATAGGCATCGAGAAACGCTCCCTGATAGCCCACGGGTGTCCGCTCCGAGATGGGCAGTTGGATGACTGCGCGGATTTCTCGGGCAGCAGGTGACAGCCAGTCATTCCGGGTTTTGTAAATAGGCGGCTCTTCTCTGACCATGGAGGTCATCGGGATACAATCGAGTTCCGGTGCTAGATAGCGCCGGGCCCGTCCCTCGCCTTTGGGCGCGATACGATTTTCACCAATGAGTTGGTCCAGTCTCCGCTGCAAGGTGCGCTTGGGAAATTTAATTGCCGGGCTTGCGAGCAGTTCTTTCACAGATGCGCCGGATGTCCTCGCTGCGATAATGCGGAAAAGGTGATCCAATTCTTGGGCTGGAATTTGTAATGGCATGATTACGGTTTAAGTGGCGCTATTTTTTCTTAATCATGCCAGCTCTGCCTCTTTTGTGGCACGATTAGCCAAATAGTGCCAGTATAATCTTAATAATAGGTAAAATCGTGCCACTTAAGGTATTGATTAACGACTTCTCGAAATTCAGGTATCCTGATCAAGGCGGAAATTCGGAGTTGAAAATCCTCATGATCAGTCGCTTTGACACCTTGCAGGTTTTAGCGGTGTTTGCCGCATTTTTTCGGTTCAGCGAATCCGTTGAGCATTATTTAAAAAATTCTGAGCGCACCTTGCTGAATGGAAAACAGCATCCGGAAAACTCTGAACGTTTCGTGCCAAACGACGAATCCTCTTTCGCTTTTTTACTATTGTCAGCGCAGGTCTAGAAGCATCGTCATACGAGCGATGAATGATAGAGATCGACCCGCTGTTACTAAGTAATTAAAGTAGTTCCCAGCGCCAGTCGAGGAAATCGAGCTCTTCTTGGGTGGATTCCATAGTGATTTAATTTTCGAGGTAAGGATTACGGCTACCGGGGATAACTGTGGGCGAGGCGGGCTTTATTGCGTTAATTTCTGGTTTGATCGAGCTGCCGAAGGTGTCGCCCCAATGCTGGAGGAAGAATTTTTTCTCCTGAGTAAGCAGGATGTCGGAGCGACCTAGAATGGGGCGGAGGGAGGTAGTCATTTGTAAGGTGACGAGCAGGAAGACGATACTCCAGATGGCGAGCGGGCCTTTCTGGGTGCCGCCAGAGGCAAAGATGACAGATTTTAAAAACCGCAAGGCGAAGAATATTGCGATCATCCACGCGCCGACGGCGAGACTGCCCATGAAGCCAAGAGAATCGGTGGATTCGGCGAAAATCCAGACGGCGGGAGCGAAGCCGAGCAGCAGTAAGCCCGCGAGGGCGAGCGCTCCGGCGAGGCAGGCGGCGAGTTGGGAAATACTGGCCCGTGCGCCAGCCAAAGTGGCGAAAATATAGAGGCTGGGAAAACAAATTAGGCCGGAAAACAACAGTCCGACGGTGATTTTCGCGGGAGCGGCCCAGAGTTGTTCGTGTTTCGCGAAGCAGCCGAGGACGAGGCCAAAGAAGAAAATGGAAACGACGGCCATGATCGTGAAGCGGCCAGTTGCGTTGTGATTCGGCTCAGCGAGGCGGGCGACAAGAGCGTGGGGACGGCGAAGAAGGGCCTCGAAGAGACTCTTTAAATCAAGTTTTTCTGGGAGCGGGGCTTCAAGCGGTGGTGGCTGGGCGGTGTTTGGGATCATGGTCGTGGGATGCTTGAGTGGTTCTTGTAGATTGCGCGGAAAATGGGGCTGAGAAGGAAAATCAGAATGATGCAAAGCGCGGACAAGCCGTGGCCGCTGGTGGTTTTGTCGATGGCTTTCCAAACGGTTAAGTAGAAATTTCCATCCAACGGATTTTCCCGGAGGAACTCGACTTTGAGAGTCGGGGTGCCGAAAAATGGCCTTAGAATCCATGAGAACTGTGCGCCGAGAAACCCGTTGCCGCCCAGCCAGGCGAGCAGGGTGGCAGTGGCGGCCGCTGGGCTGGGGGATTTGACCGCGAGCAAGCGGTGGAGGTGGAGATTCGCGGTGATGCCGGCGAACCCGATGAGCACGGTGTGCGCGACTAGGTAGGCGGCGTGAGCGTTTTTTGCCCCCGGCGAGTTTGGTGGCGGGGCATTCCAAGCAAGGAAAAACGTGACCGGCGCGAGCGAGCCGAGGATCAACGCGGCCAGTGCGAACGAGGTAAGCAAGGCGAGCATGGACTGGCGGAAGCCGAGGCCGGTGCCCAACAGAAAACCGAGAAGGCCGTTGAGAAAGCCGTTACAACCGAGAGTAAGTGCAATGAGGAGCGGTAGCTTCACTGCCACGTAGACACCCATCAGCGGATCGCGCCAGAAGCCGATGCTGAATCCGTAGATAGCCAGTCCGGCGCAGGCGGTGAGCGCCACTTGTGCGACCTGCCGCCGCGAGGGCGAGTCCAGCCAATTGGCGTCCGGCTGGATAAGTGGGCGGAGGGTCATGCCGGAAAGCCAAGCGGCGGATTGTGAACGGGTGATGTTGGTTGCATGAGAATTTCATGAATCTACAACGAAGAGATGGCGCTTGAATGTTGCGCCCTCCCACCTTAGTCCAGTGGCCGAATGGATCCAATGCACCCTTACCAGCTCCTCTCACTTTTCACCACCGGCCTGGTGCTGAGCGCCTGGCTGATTGGCACCCACGCGCTGATGCTGGCAAAACCGGCGGCTGTGCAGGCATTTCTTAAGAAATTCCCGCGGAATCAGAGTATCGGGCAGATTCTGTTGGGTATAGGCTTGGCTTGGTTTTGGTTGCTCATAGCGCCGTCCGGTCTCGGCAAGCTCAGTGCGCTGACGATGGACTTGGGCGAATTCAACAACGCGAAAGGGCTTCTGCAAATTTTGGTCCCAGTCTCGCTGGTGCTTGTATGTATTAGCGTGAGGGATTTTCTTGCCGTCCGTGCACTTGGATTGCTCGGGTTAATGGCTGCCGCGCCACTGTTAGGATCAGCATTTCTCAAGGATCCACACTCGCGGCTTTTAGTGCCGATATTTGCTTACGCTATGCTGACCGCTTCTTTGTTTTACGTGGGCATGCCCTATCTTTTCCGAGATGCAGTAACGTGGGTGACTGCTGATCAAAAGCGCTGGACGCTGCTATCGCTGTTCGGTCTCTGCTACGGCATAGCGACTTTGATCTGTGCGCTTGCGTTTTGGCGCGGGTATTGATTCGTATTCGACACAAAAAACGGCGTCTTTTCGCAAACTACGAAAAGACGCCGTTTTGTTGAAGCTGCTCAATAAACTGGTGCGCCAGAGGTATCGCCACCGGACGAGTTTCCGCCTGAGGTCTTGCTGGCTGTTTTTTCCAAGCCTTCGCCGCCCATCCGCATGTCACGGCCTAGGCCTATCATTGTGTTGCAGGAGCTGAAGAGAATGGCAGAAGCGGAGACCGTGATTAGGAGAATTAATTTCATCGATATTTTTGATACGCCAATTTCTCACAGCTGCAAGCGGATATTGTAGCAGAGTAAAGGCATTGAATGATCACAGTGGACAATAAAAAATCGTAACTCGTAAATACATCTTGAAAATCAGTGGCTACCCACACCGCAGAAGCCTGGCGAAAACACTGTTTTACTCCGATCCTTCCATCATCTTAATTCTGGGAGGGTTTCAAAATCCCCGCATCAAGCGGGCCGGCAAGCGCCACCTCTTTCTCCACACTTCAGTGGAACTAGGACTCCAGCCTGCCGCAAGAAGCTTGATCCAGTCGTTAATGCTGCTGCGACGGAGGCCTACAAGCCCCGCCGTAGCCGCGATCTCGAGCTACCCACCAAGCAGGAACTTTATGGCCAAAAGCTGCTCCTTTTTCTATCCTATTTTCTCTTCACTGTACAAACTGACTATCTCAGACTGACTCGTTTTTATGATCAGCTAGATGGTGTCACTCCCAGTCTCGTGCATGAGCAAGTCATGCGCAGCGGTATGGGTAGCGCCGATAGCTGTTACTTTGAAGGCTTTGCTGAGAGGTAGTTTCTAGGGTCGTCCCGAGTGGATGATCAAGTCGTCGATCAACCGCTTGTGGGTATCGATGTCAGAAACATAAAGGCCGTGAATCACACCCGTCACTGTATCCGACTCAGCATTAGGATCCTTCAAGTCAATCGCTGCTTTGTGAGAAAACTGGCGGATCGAGATTTCACTCCAACCGCCTCGTGCAGCGCATTCGATCTGGTTGAAAGAGACCGGAGCTGTGGAGAAATTGGCAAAACTCAAGGCGCCTTTGGACTCGCCCGGATACGGAGCTCCGATTTTTTCGATGTATTTTTGCAGATCCGGAACCTGGGATGCCAAATCAAGATGCCAAATAACACCTAGAAAAACGGTTTTGATTGGGGCACCTGGATCCGCGAATCCGAGAATAAGCGTGATAAATCCACCGTATTTTTGGA
>JANMYL010000201.1:0-23523 GCA_031382045.1 Akkermansiaceae bacterium | reverse complement strand
GCTCCTGCGACTGCGCGCACGGACTTGGGGCTGCCTATATTTGCGGCGACTTGGGTGTAGCTCAGCGTCGAGCCGGCGGGGATTTCGCAGAGTGCTTGCCAGACGCGTTGTTGAAAAACGGTGCCGCGGATATCGAGCGGTAAGGCGAGTTTGCCGGGCGTTTCAGTGAGGGCGATGATTTCCGTGAGGTCATTATTTCCCTCGGTCAATCGGGCGGTGGGAAATCTCCGCTGCAGTTCAGTGACCAGTAGTTCCGGCTCATCGCCGAGCAAAATGGCGCAGACGCCCATTTCAGACGATCCAGCGAGCACGAAGCCCAGCGTAGATTTCCCCACGGCGTAGCGGATCACTTCGGGTTTGAAATTGGCCATGGGAGTGAGTTTTACACGCGGCGTGCGTGCGGGCGAGGGATTTCTCCGGACGAATGCAAGCGTTGCCCGGGGCGGGTTTCTCGGTTATAGCCGGGGCGAAATGAATTCGCCCGACCTGCGCTATTGCCCGGACTTACTGCATTATTCCCGCCGGATGACCCGCGAGGTGAGGGTGGGAAATGTCGGGATCGGCGGTGACAACCCGATCCGCGTGCAGTCGATGATCACCTCTGACACCCGCGATACGCCGGCTTGCGTCGCGGAAGTGCTTGGACTGGCCGAGGCAGGCTGTGAAATCGTGCGGATCACCGCGCAGACGAGAATTTACGCAGCGAATCTCGAAAACATCGCCCGCGAGGTGCGTGCGGCGGGCTGCCAAGTGCCGTTGGTGGCGGACATCCATTTCAAGCCAGACGCGGCGATGGAAGCCGCGAAGTGGGTGGAAAAAGTCCGAGTGAATCCAGGGAATTTCGTGGATAAGAAGAAATTCGAAATCCGCGAATACAGCGATGCACAATACGCAGAAGAGCTCGAGCGCATTCGCGAAGAATTCACGCCGCTCGTGCTGCGGTGCAAGGAGCTAGACCGGGCGATGCGGATCGGCACCAACCACGGCTCGCTCTCCGACCGAATTATGAACCGATACGGCGACACGCCGCTCGGGATGTGCGAGAGCGCCTTGGAGTTTGCCCGCCTTGCCCGGGAGAACGGCTATCACAATTTCGTTTTCTCAATGAAGGCGTCTAACCCAAAGGTGATGATCGAGGCCTATCGCCTGCTCGTCGCCCGGCTCGACGCAGAAGGCCCGGACTGGAACTATCCGATCCACCTCGGTGTGACCGAAGCGGGCGATGGCGAGGACGGCCGCATCAAGAGCGCCATCGGCATTGGCTCCTTGTTAGCCGACGGCATCGGAGACACCATCCGCGTCTCGCTGACGGAGGACGCGATTTACGAAATCCCTGTTGCGCAAGCCCTTGCCGCCCCCTTCAACGAGCGCAGCAAAGTTAATCGTGGCTGGGACTTCCAGTCCCAGCCCGCCCTGAACAAATTGGCTCATACCATCCGCCCGGATTGGTCTAAACTCGAAAAACGCACCTCCACCTACCTTCCGCACTGGCGGATTCCAGGCGCGACCTACGCCGTCACTTTCCGCACCAAAAACTCGCTGCCCACCTCCGTGCTCTTAGAATACGAGCGGAAAAAATCCCTCCTTCTCGAGCGGATTGACCACAGCAGCCAACATGCGGATTCGGCGGAGTCGCGGCAACGACTCCGCGAGGAAATCCGCGCACTCACGGAATCGGTGATCGAGCCCGCCCTCCACTCGGCGGAGGGGCCGCACCCGTTGGCCGACGCCGCGATCGCCGCCATGGTAGAGAACGCGTTGAAGCACTTCGAAGGCGACCGCTACGACCTGCTGGCGTGGTCCGTCATGCCAAACCACGTCCACGTTCTGCTCACACCGCACGAAGGACATGAACTGGAAAAAATCATCCAATCGTGGAAAACACACTCGGCCACACAGGCGAATCGGATGCTCGGGAAATCTGGAACGTTCTGGCAGGAGGAATATTACGACCACATCGTCCGGGATGGCGAGGATTTGAAGCATCAGGTTAATTATATCCTGTCGAATCCAAGGAAAGGGTGCGCATCCGGGGAGTGGACGGGGAGTGGCTTTGGGCTGGGACTGGAAGTCCCAGCTACTTATGACCCATTCTCCTACGAGCGCCGAGCGAGTTCAGTTCTCACCCTCATGGGCCACGAGCTCGGCGGGGAGAAGACGGTGCGGGTCTTCACGACTCAAGAACGCTGGAATGCGCTCGTTCACAAAATTGCCGGGATGGCTGATTTCAAGCCGGAGATCATCTTAGAAAAATCCGGCGTCGTGGAAATTGATCCCCGCGATGAGGCGGCTATTGCGGCGATCAATTCCGAGCCGGAGCCACAGCTCATCAGCGTCGCAGACGGTCTCGACCTAGAAGTCATCCACGCGTTTCGCCAGCTCGCTTTCCGTGTCGATCCACGGCATCCGATCTTGCTGAAAGACACGCTCCATCCGCCAAGCGGCGAGACAGATTTCATCGCCGCGCTGCTGCCTGCCGCGCAGAATATAGGCTCACTGCTTTGCGACGGCATCGGCGATGCGATTCTCGTTCGCGGTGAAACTGCGCCCGGCCAATCGCTACGGCTCGCTTACAACATTCTCCAAGCTGCTGGCACCCGCATTTTCAAGACAGATTACGTCGCCTGCCCGAGCTGCGGCCGGACGCTTTTCAACCTTCAGCACACCACCCAGAAAATCCGCGCCGCCACCGGCCACCTCAAAGGCGTGCGCATCGCCGTGATGGGCTGCATCGTCAACGGCCCAGGCGAAATGGCTGACGCCGACTTCGGCTACGTCGGCGGCGCACCGAATAAAATCAACCTTTACGTCGGCAAAACCGCCGTGAAATTCAACATCCCCGAGGCCGAGGCCGTCGCGCGCCTCACGGACCTCATCCGCGAGCACGGAAAATGGGTGGACGCCCCCGAGCCTGCCGACGTAGAATCATGACTCTATGGCTGGCAGCGATACTCTAACTTACACCGAGGAAGCGACCTCCCTTGACGTGCCGTGGAACGTCGTCGTTCACGATGATCCCGTAAATCTCATGGCCTACGTCACCTTCGTGCTCATGAAAATTTTCGGTTACGAGAAGAAGAAGGCCGACATTCTGATGATGCAAGTCCACCGCCAAGGCCGCTCGATCGTCTGGTCCGGCGAACGCGAAAAAGCCGAGTTCTACGTCCAGCAACTGCAGGCCCATCAACTGAAAACCTCCTTGGAAAAAGCCGAATGAAAGCGATGCCCACTCTCGAAGGCGGCCTCCGAGTCGATGCAGAGAATTCCCACGACTGGGCAGTGCTTCGTTCCATCGTCGCGGATGCCGGTGCGGTGAATGGTGTCGATCTGGCCAGCCGTCTCGGTGCGCTCATCAGCGAGGAAGCTGGCGCGGAAGATTGGGAGGAATACGTTGTCCCGGATTTACGCGAGGGTTTCCAGGACGAGCTGGCCCAAGTCGGTGCCAACATCGAATCCGCGATTTTCGAGGTCGATGGCGGACCAGGCCCTATTTGGATCAGCCGCGAAGACGCTTTCTCGTGGTATAGCGCGCTCAACCAAGCCCGGCTCTCGTTGGAGGAAATTTTTCATTTCGGCGCTCACGAAGATCTCGATCCCGCCAGCCTGCCGCCCGCCCAGCGCGCCGCCTTCATCCGCTCCCGATTTTACAGCGCTATTCAGACTTTACTGCTGGAGCATGTGATGCGTTAGTCATTGGTAATCAATTCTAGAACCGCCTCAAAAACCGCTTCCGGGGTCAGCTCCGCCAGTTTTCCGCCCGGCGCAACGATCGACGCAGTGCGCTGCGAGCCCGGCGGCCATGGGCCGAAGCGGGCGGGCGAAGTGGGACCGAAAATCGCCAGCACCCGATTCCCAACGGCTGCGGAAAGGTGCATCGGCCCGCTGTCATTGCCGATGAAAACCGAAGGCTGCCGCGCGAGCTCCACCATTTCATCAAACGGACAACCGGTGAGATTGAGAAATCGCCCCTCCTCAATCGGGAAATCCGGCGCCGTCGCCTGGCCCGCGCACCAAGCAACCCGACTGTTCGGTATCTGTTCGAGAATTAGCCGAGTGAGCGGCCCAAACTTAGGCCATTCCTTTTCCGCGCCGCGGCTATCGGTGAAGATTACAAACCGCCGCAGCGGATCGCCCTCAAAAAATGAAGTCCATGGGAAACTCGGCCCAGCCCGCAGTTCGAGCGGAACCAAAATTTCCTCGTCCACACCGAGCGTGCGTGCAAATTCCTGAAGCACCGGGATCGCATGATACGGTCCCTGACCATCCGGCATTTTCACCTTGCGGGAAAAAAGCCCTGCGCCCTCGCGGCTGTCGCACCGCCCCCATTTCGCCGAGGATTTCGCGGCGGCTGCCATTAGCCCGGAACGTAGCAACCCCTGCATATCCCAAACGGCGTCGAAGCTTCTTTTGCGCAACTTTAAAAGCACATCGAGAATTCCACGCACGCCATTCTTCCGCTGGAAATGGATCACCTCGTGGACAAAGGGAGCTGCCTCGACCAACGGCGCGAAGCGGTCCCGCGCCACCCAAGTGATCCGGCATTCCGGAAAACGCCGCGCGACAGACTGAATCACTTGCAAACCATGGACAATGTCGCCCAGCGACGAGGGCTTGATCACCAGCAAGCTGCGTGGATTAGGGTTGCGGGTCGTCTTCAGCATGGCTCAGGCTTGCCTCCACTCCGTATCCCTGCAACCGTAAACACCTTCTCAACCTGCCGATGCACCTCAACCCGGACGAAATCGCCACCCTCCAAACGACCCTCACCGCCCGTTGGCACGAGGAGCTGCCCGCTGCTACCGGCGCAGAATTTCTCCTGCTCGTGCAGGAAAATCACCTGCGGAATTTCCAACTCTGGCACGAGGAAGACATCGCCCGCCGCGACGATCTCGGTTCTGAGCGCGTCCATCAGGCCAAGCGCGCCATCGACCGCTTCAACCAAGAGCGGAATAATTTCATCGAGGAAATGGACAAACTACTTGTTGCCGCGCTCCAGCCGCTCGAATCCGGTGTGCCGCGTAATTCCGAGACACCCGGAATGATGATCGACCGGCTTTCGATCCTCGCGCTCAAAGAATTCCACATGCACGAGGAAGCCGTCCGCACCGATGCTTCCGAAACCCACCGCGCGACTTGCGCGGAAAAACTCGCCCGCATTATCCGCCAGCGTGCAGACCTTACGCAGTGCGTCGGTGAGCTGCTCGCCGACGTGGCCGCCGGGACTCGGACCTTCGCAGTTTACTATCAGTTCAAGATGTATAACGACCCAGCGTTGAATCCGCAGCTATATCAAGGTAAGAAATAATTCTCATGGCTCAAAACGTCCTCGTCACCGGCGGCGCCGGGTTCATCGGTTCCCACCTCTGCGAGGCCTTGTTGGCGGATGGCGCCGAAATTACGATTATTGATGATTTTAACGATTTCTACGCCCCCGCTATCAAGGAGGCGAACATCGTCGCCTTTCGCGATCAGATCACCGTCGTGAAAGGCGACATCCGCGATCAGCCACTCGTTGAATCGCTCTTCGCCGGAACCCAGTTTAATAAGGTGTTTCACTTTGCTGCCCGTGCCGGAGTGCGTCCATCCATCTTGGATCCTCGGCTTTATGTGAGCACTAATATCGACGGCACGCTCAATCTCCTCGAAGGCTGCCGCCAGACTGGGGTGAAACAGTTCATCTTCGCTTCGTCCTCATCCGTTTACGGAGTGAATGAGAAAACGCCCTTCGCCGAGAACGATTTGATCCAGCGGACGATTTCCCCTTACGCCGCTACCAAGCTCGCGGGCGAGCAGCTCTGTTCAAACTACTCGCATCTTCACGGTATTCGCTGCATTTGCCTGCGCTTTTTCACGGTCTTCGGTCCACGCCAACGACCCGATCTCGCGATTTCGAAATTCACTCACCGAATTATGGCCGGCCAAGCGATCGACCAATACGGCGATGGCAGCACAGCCCGTGACTACACTTTCGTGGAAGATATCGTCAACGGTGTGATGGCCGCCGGTCGCTACACCGCCACTGATTTTGAAATTATCAATCTTGGCGGATCTGCTGCTAACACGCTCTCTCAGCTCATTTCTGGCATCGAGGAAATCCTAGGGAAAAAGGCGGCCATTAACTACTTGCCTGAGCAACCTGGCGACGTGCCGATCACATTCGCTGATGTGAGCAAAGCGCAGCGCCTTCTTGGCTACGCGCCCGGCACGCCACTCAAACAAGGTCTGCGTCGCTACGTGGATTGGGTCAAATCCGAGTGAGTCGAAGTTAGTAACGTCGCTTAGTTTTTATAATTACCCTCAAACCAGAATGACCGAAGTAATTCAACTGGTATCAGCCGCAGACTCCAAGTTTGCGCCCGGCTTGATCACGGCCTTGGGCAGTGCGGTGGCGAGCGCGAGCGGGCGCTTCAACTATCATATTTCTGTCATCGACGGTGGCTTGACCGCGGATGATTGGGCCCGACTTGAATCCTGCCTCTCCAGAATTGGATCCATCAAGGGCATCCAAGTTTCGCTGGCGCGGATCCCAGCAGCCGAGCTATCGAATGCCGACATGCCCATGAGGCGCGGCTCTCAGCTCACTTATAGCCGATTGTCCATTCCTTGTTTTTTGAAGGTTTCTAAATTGGTTTATATAGATAGTGATGTTTTATGCTTGAGAGGCATTGAGGATTTTTGGACAAATCTGGGTCGCACTATATTAGTTGCCGCTCGCGATCCACTCGGGACGATCCGCCGGGATTCATTCGTCCGCCGCAGATTGCCAATGGCCAAACACGGGCTGCCTTACTTCAATGCAGGCATCATCGGCATCAACTGCGAACGCTGGAGTCTGCCGGATAACCTCCAAAAAATCCAAGCACTGCTTCCCTTCGCTGCTCAATTTAACTATGCTGACCAGTCATTGTTAAACTGTGCCTTTCACGACGAATGGCAAGAAATACCTAGCATCAACAACCAAGTCTTGAGCCTCCAGAATTGTGCCAGCTTAGATGAGGTCGATCCCGCTGCGAACTTCCACTATGTGGGGGCCCGGAAGCCGTGGCTCACGAATTCTTCAAGCGCATACAGGCATCCCGCCAATCTTCTATTTGATAATGTCTATGAATGGATCTCCGGGGAGGGGGCTCTGGGCCGATCAGTTAAGGAGAAATCACTCGTGGATGTCCGTAGAAAAATGATGCTCTATCGCTTTCTTTTCCGATCCCGCAGCCGAGAGTACGCGAAGATCTTGGAATTTGCACTGCAACCTGAAGCGGTTGTTGATCGTTTATGGACGAGTTGGATAGCCAGATGCGGACCAGCTTCTAGCACATACTGAAGAATTTGAATGCCATGGTTCCTCTTTACATCAAGCGCCTGCAAAGTTTAATTTTGCGTCCACTTAGTTCCAATACACGATTATTTTGAAACATATTTTCTGCATGAAATGGGGCACCGCTTACGGTGCGAAGGATGTGAATATCCTTTATGCCATGGTTGCGAGGAATCTTAGCGGCGAGTTTCAACTCACTTGCTTCACCGACGACGCCAGTGGTATCCGGCCTGAAGTCAACTGCCAGCCGCTGCCCCCGCTCGGCTGCGAAATCCCCGCGGATGTCCCTGGCAAGTGGCCCAAAGTCGCGCTTTGGACCAAGGATCTGGCAGGCATGACCGGCATCGCTCTGTTCATTGATCTGGATTCTGTAATCGTTCGTAACATCGATTGTTATTTCGAATACGGTGATCCGAGCGATGTCATCACTGCCCGCAACTGGCTGAATCGTTTAGGAAAAAGTGCACAAACTTCCGTCTTCCGTTTCCCCATAGGCTTGCATTCTTATATGCTAGAAAATCTTCAAGCGGACTCGGCCACAGTTTCGAGGAAATTCCAATATGAGCAAAACTATGTTACCCACAACATCCGCGGTGGCGTTAAATTCTGGCCAGAGCCTTGGACGCGCCACTTCCGCGTCCATTGCATGGGCTTTTGGCCACTCCGCTATCTTCGGCCGCCAGTCCTTCCTGACAAGGCTCGGATTATTACTTTTCCCGGTCTCCCAGGTCCAGCCGATGCCATGCACGGCCGATGGACCGAGAAGTCCGAATCTAGGACTCCTAGCCAGCATCTATCTTGGGTTTGGCAACGGTTTCTGAACTCTGAAAAATGGCGAGGTCATCTTTCGCGCTACGTGCGCAAAACGGATTGGCTCGCTGAACATTGGCGCGAATAAATTCGGAAACGTGTCAATCCATAGTTCAAGGTCGTTAAGCTAAGTCTCGACTCTAACTCAATTTATTTATTCATATGTCTAGAATCAATTTAGGAGTATTCTCCAATTCGGCTTCCCGCAAGCTCATTCGCAGGGTACTTAAAGAGAACTTCCGCGTCTACATCGCGCGCTACATCATTGCCTTTCTTCTCATGGGTTGCGCCGCCGCTGCCACCGGAGCATCCGTGTTCTTGATGAAGAATATTACTTCCGTGGTTTTCGGCGCGCCTAAAGCAATCGTTCCTGTCGCCACCGCTGCGGGGCTGAACCCTTCAGTTGGCGAAAGGCTTTCGCACCTGAACAGCTGGCTTCTGCAATTTTTTTCATCTTCAGATCACCCTAGCCTGTTACGGCTTGCTAATATTTCGATCGCTATTGTATTGGTGTTTCTAGTCAAGGCGTTGGCCGGCTATAGCTCTGACGTCATCTTGTCTAAAATTGGCAATCGCATCCTCGCTCACCAGCAATACCGGATCAGCAATCATGTCCTTAAGCAGTCGCTCGCTTTCTTTGTGCGTTTTCCCTCGAGCGATTTGCTCAGTCGTACTGGCCAAGCCGCCAACTCTGCCAGGTTGGTTATGAATCTTCTGATCACCCGCGTGCAAGATTTCCTCACTGCGGCGGCCCTACTGTTTGTGATGTTCAAACTGGATTGGCGGCTCTCATGCGGCGCTTTTTTCATTATGACTCCCGTTTTTTTCCTTTTGGGAAACATACTCAAGCGCGTTAAAAAGATCGCGAATGCCCAGTTTCAAAGCTCAATCAAGGTGGTTTCTGCAACCCAAGAAGCCATCTTGGGTAATAAATTGATCAAAACCTACAATCTGGAAAAGCTGATGCTTCAGCGCTTTTCCGATACAATCACCGAAGTCGAACTGCGCTCAAACAAAATGACGAAAATTTCAGCCCGCACCGGACCTATGATGGAGCTGATGGGCGGAATCGCTATCGCCATTCTGATTTTTTTCGGTGGTTATCGCAACATTGTCCACGGGCAAAGCGCCGATTCATTGATCGCATTTCTTACAGCCTTGCTACTAGCTTATGATCCCATCAAACGTATCGCTAAGATGAATGTATCATTGCAATCATCTCTTGTCGGTTTGGATCTTCTTTATAAACTGCTGGACTCAGACTACACGATCCCCGACGCCCCAGATGCTAAGCCACTAAAACTTGAAAAGGGCGGCATCAAGCTCGACCAAGTTACCTTTGGCTACCGTCCGGGACATCCTGTCGTTCGGGATGTCTCCCTCGAGTGTTCCGGCGGACAAGTCACGGCTTTGGTCGGCACTTCCGGCAGCGGCAAATCGACGATTCTTAATCTTATTGAGCGCTTCTATCAAACTGACCAAGGTACGATCACCGTCGACGGCCAAGACATTTCCCTTCTGATGACTGAATCTCTTCGTGCCCATATCTCGCTCGTCAGTCAGGATACCTTCCTGTTCTCGGATACACTCCGAAATAACATCCTCTTCGCTCGCCCTGAAGCGACTCAAGAGGAAGTCGAGGCCGCTGCTCGCGCCGCCTACGCCCATGATTTCATTCTTGAGCAACCCCAAGGTTACGACACTCAGGTTGGCGAGAATGGCGCGAGCCTCTCCGGTGGACAGCGCCAACGTATTTCCATCGCCCGCGCCTTTCTCAAGAATGCCCCTATCCTGTTGCTAGACGAAGCGACCTCGGCGCTTGACAGCGAATCCGAAAAGCAGATTCAAATGGCCTTTGATCATCTCATGCAGGGTCGCACCACTATTGTTATTGCCCACCGCTTTTCGACAATCCGCAATGCTAGCATTATTCACGTCATGCAAGATGGACGCATCGTCGCTAGCGGCTCGCATAAGGATCTTCTCAGTGATTCCAGCAGCCTTTACGCTCACTTATACCAATTGCAGTATCAGAGTGATGCATCAGATCCTGATGGTGGACTGCCATAGTGTTTAAACGCTCAATCACATCTATTTTTTAAAAATATAGTATGAGTAATAAATCAACTATTGGCTTGGCAATACTGGGTACGGTTCGCAACGGAGGAGACGGATTAAAACGTACCTTGGGAGTCATTGAGCGGCTTCGCGCTCACTTGCCACATTCCCATTGTGTCATTGTTACTAATGATAATGACGACGAAACTGATGAATGCCTGGCATCTTTAGGAAAAGGAAACGAAATCATTAGGGTTGATGGTCTCGCTGCAGCTGTATGCGAACGGATCGAACGCATCAGCCTCGCGCGCAACATGGGACTGTTGGCACTGAGAAATGGACGCAAAATACCAGAATTTACTCTTGTCCTCGATCTTGATGGGCCAAATGCCGACTTGGAACCCGAAGCAGTGCTAGATTTGATGACGACACGATCCCAGCCATGGGAAGGACTCTTTGCAAATCAAAAGGAAGCTTATTATGATTTATCGGCGTTACGACATAGGCAATGGTGTCCAAGTGATTGTTGGCTGGAATACAAGCAAGCCAAAAATCGTTTCAATATACTTCGAAAACTAGGTGTAGTTTCGAATAAAAATTTTAAAGAAAAACTTAAGAAGCAATATGTTTATGGACGACAATATCAGATACCATCCGAGCATCCATGGATACCTGTCCAGTCTGCATTCGGAGGGTTGGGCTTATACCGTAGTGCCGCGATTCAACGACAATGGTATAGCACGGGGTTGAGAAATCAACGCTCTACCTGTGAGCATGTAGAATTGCATAAGCGGATGATTGCGTCCGGTGCGCGCCTTTTCATCGCACCCAGTCTTTTAAATCAAGCGCCTTCGGACCATTTAGGTTTAGGAAGCGGTGCGGCCTTGCCTCCTCACCTCATGCTGACATAGAAAATTAGCGGGAAGAATCTGAAAAATATTCGAATAAAGAAAAAGTAAAACACACGAATTTCTACTACTTGGCCATATAATTATGATAGATATTGATTTCCTAATTGTCGGTGCAGGCTTTGCTGGCCTGACCATGGCAGAGCGCCTCACCACACAAGCTAAGGCTCGTTGCCTTGTCGTTGAGAAACGCGGACACATTGGAGGAAACGCCTATGACAAGTATGACGACCATGGGGTGTTGATTCACACGTACGGTCCACACTATTTTCGAACCAATAGTCCAAGGATCAAGGACTACCTCTCACAATTCACTGAATGGCACCCAGTGAACTACACAATTCTTTCAAGGACAGAAGAGCGTTATTGGAACTTTCCGATCAACTTAAATACCTTCGAACAGTTGATCGGTCGTCCATCGACAAGCGAGGAAATGGAGGCGTGGTTGGCCGAGAAACAAATTCCTATCGAGAACCCAGCCAATTCGGAAGAAGTAATAGTTTCGCAAGTTGGTTGGGAACTTTACGAGAAATTTTTTAAGGGCTACACTCTAAAACAGTGGAAGCGGCACCCCAAGAATCTTGATGCCAGCGTCTGTGGGCGTATCCCTATCCGCACAAATCGTGATGATCGCTACCTGCGCGAAGAGTTTCAAGCTCTTCCCAAAGCTGGATATACGAGGCTATTCGAGCGAATGCTGGATGCGTGCGGCGACAAAGTGAATGTGCTGCTCAAGACGGACTATCGAGAATTACTATCGAATATTAGGTTCAAACATCTAATTTACACTGGCCCGATTGACGAATTTTTCGACAAGCGTTTCGGCGAACTTCCCTACCGATCTTTGCGTTTTGAAGCCGAGTCATTTTCGGCAGAGCAACTTAAGGAACGTGAAAATATTTCTGGGAAAAAAGGCTTTTGGCAGCCTGCCATGCAGGTGAACTATCCAAACGAAGAAGAGTTCACTCGCATCGTGGAAGTCAAACATGCAACGGGACAAGACTGTCGCAATACAACCATTGTTCGTGAGTATCCGGTCGATTATGGACCAGGAAAGGAGCCTTATTATCCAATTCCTGCACCTGACGCGGCCGCAATTTATCGTCAATACAAAGAATTGGCAGACGCGGCCGAAAACAACCCCTTTCTCGTGCCTTCGATTCCTCGATCAAGTGGCTGCACTGGCATTAGTTTTATCGGACGTCTTGCGACTTACCGTTATTATAATATGGACCAAGTAGTTGGCATGGCGTTAACGCAATTCGAAAAATTGCAAACGAGACAAACAGGCGATCTTTAAAATTATGAGACAAAAGATTAATTTACTCTCTTTACTTAAAGATTTTGATCCCTCAGCTCCGCCACCCAAGATAAGCGCCGTAGCTGCAGGAATACATCGCCCGCGATGGTCGATAATGATTCCCACCTTCAACTGTGCTAATCTTCTCCGCCAGACATTGGAGAGCGTCCTCTCTCAAGACTTTGGGCACGATCTGATGCAAATCGAAGTGATCGATGACTGCTCCACTACGGACGATCCGGAAGCCGTAGTAAAGGAAGTTGGACGAGGAAGAGTTACTTTTCACCGTAATGAGCAGAATTTGGGGGCGACTTCGAATTTCAATGTCTGCATTGAGAGAAGCCGAGGCGAACTGGTGCATATCTTACATGGTGATGACTGGGTTCTACCTGGATTTTACACACATCTGGAAGCGATCGTTGCGCATCGTCCCAATGCATCACTATACGCCACAAGAAGTTTTTTCGTAGACGAGGAGGGGGTGATAACCGCTGTTACCAATCGTATTTGTTCTCTCGAAAATGGAGGGCACAGTTACAGTGAGTTTGTGACAGGCACTGCCCTTCAATTTGCGGGCATCGTTGTTCGTCGCGAATTTTACGAAACTCATGGTGGTTTTCGCCCTTCTTTAGTGCATTGTGCGGATTGGGAAATGTGGGTTCGTGCTATCAATGTCGGTCTCGGCGTTGTTTCTCCTCAGGTTCTGTCGAGCTACCGAGTATTTGACAGCAATGATACAGGACGATTGGTAAAAACGGCGGAAAATCTCAAGGACAGACTACGTCTCTATGCAGTTCTTTCGCACAATATTCCAGAATTTCCATTGCTAGATGCATTAAACAACCTTAGGCGTTTTTCTGCCAAACAAGCGCATCAACTGCAATCTGCTGGCGATACCACTTCATCTGAAAAATCTTACCTTTTCTTCAAACAGTTACAGGCACTTTTGAGACGGAACAAGTTTAGGTTTCTCAGTTTTTTAAATTAAAAAATAAAAAATGCGCTTACGTCTTGCGGACACAAACAACTGAATTGATTAGTTTTTCATGATTACCGTCATTATATGCTCCCACAATCCAAAAGAGGAATATCTTACCCGCACTTTAGATGCCCTAAAAAATCAGAGTCTTTCTAAGGATTGCTGGGAGTTATTACTAGTTGATAATTTATCGAGTAAAGCTATATCTGAGTCATGGAGCTTGTCATGGCATCCTGCCGGAAGGCATGTTCTTGAAGAAAAACTGGGACTCACACAAGCGCGGCTCCGGGGCATACGTGAGGCTAAAGGGGATTTATTGGTTTTGGTCGATGACGACAATTTATTGGCAGCGGACTACTTGGAGGTAGCCTTGAAAATTTCAAAAAGCCATTCATTCCTTGGAGCATGGGGTGGTAGTTGTATCGCTGAGTATGAGAAAAAACCGCCACCATGGTTCGCATCATATGAAGGAAACATCGCAGTACGTAAGATTGATTGCGTGTGTTGGAGCAACCGATATTTTGATTACGCTTCAACTCCAGTCGGTGCGGGTATGTGCTTGAGACGTCCTGTGGCGGAGAAATACTTAGAAAAATTGCAAAATGATGATGACGGAATCAGTCTTGACAGAAAAGGCTCTTCTTTAATGTCCTGCGGTGATCATGACATGGCATGGACTTCTATAGAGCTAGGTATAGGAATAGGAGTATTTCCGGAACTGAGTTTGACTCACATTATTCCTGAAGAACGTACTCGACTTGATTATGTCTTGAAGCTGCTTGAAGCAGATGCTTGTTCCTCCGCGCTGCTGCGCATGCGCATCACTGGTCATATAAAATACTTGCCCAGTAAGAAAAGCTTCCTTCATATACCTAGTATAGCTCTTGTTCTAAAAAAATTTATGTGGCGACGCAAGTCGTATATTCGTGACATGGCGCGTCAGGCTAAGATGGATGGTATTAGTCGTGCCATGAATATTATAAAGTGTTCTCAAAGAAATTTAGAAAACTAATAATAATTTTTTATGTGTAGCCGGTACATTAGCATCAATCAAGATTCTGCTGAATTTTCCTAACTATTTTTCATAATCAGCTTGCTACCTCCCTTTCAGAATTCTACTAAATTCACAACTGATTTAATTTTTTCTGTTCACTTATGCCCAATGGTTTTAGCTGCTTCAGGATTTTATTCATTCATTTTTATCTTAGGTCACCATGAAACGCCTTGTGTTATTTGATCTTGATGGAGTTTTGCTCCATTCGCAGGAAAACATGCGTCAAGCATGGGACGTGGTGTTACAGAAAACGGAGATAACCAGTCCTTTTGAAAATTACTTTGCGCTCATTGGTCGCCCGTTCAAGGACATCATGAGCCACTTAGGGGTAACGACCGATCTTGAAAAGATCGAAAAAATTTACATGACGGCATCTTTCGATTTTTTATCTCAGGCCACATTTTTCCCGGGCGTGAAAGAGACCCTAATGCACATCCGTGACACGGGTGTCAAAATGGGCGTAGTGACCTCCAAAGATGCACCCCGCACTAAAGCAGTACTATCGCAGTTAGATATTCGTTTTGTTTCTGTGCAAAGCCCCAACGATAGATTTCGAGGGAAGCCCGCGCCTGATCATGTATTGATGGCAATGGCTGAAGCGGGAGAAGATCCCGCCGACACTCTTTTCGTGGGAGACATGGAAACGGATTGGCAAGCCGCATGCCGTGCCGGAGTTGCTTATGTCCACGCAGGCTGGGGATATGGGGAGCCTATCGAGGCCGCACACACACTTAACTCTATCATGGAACTTCCCAACTACATTTTATGAAAACAGCAGCCGTTATTCCCTGCAGATTCCAGTCCTCTCGCTTCGAGGGGAAACCTTTAGCAACCATCGGCGGTAAGCCAATGATGTGGCATGTCTACCAGCAGGTAGCCAAGGCCTCGTCCATTGAGGTGGCATACATCGCGACTGACAGCACCGACATCGGCAAGGCCTGCGATGAACTTGGTATGAAGTGGATCATGACGTCGAACCAGCACTTAACGGGAACTGACCGCGTGGCAGAGTGTGCCCGCAAGCTGGATGTAGATGTGATCGTGAATGTTCAGGGTGATGAACCGTTCATTCTTCCTGAGTCCATCGATGCTGTTACTAAAGCACTGTTGGAAAGCCCGATCAGCGGTCTGGCCGTAACCAATGGTTACGGTATCATTGATTCGGAGGAAGATGTGAACGACCCGGGGGTGGTGAAAGTGATCTTTTCTGCCTCCAAGCTTGCGCTCGCCTATTCCCGGCTGCCGATTCCTTTGGCCTTTAGGAAGAATGCTTCTCATTTCCGCCAACTTGGTCTGTATGCATTCCATAGGGATGCGTTGGAGTTTTTTGCAGCACAGAAACAAGGACCTGTAGAAGAGTCGGAGTCTGTGGAGATGTATCGATTTATCGAGCATGACAAACAAGTATTGATGGTCCAAGTTGAAGAATCAGGCGTAGCGGTGGATACCCCTGCAGATCTATACAAAGCTCGTCAGATATACGATAAAATTAATTCCCTGAAAGTTTAAAGTTTTTCCTATGATCCAGCTCACTGAGAACCTTTTTCTTGGAAAAGGCAGAACGCGGGAATGTTTTCATCATCCCTTTGATACATCCCTTTGCATCAAGGTGGACTACCACGACAAAGGCTGTCGTCAGACGTTGAAAGAAGCTGAATATTACCAAAAACTAAGAAGATTCAAACCAACTTTGGAATATGACTTCATCCCGCGTTTCCACGGAATGATAGAAACGAATCGGGGAATCGGTGGTATTTTTGATCTCGTCCAGGATGATGACGGGCAAGTATCCCGAACGTTAGGCGAATGCCTACGCGACGGCACTGTAACTCGTGAACGAGCACTCTGGGAGCAATCGCTGGACCAATTTCTTGGCCGACTGATGGAGACTGGAGTAATTCTCCGTGATCTAAATCCGGGTAACCTCAGTGCCCGTAGGCTCGCCGATGGCTCAATCCGGTTGGTAGCGATTGATGGCATCGGCCATCGTGATTTCATTCCACTCTGTGACTACATCCCGTGGATTGCCCGCCGCAAGCAGGCGCGTCAAATATCTAAGAAATACATGGGTTCGATTGAGTCACTTCTCGCACATGCAGAGCGCATGGAGCAGAAGAATGCCAAACCATAAGCGAATCATACCACGACCTAACACCCGGTTTTTACTGTCAATATCATAATAATTAGCTTTTCAGCAATATTCTGAGTAAACCCAAGCTTGGTTAGGTCTTCAACTTAATGATACAGAAATATTTGCACAGATCGAAACTGTGATAACCTTAGGCTTTCTTCATGTACAGATTCATGCGCAATTTTTTATTTGAAGTAACAGATATTTTGAATATGAATTCGAGCTTCCCTCCCCACTCTAGATAAAATAAATATTCTGTAAGAAATAAAAGCAATTACAATGAACGATAGCGAGTACAGTAAGATGCAGGAAGCGTTAGTCGCTGAGGAACTTGCGCTCCGCATCGCCCTGAAGCACGTTGCTCTGGAAGAGGCGGCTAAAAACCCGACTGTTTCAAAATTTCAATGGATTTATTATGTATTTTTTGGTGGTTTATTACTGTTTTTTCATGATTATCTCGCGGATTACATTTGGTATATTATTTTATTGTTAGTGATTGAAATTAGAACCAAATCGTCCGAAGTGCATACAAGAATCGATGCAATTTTAGAGTTAGAAAGGCAACGTTTGAATGCCCAGCGGGAAAAACAGACGTAAGCGTCCCCAAACCGACCCCCTAGCTATCCGTCGCTGATCTTGCATTCTCGCGGGATGTCTAAACTACACACCAATCCATCCCGCCGACTGGCCTGCACCGATGTTAGTTTCGTTGAAGTCGACTTCCCACGCCTGCTTCGCCCCGCCTCATCATCGAGTTTACCGAAGGCCTCTAGTTACTGATAGAATACGAAGCTGTTATTCCGCTCGCCGCCGAATTTATCGGCATCTTCTGCAAGCATCTCGCCGCTAAAGGAAGCCGCCCGTGCTGAATCTCATCAGTTCCGCTTTCAAGGTTTCTCTCGCGCTCGACCGCTGCGACATGCGCAAATCCTTCAACAGCCTCAATACCCTCGCCGTCGAACAACTCCAGGTAGCACCCTCTCGCGACGCCCTCTTCGTGCTCATCAACAAGGCGACTACCTTGCCGCTTCCAAAGCGGTGGACGAAGCGATAAGTTACACTCCGGGCGACGTCACGCTGCACGAATACCGCGCGCTGGTCTTCTTCGCACTCGGTAAATACTCGGACGCCGCCGGCGTGCTCAACCCCGTGCTAGCCTCTGGCCCCGGCTGGAGCTGGGATACCATGGTTGGTTTCTATAGCGGCTCAGAAACCTATGACGAGCAGCTCCGCAAACTTGAAGCCTATGCCAAGGGAGCTCCCAACAAGGCAGACGCGCATTTCCTGCTAGGCTATCACTACATGGTTTGCGGCCACATGGAAAAGGCCAATGCCGAGTTTGCCAAAGCCAGCGAGCTCCAGCCTGCCGATTCTATCTCGCGCCAACTTCGCAATCTCACTGCCGCGTCCATCCCGGATGCCGGTGAATCCGATGCCGAGCTTTCCCTCAAACCCAATCCCATGCCTGCGGAAACACTCGTCGGCACTTGGGTGAGTGACCGCGGTGCAGACGGCAAGGTGACCTTCACCATGAAAGAAACGGGAGATTACAGCTGGTCCTTCATGGACGCCGACAAGTCCAGCGAACTGAAGGGAACTTACGGCCTAGATGACAAAGGCCTGCTCGTGCTCACTGGCGACGACACCCAGATGGTCTCCGAAGTCACGATGATGGACAGCGGAAAAATGCGCTTCGTCCTCATCGGCTCACCCGATGGAGATCCCGGCCTCGACTTCACCAAAAACTAATCACACCCACAATCACCCGGCAGGCGCGGCATTCTCTGCGCCTGCCGACTTTGAAAGATCAATGATTACTTGCCTAGACCTGTTACAAGTGAGTCAATTCCAATCATTCTGAATTTTATGAAATACCCGACTTACCAATTAGCTGCCCTCGCGCTTGTAGCATCCACCTTGATCAGTAGGGGTCACGACGACATGAACCAGCCGGTGATCACCACCGAGACTCGCAAGGGCGACAATGGCAAGGATGAGCTTTATATGTTCATCGACGGTATCAAAGTCCACGAACTTGACACGACCAAGCAGCCGCTACCTCCAGTCGTTACGCCGGGTCCGGCAAACAAGCTCGGCGCGCATCCGGCAGATGCGACCGTGCTTTTCGATGGCAGTGAAAAGTCATTCAAAGACAACTGGACCGACACGAAAGGTAATCCAAGCGCATGGCGAGTGGTGGATGGAGCGCTCGAATCCGTCAAGAAGGCCGGTTACATCCAGACCAAGCAAAGTTATGGCTCATGCCAGCTTCATCTTGAATGGGCCTCCCCTGCCAAAGCTGAAGGTGAAGGCCAGGGCCGCGGTAACAGCGGAGTCTTTCTCATGAGGGCTTATGAGGTGCAAGTGCTTGATAGTTTCGAAAATCAAACCTATGCCGACGGCCAAGCGGGAGCACTTTACGGTCGGCAAAAGCCGTTAGTCAACGTTTGTCGGAAGCCCGGTGAGTGGCAAACGTATGACATTATTTTTCATCGTCCATTGTTTGACGCAAGCGGCAAGGTCACTCGCAGGGCGACTTTTACCGTGCTCCACAATGGCGTGCTTATTCAGGATCACACTGTGCTGAGCGGAGGCACCGGCTGGATGGGCTCCCATGCGGCATCGGAGTATGAGGCGCACCCCGACAAGCAGCCATTCGCCATACAGGACCACGGCAATCCCGTCCGCTACCGCAATATTTGGATCCGTGAGCTGAAAGACTGATCACAGGATGAAAGGCGCAGATTGGTTGGCATGGGCGCTTCAGTTTATCCTAGGTCTAATCGTCGGCCTCATTTTCGGTGCCGTGCTGATCTTGCGTCGACGCCACAGTTTCTGGATGGCCGCGGAAGCGATCCCTTTTCATCTCATGGGCGCAGCGCTGATAGGTGCCGCACTCGCCTCCTATTACGGTGACCGGCTTTGGCTGGGCTCGTCCTATCGCATCATTTCGGCTGACGGAATCAGACACAGTGGCAAGAGCCGCGCCGTCTCCATCAGCACGGGGGTGGTGGGTGGCATCCTCGTCATGACAGCAATTCTCAAGCATTTCGCGGTGATCTAGCCGAACGCGTTTGATCACACAACTGGCGGCGGCGCGAAGCCTTCGCGGTAGCTACGGCGGATGAGAGTTTTCGTCGCTTCCTCGTGGTTGGTGAAGGAAAGCGTCGCCTTGTCCCAGCGCAGTTCTTCGCCGGGAAAGCGGGTGGCTTTGACGGCGAGCTGAGTGGCTTCGGTCATGCGAATGGCGTCCTTGAACGGGCTGCGGAGCTCGGTTTTGACACCGAGGCAATTATCCACCCAAGCGTGCCAGTGATTCATCTGCGGAAACTCAGGCAAGCCAGGCATTTTCAGGCCGGAGGTCATGACGCCGTCACGCCAGATTTCGAGGCGGCCATCGGCGGTGAGGCAGAGCACTCCACCTTCGCAGACGACGACTGTCATGTTTGGATCCGGAAATTTCCCCGGTGGCAGGCCGAGCGAGGCCCGCGAGGGCGCTTGCCCGGAATCACTGAAATAAATTGCGAACTGCTTGCGCGCAAATTTTTCGGAATTCACCGCATAGGTGATCGTCGAGCGGCATGGGTGACTGTGGAACAACGGGTTGGGAGATGACTGGCAATTCGTCTGCACCGCGATGGGGGATACCAATTCATCGTAGCCATAGAAAATCACATCCAGCACATGCAGCCCCCAATCGCCGAGGCCGTTGCTGCCGTAGTCCCACAAGGAACGCCAGACGAGGGGCGCGATGCCCGCGCGATACGGTGTTGTCTCGCACGGGCCGAGCCATAGGTTCCAATCCAGATTCGTGGGTGCGGGCGCAGGTTCGCCGAGGCTGCGATCCATGTTAAAAAAATCGCGGCCCAATGGCGAACTCACCCAGACGTGGGCTTCGATTGCCTTGCCGAGTGCTCCGCTGCGCAGGATTTCCACGGCAGCGCGGCGACCAGCGGAGGCCATGCGCTGGTTGCCTACTTGGGTCACTAACTGCGGGCGCGCGGAGATGGCTTTTTCCATCATCACCAGCTCCTCAAGCTGATGGACGAGCGGTTTTTGGCCATAGACGTGTTTGTGATTTGCCAGCGCGGTGAGCATGATCGGCGCGTGGCTATGGTCGGGTGTTGAGACTATGACGGCATCAAACTTATCGCCATATTTCGAGAACGCCTCGCGATAATCGCGGCAGGTGAACGCAGCCGGATGGTCCTTGGCCGCTTGGTCGAGGGCATTGGAATCCACATCGCAAAGACCGCTGATCTCCACGCCGGGATGCCCAGAAACTTGGCCGCGGTCCATCCTGCCGATGCTTCCGACGACGCCGATGGAAAGCACGCGAAGCTTCGAATTAGGCGAAATGGCTGGCTCACGCGACTGGGCGCGGGCCATGGATGAAAATCCGATTCCTGCGACACCTGTGGTCCAGATGAAACGGCGGCGATGGAGGGTAGTCATGTCGGGATGAAGCTCGGGGTTTAAAATCAGTGGGGCGGAGCCTTCCAGATCAGGCGCACGGCGTCGAGTCGGACGCGGGCGTTTTGAATGACTGCCGCGAGTTCGGATTCGCGCGCTTCCAGTGCGGTGATTTCCTCCGGCTTGATGTGGTCGTTGACCTCAGAAAGACTCCGAAGCCGGGTGATCTCTGCGGCCATCTCGGCATGCATCAAGGTGAGCGCGCCTGCGATGACTGCGTGGCTTTTTGCGGTGCCGAGCGCGCGAGTTTTTTCCAACATGGCGGGTAGAAATTTCCGTTTCACCGCTTCATTTCTCATCAAGCTGGCTGGGTCGCCCTTCCTCAGTGGCGGCTTGGTGAAGGCGATCTCCTCGGTGTGATCGCCACCCTTGTGATCGACAAGAATCCGCAGCGGTGTCTGCGGCAAAAACCGCTCGACGTGCAGCCGCGCCGGAGCCACGCACTCGACGACAATCCAGGCTTCTAGCAGGATGATTTTCTCCCCGGCAGCATCCCACACGCCGAAGGTCGCATTCCCCGCCGCCGAGCTGAGCATGAGATCGAGCGCGCCGCGCACCATTGGGTGATCCCAAGTGAGAAAGGTTTCCTGCTCCCGTTCCAGCGCGCGTTGGCGGTCGAGCGTCACGGTCATGCCGTCATGCGGAAGCGAGGGAAACGCGTCGGATTTCAAATTTCCCGGCAGCAAAAAATAACGGCGGCGGCCCAGCTCCTCGATGTGCAGCCCTGAGAACTCGAACAAGCGCAGCAGAAAATCTTCAAAGCCCGCATCCTCATCCCACTCGCGGATGATTTTCACCAACCACGCCGACCGCTCGGGCCGGTGCGAGCTGCGTTCCAGCAGGCGGTCCTGACCGCGTGCCAGCCGCTCTGAAATTTCCTTCCGGCAAGCGAGCGTCTTTTTGATTAATTCGCCAATTCCCTCATTCTCGCCGATGGCTTCTTCCAAATCGAAGCGCAGCTCGCGCTGGATTTCCGCCGCGCCGGGCGGGCTCGCGCGGAAGGCATCCAGCCCCTCCTCTAGCCAACGCATCCGGATTTCCTCACCACTGCCGGGCAGATAGGGAACGTGGACTTGGATCGTGCCTTTCTGGCCGATCCGGTCGAGCCGACCGATCCGCTGCTCCAGTAAATCAACGTCCTCCGGTAGGTCGTAAAGCACGAGGTGGCGTGCAAATTGGAAATTCCGGCCTTCGCTGCCGATCTCCGAGCAGACCAAAATTCGTGCGCCTTCCGCTTCTGCGAAGAACGCCGCGTTCCGGTCGCGCTGGAGGAGCGTGAGGTTTTCGTGAAACAACACGCCTTTCACCCCGGTCGCGTGGTGAAGTTCGCCGAGCACCTCTTCTGCCAATTCGCGGGTTTGGGTGATAACGAGGATTTTTTCGTCGCCCAGCGTCTCCAACAGGTCCGCCAGCCATTTCAACTTATCCGTCACCGGAGCGAGGCGTGGCTCGCGTTGCGGAAAGCCACCGAGCTTGGCACGAGTGTTCCGGAACATCACTCGGCCGACGCCGAATCCATCGAGCAAATCTTCGATCAGTCGCTCACGGGCATCCAGTTCGCATGCCACCAAATCCGCCACGCGCTGCTCCAGGCGCTGTCGCCCGGCCACGATTTTCTGCAGCCGCTCATCGACCGCCCCACCCGCTGTCAGAAACTCAACCACATCCGCGACTTCCTCATAATGCAGGGTTTCCTCGCGGTATTGGAGCAGATCCGTGTAGCGGTCCGGGTCGAGCAATCGCAGCCGCGCAAAATGCCCTTCCGGCCCGAGCTGCTGCGGCGTGGCAGTGAGTAATAGCAGGCCTTCCGTGGTCTCCGCGAGATTACGGACCATTTCATAAGCCGCCCCCGGCGCTTCCGGCGACCATTCCAAATGATGCGCTTCGTCCACGACAAGCACGTCCCAGCCTGCCTCGCGCGCTTGCATGGCGCGGTGCTCATTCCCCGCCAGAAAATCCACAGCGGCGAGCACCCATTGACTGTCGAGAAACGGATTGCACTCGGGATCGCCATACTCGATCGCCTCGCACCTGCCCTCGTCGAACAGGCTGAATGAGAGTTGGAAACGCCGGAGAAGTTCCACAAACCACTGGTGAACCAGCGGTTCCGGCACGAGAATGAGCACTCGCTCGGCGCGTCCTGTTAAAATCAACCGGTGCAAGATCAAGCACGCCTCGATGGTTTTCCCCAAACCCACTTGATCAGCCAGCAAGACTCGCGGCCGCGGTCGGTTAGCCACCTCGTCCGCGATGAAAAGCTGGTGGGGGATCAGATCCATCCGCGCGCCGGCCAGCCCGCGGACGGGTGAGCGGCGCATTTCCGCTCGGCGGTGCAGCGCCTCACCGCGCAAATCGAAATCCGCAGGTTCATCGAGCTTGCCCCCGAACAAGCGCTCCTCGGGCTTGCTGAAGCTGATGGAGTCGGACAAATCTGATTCTAGCACCTCGCCGTTGTCCGTTTCATAAACCCTCAAACCCCGGTCTTCGCGGACACG
>JANMYL010000176.1:0-5822 GCA_031382045.1 Akkermansiaceae bacterium | reverse complement strand
CGGTCGCCGGGCCGAGATGTTGAAAATCACTCAAATCCTGCTGCAAAGCCGGAAAAACAATCTGACTCTGGTGGGCGAGCCGGGCGTGGGGAAGACCGGGATTGTCGAGGGTTTCGCGCAGTTGCTGGCGGAGGGGAAATTACCTGATGCCTTGGGTCGGCCGGCGGTGATCGAAATTTCTCTGACTTCGTTGGTGGGAGAATAGGGCAATTTCGTTGGCTGGGCTTTGTCGTTTCGCCCTCGCGGGAGAAGTGCGGCGGTCATAGACGCGCCGCTACAGGCGAATTCGAGGAACGGCTGGGAGCGGTAGTGCGCGAGGTGTCCTGTGAGCCGGATCGGCCAGTGGCAGCATGGACGCGGCGAATATCCTCAAGCCCGCGCTGGCCGTGGCGCGATCCGAGTGATCGGCGCGACGACGATTCGAAACTGTAGCGGCGTCTCTATGAGCGTCGCTGATTTTCATGTGAAGGTGAAGGTGAGGGGGGCGGGGGGCATTCGGGACAAGTGCGACGGTCATAGACGCGTCGCTACACCCCATCGAGAAGGACGGAGCGTTGAAGCGGCGGTTCCAGGCGGTGAGGATCGAGGAACCGTGCGTGGATCAAGCGGTGGCCATCCTGTTGGTGACAATTTAATCGGCGGGTGATGTGAGGGGGAAACCCATGGGAAGAGGGGTGGATTGATGGTTTTTGATTTTTGATGGGGAAGAGGAAGAAATGGGATAGCTAGGAGGCTAACTGCTGGGAGATTGCTGGGGGGAGAGAAGTGGGGAAAAGAACATCAAATATCGAACGTCCAACATTGAACGTCGAAACGGGAAGGATTTGAACCGCAAAGGCTCGAAGGTCGCAAAGGGACGCAGAGCCAGAACGATGGGTTTTTGAGGATTGGATGAAGTTAAATGCGGAGTGGACTGCAGACGCGCATTTTAGTCGGATCGGAGCGACACGCGAGATTGTGCCGCCAAAGGATGGGTTCGCTTGAAAGACGCGGACTCCGGTGATGGAGTCCGCTTGGGATGGAAGAACAGGCAGGAATGCCTGTGTCACGTGTGTCACGTTACCGCACGCGCTCAAGCAGCCATGCAAGTAAGCTGCTGATCGGCAGGCGTTCTTGCTCCATCGAATCGCGGTGGCGGATGGTGATGGTGTCTTTGAGCTTGGGGTTTTCCTCGCCGAGAGTATCGAAATCGACCGTGACGCAGAACGGCGTGCCGACTTCGTCTTGGCGGCGGTAGCGGCGGCCGAGTGCGCCGCCGTCGTCGTAAAAGACATTCATCCACGGTTGCAGCGTCTTTTGAATTTCGCGGCAGAGGCGGACTTGCTCCTCGTTTTTTTTCAGCAGCGGGAAAATGCCGACCTTGATCGGAGCCATCCGTGGGACGAAACGCAGCACGGTGCGGACGTCTTCCTTGCCCTTCTCATCGGTGAGTGTCTCCTCGTCGAAGGCTTCGCAAATGAGCGCAAGCACCGTGCGGTCGCAACCGGCGGACGGCTCGACGACGTGCGGCAGGAACTTTTCTTTGGTTTCCTCGTCGAAATAGACCAGCGATTTACCAGTGCCTTTTTCATGCACGCCGAGGTCGTAGTCGGTGCGGTAAGCGACGCCTTCGAGCTCCTGGATGCCGAACGGGAATTCGTACTCGATGTCGTAGGTTTTCTGTGAGTAGAAGGCGCGCTCGCCGTCTGGGATGTCGAGGATGTGGAGCTTCTCGCGCGGGATGCCGATTTCGCCATAGAACTTGAGGCGCTCGGCCAGCCATTCGTCGGTTAGGCGGAGGCCGTCGTTCGGGTGGCAGAAGTACTCGATTTCCATTTGCTCGAACTCGCGAGAGCGGAAGATGTAATTCCGGGGATTGATCTCATTGCGGAACGACTTGCCAATCTGTGCGATGCCAAACGGTAGCTTCACGCGGTTCGAGTCGAGCACGTTCTTATACTGGCAGAAAATCGACTGCGCGGTCTCCGGGCGGAGATAGGCGATAGCCTTCGGGTCATTGTCGGCGGCGAGCGCGCCGAGTTTGGTGGAAAGCATCAGGTCGAAGGAGCGCGGCTCGGAAAGCATCACGCCGTTTTCGGGATTGTAGAGCGCGCCTTCGCGAGGGCCCGGTTTGACTTCGCGGGAGCCGATCACCGGCTTAGCGCTCTTTCCTAGCAACTCGCGGTAGAATTGCACCGCCAGTTTCTCGGCAGACCGCTCGGGGTCCTGCTTCCCTTCTGGAATGAGAACGGTGAAATGCTTGTCGGTGGATTTACCCGACTCTTCGTCAGATGCACCGAAAAATGTCACCTCGGTGCCGGGTTCCGCCGCAGGCACCTGATCGGCGCGCAGGCGCGCCTTTGTGAGCGGGCACTCGCTCATCGGGTCGTTGAAACTATCGACGTGGCCGCTGGCCTTGAGCACGTCCTGATGGGTCAAAATCGCGCCGTCCATGCCGAGCACGTCGTCGCGCTCCTGCACGGTTTTGCGCCACCAATAGTCCTTTAAATTTCGCTTCAGCTCCGCGCCGAGCGGGCCGTAGTCCCAGCAGCCATTGAGGCCGCCGTAGATCTCTCCAGCTTGGAAAATGAAGCCGCGCCGTTTGCACAACGATACGATTTTCTCCATGCGGGCGGGATCGGTGACATCTTTGTTGGCCATGTATTTAAAAGGTTGGGCGCGCAGACAAGCAGGCGCGGCTGCGGGCGGCAAGACGGGATTGCGTTCCACATCCGTGACACAGGCATTCCTGCCTGTTCTTGCGTTTCCCCGCGCGGATGGGGAAAATGCTGTCATGACTCGCTGCCCGTGGCTTCTGCTCCAACACCCGCTCTACGTAGAATACCACGACACGGAGTGGGGCGTGCCCTCGCGCGATCCCAGCTATTTGTTCGAATGCCTCTGCCTTGAAGGCGCACAAGCCGGACTCTCATGGTGGACTGTCCTCCAAAAACGCGAGCGCTACCGCCACGTTTTTCGCCGCTTCGAGCCGGAAAAAGTAGCTGCCATGACGGATGACGAGCTTGAAGATCTCATCCTCGATCCTGGCATCATCCGTCATCGAGGGAAAATTTTCTCAGTCCGCCAGAACGCCCGCGCGTGGCTGGAACTGAGCGAGCCAGTGGAATGGATTTGGAGCTTCACTGGCGGAAAAACACTCGTGAACCACTTCAAGACTCTCGCTGATTTCCCCTCGAAGACGCCCGAATCCGAAGCGCTTTCTAAGGCATTGAGGAAGGCTGGATTCAATTTCGTAGGCTCCACGACGATGTATGCGCTGATGCAAGCCGTGGGCATGGTGAATGACCACACCGTCGATTGTTGCCGGAGAAATGCGGTTTAAGCGTCGCTCAGTTTCCGCTCCAGATAGAGCCGTGAGCCCCGCACATACTTCTCCGCCCAGCCTTTGATTTTCGCCTGTTCGTCGAGGGACAGTGTCCTAACCACCTTCGCCGGCGAGCCTAAAACTAGCGAACCCGGCGGAATGATCGTCCCACCAGTGACCAGCGCTCCAGCTCCGATGATAGAACGCTCGCCGATGACCGCTCCGTCCAGCACGATCGAGCCCATGCCGATGAGCACCTCGTCTTTCACTGTGCAGGCGTGCAGGATCGCGGAATGGCCTACGGTCACCAACTCACCCACATAACAGCCGTAATTGTCTGCCAGATGGATCACCGCGTTGTCCTGCACGTTCGAGCGCGGACCAATCACGATCTCGTTGATGTCGCCGCGCAACGTCGCGTTATACCAAATACTCGTTTCTTCGTGCAATGTCACGCGCCCGATCAGGTCCGCGCTGGCGGCGATGAAGGCGCTTGGATGAATGGATGGGGAAAATCCGGCAATTGTCTCGATGGCCATGCTGCAAACTAGAGGGCTGAATCATGGATCGCAAGCGTGACGAGCACCAGCGGCGGCTCGGCGGATTCTAGGCGTGCTAGTAACTCGGAAATGCTCGCTGCCTGGCCGGGCAAGACGAGGTGGGGACAAATTTCCGCAAGCGGTTGGAGCACGAAACGCCGCTCGCCGAGCCGGGGGTGGGGGAGGACGAGGGCTTCGGTGTCGATCACCGCGTCACCGAAATACAGCAGATCGACATCGATGACCCGTGGCGCGTTTCGGCCGGAAGCATCAGCCCGGCCGAGTTTTTTCTCGATCGCTTGGGTGAGTTCCAACAGCTCAAACGGATCGCGATCGAAGTCGATCTCGACGGCGGAGTTGTAGAAAAGTGGCGAGCCGGGCGGGCAGAGCAGGGGCTCGGTTTGATAGATCGAAGCTTGCAGGAATGGTTCGCCCGGCGTGGCAATTTCCAACAAGCAAGCGCGGGCAGCTTGCAGGTTAGCGAGGCGGTCTCCGAGATTGGAGCCCAGGGCGATGCCGATGCGGGGCATGGCTCAGTCTTCGAGGTTTTCCAGACGAGTGATGCCATTTTCCTGCATCCGCTTGTCTGCACCTGCGACTTTGGCGGATGGAATCACAATGGGACGCTCGGCTCCAAAGAGCTCGATGACGAAGAACTCGGGTGCCTCTTTCGGGTGGAGGAGCTCGTGGGCGTGGGCGAGATCGCGCACTTCGGTGCCGTTGATTTTATCCACCGCGAAGCCAGTGAAATTCGCGAGCTGGCTGGTCACTGGATCGCTCTCAACCCGCGTGAGGACCACGATGTCTTTGTGTTTTTCAAATAGCCCTTTCGGCACATAGTCGGTGTAGAGGCGGCGCAAGGTGACGTCTTCAAACTTGGAGGCGGCGAAGAGGTTGGTGTCTAAGGGTTGGAAAACGAGGCCTGCGAAAACGGTGTAGCGCGGCTTTTTCTCGTAAGATACCGCATACATTCGGGACCACTCCAAAGGCTTGAGAGTGATGTCCACGTCATTCACCGCGCCGTCGCGCAGGCAGCGGACGGCGACTTTGTCGCCTGCGTATTTTCGCTCGATGACCTCGTTGAGGTTCACGTTTTCACCGTCGATGGTGATCATGCCAGCGCTGTCCACGGACTTGCCATCCAGCGACAAGAGGATGTCTCCGGGCTTTAGAATGCCGTCGCTGGAGCTAGTAGGAATGACGTTGGTGATTAGCACGCCCTTGTCGTCATTAGGTAGGTTAAGCGCCTTGCGCATGGCCGGATTGAAGAGCTGGAACTCGCTGATTCCGAGATCTGCATAGGAATCGTATTTTCCGTCCTCGATGTCTTTGATAAAGCGCCGGACGACTGGGGTGGGAATGATGTAGCCGGTGTTATCCGCTTGGCGGAGGCCTTGGAAGGCCACGCCGACGACCTTGCCGTCTTGGACGCAGGGGCCACCGGAGTTGCCGGGGTTGATGGCGGCGTCGATCTGGACAATCAGGTGGGAATCCGCGCGAGAGTGTGAATACGGCTGGAAATCAATGCGGGAAACAACGCCGCGCGTGACAGACAGGCGCTCACCGCCGACTGGATAGCCGATGACGCGGACTTGGGATTCGAGGCTTGGGACATCGCCAAATTCAAAGGTGGGGAATGATTCTAAGTCCTTGAAGTCTTCGATGGAGAGCAAGGCAAGATCGCAATCGTGAGCGATGAATTCCACCTTGGCCGCGTATTTCTTGGGGCTACCATAAACGGTGATGAGGATACGGCGGGCGTTGGAAACGACGTGGGCGTTCGTGAGAATTTTGTTTTTTCCAATGAGAAATCCCGTGCCGATCCCGCCGCCAAAGCGTCCGGAATTCCACGGCGTCTCATAGTCGGGAACTTGGGTAGCGACCTCGATGCGCAGTACGGATTTATAGACATCCGAGGGCAATGAAGGAGTTTGTGCGACGAGTGCCGGAATGGCTGAGAGTAGGAAGATGGCGGAGGA
>JANMYL010000055.1:0-6733 GCA_031382045.1 Akkermansiaceae bacterium | reverse complement strand
TCGCGGTGTTCCTTGCGGAGTTTATCGGAGACGTCGTTCGGGACAAAAGTGGGCGAGGTGAAGATGAACTCGAGCGAGTCGATCTGGGTAAGCTCCATCTTGAGCGCCTCGAACGCGTAGATCGAAAAGCAGGAGGCTGCGATTTTGAGCTTTGCACCGGGAGTGATGGAGCGTTTCAGGTCGTCGCCAAGCAGGCGGGTGATGTTATCGAAGATTTCCATCAGTCAAACGGTTACTGTGGCATCGGTGAGGTGCTTTTATTCTTTTCGGGTTGTGGGCTCGTTGTTCTCTCCTCCTCTGAAGCGCGAATGATCCGTTGCACGGCGGCACACAGCTTTTCCGACTCGCTGGGTGTCAGCGGCAGTGGCTGGGGTGTGGCCATCCTCTTGCTGGAGCGCGGGATAGGCATTAAATCGCTCATGTCGCAACGTTGCTATTATCGCAAGATTACGTCAAGCAGACTTCCAAGTTGCCGAATGGAACGCGGGCCTCGAATAATCCGCCACATGATCCGATTTAGCCAAAGTCTCCAGAATGTATTGGCATCCACCGGATGGCCGCAGAAGGAACTCGCGCGGCGGGCCGGAGTCAGTGCCACCAACGTTTCCCGCTGGCTCGGTTGCAAGGGTCTTCCAGACCGGCAGGCATTGGGAAAAGTGATCGAAGTTCTTCCGGAAGAGCTCGCGCCCCCATTGATCGCCGCATGGGTTTACGACGCGCTTCCGCCGAACGCGGATCGGCTGGTGGGCATTGTTTCAAAGAATCGGTCCTCAAAAGTCGAAGAAGTCCCGCCCGATGAATGGCCTTCGGAGCTGAATCGCACAACCCGGAGAAAGTTCATCGATTTCTCCCGGTTGGCAACGAGGCATCCGGATGTGATGGAAATTGTCAATGTTCTCCATGCTGCGGCAATGAGGGCGGCTTCCACAGGGTCCAAACTGAGGTGAGTGGAATCGAGTTTCCCGGACTGCCCAGGAGTCCGACCATGCGAGTCGTCTGTCAAAGAAATGGCAGAAATCAGAGGCGACCGATGACTCCCGGGACGGAACTCAATCCTCGTCATCCTTCGCGCCCTTGACCCGGACTTTACCGCGGAGCTTGGCTTCGATGAATGGATCGAGATCGCCGTCCATGACTTCTTGGATACTGCCGGATTCTTGGCCTGTGCGGAGGTCGAGAACTTTCTGGTAGGGCTGGAAAACGTAGGAACGAATCTGGTTGCCCCACGACACGTCGCCTTTTTCGCCGTAGGCGCGGTCGGCCTCGGCTTTTTGTTTGTCTTCCTCGATGGTGTAGAGCTTGGCCTTGAGGATGTCGAAGGCGAGCTCGCGGTTTGCTCCCTGGGTCCGTGCGGCAGTCGAGCGGATGAGAATGCCGGTCGGTAAATGCCGTAGGATGACGGCAGTTTCTACCTTGTTGACGTTCTGACCGCCCTTGCCACCGGAACGGGTGGTGGTGATCTCGATGTCTTTTTCGTTGATCTCAATTTTGATCTCCTTGGAGACTTCCGGCGTCGCATCGATGGAAGCGAACGACGTGTGGCGTTTCGCGTTGGAGTCAAACGGCGAAATCCGCACGAGCCGATGCACGCCGCGCTCGTTTTTAAGAAAACCGTATGCGTGGTCGCCGGTGATTCTTAATGTCGCGGTGCGCAGGCCGGCTTCATCGCCGTCTTGCCAGTCCAGCGTCTCGACGGTGTAGCCCTTGCGCTCGGCCCAACGGGTGTACATGCGGTGGAGCATTTGCGCCCAATCGCACGCTTCAGTCCCGCCTGCACCGGCGGAAATCACGAGGAAGCACGGGGAAATATCGCTTGGCTGGTCGAGTAAAGTGAGCAGTTCGTAGGCGCGGATGTCGTCTTCGAGGCCCTTGGCATTCGCTAGCGCCTCGCGAGCGAGATCGGCGTCGTCGTATTCCTTGGCGAGCGAGACGCCTTCATCGATGTCTGCCACGCGGCTTTCGAGCTTGAGGAAACTTTCGAGTTTCTTCTTCAATCCGGCGGCTTTGGAGCTGATGGATTTCGCTTTATCCGAGTCGTTCCAGAACTCGGGAGCGCCCATGGCTTCCTCCAGAGTGTTGATTTCGTTTTCGAGGGTCGGGACGTCAAAGATACCTCCTGAGTTTCGACAAGCGGCTTTTTAAGCCAGCCGTGTCGAGCGCCAGGAGGTCAGCGGTAGGAAGTAAGGACATGCGGGGGGGAAGAAACGCGATCCGGTGAGATGACGCAAGGCGGAATGAATCGGCGAACCGAGGTGGCCATTCGGATCATGAATTCAGCCTGAGTAGATTGCTTAATATTGATCTCTGCCAGGTGATGATCAATCGCCTCAAAGCTCAAAAATGTGCTCCGGCAGGTCTTTTTTACTTGTCGCATCGCCGATGCCTGCTTGGTTGCACGGGAATTAGGCAACATTTTTTAGTCGGAAAACCGTGCCTCGGCACACAATCCACTCACTAAACGCGTTTCTACCCTCCAGTTTATCATGATTTTTTCTGAACAGCTCCCATCCCTTTTCGACGCCAACCCGATGAGCCGCCGCCGCGTCATCGGTGGCCTCGGGCTTGCCGGCCTCGGCTTGCTGGCCTCATCCTCAACCACGAGCGCCGCGGGTTCGCAGAATGGTTCAGCGCCTAAAGTGACTGTCCAGACTCAAGCCCGCCAGAGCATCCGCCCGGAGAGCCCGCGGTTCGATTTGTCTGGAGTGCCTGAGGAGTGGGCGCAAAAACAGGGTTCTTCGCTGCTGGAATACAACCGCTACTTAACTAATCTGAGACTAAAGAGCATCTCGCCACAGCAGGTGATAGAGGCTCACGCGAAGTCGCACGGCTCGGTCTGGAACATCTTGCCGCCGAGAACCTGGTGGACGCGTATGGGATACACACTGCGCGTGGCTGACCGGATCGCTCTGGAAATGAATGTCAGCGAGGTGGAAATCATTTCTGCCTACCGCTGTCCGGCTTACAACGCGCACTGTGATGGCGCGAAGTCTGGCTCATGGCACCAAGCAAACGTCGCGGTGGATGTGAAATTCCCGGTGCGGGCTTCCCAGGTGACTGCTGCGGCCAGGAATTTACGCAGTCGGGGCCTCTTCAAGGGCGGCGTCGGCGGTTATTGGAATTTCACCCATATCGATTCGCGCGGCGAAAATATGGATTGGTGAGTTCGCGCTTAGTTTGAAAAAGCAGAACGCCGCCTCCCCCCCCGGAAAGACGGCGTTCATTTTTACCTTACCGCGACCACACTCGCGGAACTCGGGCAAATCTTTTCAAACAGCCAACTCAAGAACTATGACTCGTATTCTGGAAACGGAAAGGGATGTTATGCCTATTCCCGCGTCGGTAAAAATACCTACAAATCAATCCACTAAGCTGTGTTGCATGGCGTAGCGGGTGAGCTCGACATTGGAGGACAAGCCCATTTTCTCGGCGATGCGACTGCGGTAAGTGGCGATGGTTTTCGCGCTCAACGCCAGATCTGTGCTGATTTCCTTGATTGATTTACCCAGCGCGATGAGCCGGAGCACTTGGAGCTCTCGGTTGGAAAGGGCTTCGTGGGAGGTGGCTGCGGATTCGCCGGCGAGTGCCCCCGCGAGTTGCTCGGCGAGTGCCGGGCTGATGTAGCGGCGACCTGATAGTATCCGTTGCACTGCCGTGACCAACGCGTCTGCCGCGCTTTGTTTGGAAACATAACCTGCGGCCCCGGACTTGAGGGAGCGCAGAGCGTAGTCTTTTTCCAAATGACTGCTGATGACGAGGACACGCAGTGCCGGCCTCTCCACGCGGAGGTCTTGAATGAGTTCGAGTCCGTTGCGGCCGGGCATGTTGATGTCAACCACGGCTAAATCCCAAGGCTGTCTCATCACTGCCGCCAAGCCGGTTTTGGCATCCTCTGCCTCGCCGATTTCTACGCCCTTGAAATGCTCTTGCAACAAGGAAACCATTCCACGCCTCACGATGGCGTGATCATCAATGATCAAGATTTTCATGGAGCAAATCGGGATTGGTGTTAGTCGATAAAGGTAGGCTGAAAGTCACCACGGTTCCCTGTTCCGGATGGCGGGTGAACATCACGTGTCCGCCGACGTTTTCCGCCCGCTCAAGCATCCCGATCATGCCGAGGGATCGCGGGGCTTCGACGACTGAAGGATCGACGCCCTTGCCGTCATCGCGGACGACTAGCATGAGCACGCCATGGCTAACAGAGATGGTGGCATCAACTTTCTGGGCTTCCGCGTGACGGGCGACGTTGGTCAGAGCTTCTTGGAAAATTCGGAACACTGTGATGGAAGCTTCTTCCTGAAGCACGGGTGGTACGCCGGTGATCGAGATGGCACATGGAATGCCCGAGCGATGGGCGAACTGCTCAGCTTCCTCAGTTAGAGCGGCAGCGAGGCCCTGATTATCCAGGGCGCTCGGGCGCAGGCCGGCAGATATTCGCTTGACCGATGCGATCGTGGTATCGACCAGATTTGAAGTTTCGACCAGTTTGTCGATGATCGGGTTTAAAGCTCGCTCTTCGCGTTCTTCGATTCGGTTTTCTATCAAGCGCAACTGCATTTGAATGCCGGTGAGTAATTGCCCGAGTTCGTCGTGGATTTCACGGGCGATCGAGATTCGGTCTTTTTCCCGCAGCGACTGCACGTGTGAGGAGAGTTTGCGGAATTTCTCGCGGGCTTGGTCGATGACTGCGAGGCGCTTCAGCTCGGCGCGCTGCCATCGGCAGTTTGCGTGCCGCAGCACTAGAAATAACAGAATAGCGGTGGTGATGACGAAATTGAGTCCCTTGAGCGTTTGGATGAAGCCGGATTTAGCATCGTCAACCGCAGACTGGCTTAAGAGCTGGTCGGAACACAGAATCCAGATGTTAGCAGCGATAAAATAGATCGCGACAACACGCGCCTCCAGTAGCGACCTGAGAGGTGTGGGTGGGGCTTCGCGCACCAGCAGGTCGGGCTCAGTGGTGTGATCTGGCGCGGTAGTGACGACGTGTTTCACTGGGCGATTCAATAGGCCACGAAATGTATGAGGTCGAGCGATGAATAAAGATGTAAAAAGTTAAAGATTGTCACACGGGGCACGAAGCGGCATCTAAAAACCCATGGTTCGTTACCGTCCAAATGTCGCTGCGTTGGTCGTGAATTCTGCGGGAAATCTGCTGATTTGCGAGCGCTGGACGGTTCCGGGTGCCTGGCAATTTCCACAAGGTGGGGTCGATGCTGGTGAAACTCATGAGGAAGCACTGTTCCGCGAGGTCCGCGAAGAAGTCGGGCTGGAGGCACGGCATTACGAGGTGATCGATCGTCGCGAAGGCTACCGCTATCTCTATCCGCACGCCGCTCGCGGAAAAAAACTCCGTAAGCACGGCAGTCACGGCCAAGAACAAACTTATTTCCTCTGTCGCCTCAAGTGGGACGCGCCCCAAGTGAATGTGCATCAAAAACAGCGGGAATTTCGTGCTTACCGCTGGATTTTACCGGCGGAATTCGACCTCGATTGGTTACCCGCTTTCAAGCGCGACGTTTACCGGGAAGTTATGCGGGATTTCTTTCAGGTGGCGCTTTGACCTATCCCGAGAAGCATCGCAAGCGCACGGCGGGCAAATCCGGCACGCGATTTCCATGGTCGCTCCGGACGGACGATTTCCCAGCCAGACTCGGCTGCGATGGCGGTAAGCCGGGACGATGGATTGACGACGGTGACGGAGTAGCAAAGTTTGAGCATCGGTAGGTCCGCGCAGCTGTCGGTGTAGCCGTGGCAGTGGCGTAATTTGCTGTTTTCAAAATACGATGAAGGCAGTGATTCTCTGAGACGTTCCACCTTTCTCTCGCCCTTATTATTTTCCAAATCTGGGAAAAACGGGCCCAGCTCGACGGGTGTGCCAAGCGTGAGATGGAAGCCGAGTTCGCGGCCGATCTCCGCCACGTAGAACTCCGGGCTGGCTGAGGCGAGGATGAGGAAATGGCCGGCTGCACGCTGGTTTTCCAGCTTTTCGCGCAACTGTGGATAGATCGCAGGCATCAGCGAAACCGCAAATTCCCGCGAGTATTCGGCGAGTGTTTCGCGGTTGATCCGCCACAAGTAACTGAGAAAAACCCGCTTCATACCAGCGGCCTCCAGCAGTCCTGCCAAGGGCAGAAACGCTAGGAATACGGGTAAAAAAATTATCCTCCACGGCTCGCGGCGGATGACGAAATGCCGGAATAACAACTGGCAGTCCCAAGCGATCAAGGTGCCGTCAAGGTCAAACAAAGCGATACCTGCAGGCGGAGTTTCTGGAATCGAGTCTGACATGCGCTGAGCATTCCGGCATCCAGACGCGGGATCAAGGTTGGACTGGTCCCGGAGAGACGGGATAAGGAATCGCCGGACTTTCTTAAAAGCCAGCCCCACGCCTACTAACCGGCAGAGCGGCTAAGAATGAAATTTCTTCACTAACCTGCAACGCGTGTGAGTGAGGAGATTTTTCGGAATTAGAAACACCTAAAAAGCTTTTGATGATTTATGCTCGCCAGCTTTAATCCGTGATTTTCTTTTTCTCTTAAGCACTATCGCAGAATTTCCGGCGCGACGGCCGCCACGTCTTTGTCCGCCAGCCAGCCACTTAGACTTGTGCCGGGAACTTCGATATAGCGGAAATTTCCGTTTTTCGTACCGAGCCGGATGATTCTACCGACGCTGACGGTGCCGAGCGACTCGGCTTTCTCAAAGGGCGACAAACGGACGGCAGCACCAC
>JANMYL010000070.1:0-10204 GCA_031382045.1 Akkermansiaceae bacterium | reverse complement strand
CGCGATTTCATGGAAACGGGCACCGGTCTGCCGGACTGCTCCGTCGTTCACGCGATGGTCTTCAACATCCTCCACATTGAGGAACCGATGAAGATCCTGCGGGAAGCCTACCGCGTTCTCGCGCCCGGTGGAAAAATTTCCATCATCCACTGGAGGACGGATCTGGAAACACCCCGCGGTCCTTCGTTAGGCATCCGGCCGACACCCGCCCAATCCCTCGGGATGGTAATGCGGGCGGGGTTCCACCACCGGCACACCGTCCCGCTCGGGAATGCGGCTCCGTGGCACTATGGCCTGGTGCTCGAAAAGTCGGAGTGAGCGCAATCCCGCTCGGCATCCTGAAAACTTTCGGACAATCCTAAGGGTTCACGGAGGGAACGGTGTATTACATTTGAAGCCGATTATTAAAGTCTCGAAAAAGTGATTCTGTCGCTAGAACGAGACACCCGGCAGCAACCAAAACCATTAAGACCAATGAAAACCACAATGAAAATCGTCGCGGCCACCTCTATTCTCACCATGGGTCTCGCGACCACGACGTGGGCGTCTCCCCGTAGCAAGCTCAGCTACGAAGGACCCGGATACGGGAACCCTTCCAACTATCGAGTGAGTTCCAGCCATTCCGATCATGTATGGTTCAAGCATGTCGGCCCTCGCAGCAAGCTCTGAGCCCGAGCGGGTCTGTCGGGCGGCAACTGCTCCGACAAACCGCTGCCTCCGCCGTCCGGGCCATGCCAATTCCCGGACGGCTTTTTTGTCGAGTCTAGCACGATCTCATTCCTCTCAGGGACAGATGACAAGCCAGTCTCCGCGTTCAGTGAGATCAAAAACGGATGATAAGTCCCGCGCGGACGCAGAAGTCAGAATCCCAAGAGGCCGTAGCGGATAGGTATTGAGTGAGGATACAAGTCAAGCCAGCTTAGGATAATCAATCGTCCTGAGTGTCGTATTCCACTTCAGCGAAAATACACTAACGCGGGATTATTTGTCAGGGAGATGGGCGCTGGGATCGCAGTGAAGCGAGCTATACAGGGTTCCTTTTTGAATTCTCGATCACGGAGCCAGATGAAGATCACCGGCGTGACGATGAGGATGTGGAGCAAGCTCGAAATCATCCCGCCGATCACGGGGGTGGCTAACGGCTTCATGATCTCCGCGCTTGGCGGTGACTCCATATGATGAGCAGGAGGCTGGCGAACAATGGTTGCGACGGTCATGACCTTCGGCCGCAGGCGGAGAAGAGCACCGTCTTTCAAGGCTTGAGCGAGGTCTTCGTGAGCAAAGGTCGCTCCTTTTTCGGCCACGCCCGTTTGCATGGCTGTGCCGAAGAGGGCGATGTAACCGACCCATACTCCTTCATCAAGACGACGAAAAAATAATCCATTTTTTCAAGGGTTTGCACTCAAGCCGGTGTGATAAGATGTAGAGCGCGGTATCAAAGTGCTCATCAAATCGATAACCAAATCATAATATGAAAACCAAAGCATTCAGCATTCTGCTCGCAGTTTTGACCACGGCGTCATTGATTTCCGTCGCTTCAGCACAGCGTGCGAACGGGAAATTCGGTTCGCTAGGAATCAACAAGGACGCGACAACTCAATTCACAAAACCGGCACCACGAGTTCTCCCTGAGATATGCGTCAGTGACGCTTGCTGCATCACCAAGACCCAAGTTCAAACTGCGGGAGGTCGTGCGACCATGATCACCTCCAAGAAAGTAAAGGCTTGCATGACCAACTGCCAAATCGCCAGCAATGACCAGCGGCCTGTCTGCGGTAAAGGAAAACGGGCCTGATGTGATGACCGGGTTGCCGACCTCTTAATTAACGGACTATGAAAAATATCGATTTCGACGACTTGGTGCGCTCGGCAAGGGAAGACTTTCCCTTGCCGCCATCATTCCATGCGGATGTGTGGAGCCGAATTGAATCCGCGGAAGCGATTTCCTCAAAACTCGGAACTTCATGGCATCACAATGTCATCAGCATGATCGCCAGACCATGGGCGGCCGCTTCCGGCTTGGCTGCGATGGTGGCCTTGGGACTATGGCTCGGTGCATTGAGCATTCCTGACAACTCTCGCACGGAAACCACCTATGCACACTCCATCAGTCCGTTCGCTCAATCCCATCCATGAAAATCAAGGCGTTATACGTTCTCATAGCAATTCTGGCCACCGGAGTTCTGGCCTTTTGCCTGATGAGGAACCAGCGGATGCCCAACCGTGGGGATGCGCTGCTCGATACAATGCCCGAACTCAGGTGGGTCCGCAGCGAGCTGAAACTTTCTGACGAACAGTTTAAAAAAGTGGCCCAGCTTCATGTCGATTACCGGCCGGAGTGCGTTAAAATGTGCCATCGGATTTCCCAAGCCCACGAGCAAATCGAAGAACTGGCAAAGACCGCGCGGGGCATGACTCCCGAGTTGGATACCGTCCTCCGGGAACATGCCGCGATTCATCTCGAGTGCCAGCAGACGATGCTAGGTCACATCTACCGAACGGCTGCGGTGATGGATAAGCACCAAGCCGAAAAGTATCTCGAAAAGGTGCTGCCTTACGCTCTCAACTTCACCCACAGCGAGACCGGAAATCTTCACAGGAGATAGAAATGATACCCGATGGAAATTCCTGACTCCGATTTGATGGCACGCCTTGCCGGGGGCGAGGATTTGGCGCTGAACCGGCTGATGGAGCGGTGGGCCAGCCGCGTTGCTGCCTTTCTTTACCGTATGACTGGACGGCGTGAAACCGCTGCGGACCTAGCACAGGAAACCTTCGTGAAGCTTTATCAGGCAAGAGACCGTTACCGTGCGGACGGAAATTTCTCCACCTACCTTTTTGCAATAGCTTCCAACCTCGCAAAGAACCACACCAGATGGAGAATGCGACATCCCACCCTATCACTCGATGCATCTCCCGACGATAGCACCAGTCCCATCCTCCAGTTGGTCGATCCACAGTCCGATCCGGGTGAGACAGCGCAAAAGATGGAACAAATGACTGCGGTGGCCGCAGCGTTCCGAGTTCTTCCTCCAGACCTGCGAGAAGCCATGTCACTGTTCATTTATGAGGGCATGGGATACGCCGAGATCGGAGTGCTTATGGGATGCAGTGCTAAGGCCGTGGAGACAAGGATCTACCGGGCGCGACAAATTCTGAAGGAACAGCTCAAAGGCATTCGCTCATGACATTTTCACAGATTTCGTGGATCGTGGGCTTGAGCTTGCATCCGCCATTCAGAAATTGGAACTTCGATTAGTAACCGTGATGATGACTACTGTAGTAGTAGCTGCGTTCCTCGGTATGGCGGGCATGATGCCTAGCTCGCTCTGCATGCCGGGCAGCTTCCTCCACACGACCTGCATCAGCGACGGCGTGGGCATAGTCGCGAGCCGCGTGGCGATAGTCACCATGCTGGGTGGCATGGTCTGCGTGGTCGTAGGCGGCATCCGCATGACGGGCACGGGCGTGTGTATCCGCTTGATCGTGATTGGAATGATGGCGGTCGCTGGAAGCGTGCTCATCACGGGCGCTGGCAGGCAACACAAAGATAAGGGCAGCAAGCGCAATAATGGATTTCATAAGTGGATTGGTTTCAGCTTACGAGACGTGAAGGATCTTGATTTTATTCGATGGCTTTGTGTGCGACCCTACATTCATTGCTTTTAGAAAAAACAGCGACTGCCGTTGCTAATAAACGCCACTCGTGAACTTTCCCAAGGGTTTCTATCCGGCGCGGGGTCAAACTTTCATCATGAAACCAATCATCCTCGCCACGCTGGCCATTACAGCGCTCGTAAAGCCAGCCCTTTCCTCCACGGAAACCTACGCCAAGTATGCTCCGAAAATTGCCTTCGGTCTGGACGCGCCCCATCTCCACTTGCTGACGAACCACCTGCCGATTTTTGTCACCCTCTCTGGGCTGTTCGCAATGGTGGTGGGATTGTGGAGTAGAAACCAAGGGATCAGGCAAGTCGCGTTGACCTTGATGCTTCTCGGGATCGCCGGGGGGATTCTGACGTTTTGGTTTGGGCAGCAGGCTTACAAGCCGGTGAGGGGACTGGCGGATGAAACCGGGCAGGACTGGCTGGACCTTCACATGGAACGTGCGGAGCAAGTGGTCTGGGTTTTCTGGACCGCAGGCGCTGGGGTTACTGCCGCTTGGGTGCTGGCCTTGAAGCACCACCGGCTTGCCATTCCAGCGGCGATGCTCGCGGGAACGCTAGGTCTAATAACTCTGGGTCTTTCTGGATGGATCGCTGATGCCGGAGGAAAAATCCGCCACGACGAGGTGCGTGGCCTGTCTAGCCCCGAGAAAACCGATGAGGTAAGCAAACCACACAGTCATTGAGCGGCAGTTCGTAAAATTTCCTGAAAATCTTCAAGGGTTTTAACCAGCCGTGAACAATAACAGGAGACAGCGGGATTCTCCGCCGTATTGACGAATCAAAATTATGAAATCAAAAATAAAATCGATCATCACCGCTGCCGCAGTCACTTTTGCCGCTATCGCTGCGCCTGCCGCTTTTGCGGACGACAGCCATGACCACGGCAAAAAAGAAGAGAAATCCAACTCACCCGACATATGCATCGTCTCCGGCGATAAGCTCGGCGAAATGGGCAAACCGTATGTGTTTAAGCATGAAGGTCGGGAAATCAAACTCTGCTGCAAAGACTGCCGGAAAGACTTCGACAAAGATCCTGCAAAGTATTTGAAGAAGCTTGACAAGAAAAAAGACAAGTAACCTCAGACATCACCCGCCTGCCTCAGATTATTGGGGCAGGCTTAATTTGCCCCAACGCCTGCTTTCCCGACTATGCTGTTCCAGAAACTTCTGAATTTTAACGCCATCGCGCTTGCCGCCGCACTCGTCGTAGGAATGGAGGCATTCGCGCGTACGGTGGAGTATGACCTAACTATTTCTGAGCAGACACTTGCACCTGCCGGGAAGAATGTCCGGAGTCTCGCTATCAATGGCGGCATTCCAGGACCGACCCTTCGTTTCACGGAGGGTGATGAGGCGGTCATAAGGGTTAATAACCAGCTTTCGCGAGAGGAAACCTCCACACACTGGCACGGGCTGCTCGTTCCGAATGTCATGGATGGAGTACCCTACACCACCACGCCGCCGATCAAGCCAGGTCAGTCCTACACGTTCAAATTCCCACTGAAACAATCCGGGACTTACTGGTATCATAGCCATACCGGGCTTCAGGAACAGCGCGGCATTTTCGGTTCCATCGTGGTCTTACCGAAAGGTGGCGAACCAGTGAAGGCGAGCCAAGATCATGTGCTGATTCTCTCGGATTGGACGAACAGGAACCCGACTACCATCATGCGATCACTGATGTCTGGATACGACTATGACGCCATCAGGAAGGGCAACAAGCAGTCAATACTCGGCGCAGCCAAGGCTGGTGCTCTTGGCGAATACTTCCAGCGAGAATGGGAAAGAATCCCACCGATGGATCTCTCCGACGTCTATTTCGACGCCTTTTTGATTAACGGAAAAACCACGTCCACCCTCGCCGGCAAGCCTGGTGAGAAAGTCCGTCTGCGCCTGATCAATGCCGCTGCTGCTTCCTATTTCTATGTGAACAGCTCCGCCGGGCCGATGACGATTGTCGCCGCCGATGGACCTCCGGTGCAACCCGTGAAAGTCAATGAACTGCTTATGGGTATCGCGGAAACTTACGATGTGGTCGTCACCGTGCCGCCTACTGGAAGCTATGAAATCCGTGCCACCGCACAGGACGGATCCGGCCACGCCTCCGTCTGGATTGGCAGCGGCACACCTCACCCAGCACCGGAGATCCCCAAGGCAAATCTTTACAAGATGGATTACATGCTGGCCGGAGCATTTGAAGCGCTCGGTGACGCGCCGTCCGATGGCAGGCCCTTGCCTCCCTACCGTAAGCTACGTGCGCCTAAATCCACCACTCTGCCAGTCAACGCCCCACGGCGCGAGATGACTCTCCGCCTCACGGGCGACATGGAACGATATATCTGGTCGTTCAACAATAAGACTCTAACGGAGGAATCCACAATCCGGGTGAAAAAAGGCGAAGTGCTTACTTTCCAGTTGGTGAACGACACAATGATGCACCATCCGATCCACCTTCATGGTCATTTTTTCCGCCTGATCAATGGCCAAGGTGAGCGCTCCCCCGTCAAGCACACGGCAGATGTGCCTCCCATGGGGAAACGTACCATTGAGTTTGAAGCGAACGATGCCGGCGACTGGTTCTTCCATTGTCATTTGCTCTATCACATGGAGGCGGGCATGGCTCGTGTGGTCACTTACAATCAGGATGCATCCTATAAGCCGGGATTGGACCCCGCCCTCCTTGATCCATACTATTGGATGGCGATGGGCTATGTGCAGAACAACATGACCATGGGCATGGCGAAATTTATGAACAGCCGCAATGACTTCGGCATCGAGTGGGACATCGGGCTTGAACACGACTCAGACGGCGGGCACCCGCTACCTTATGAAATCGACGCGACTTGGAGCCGCTATATCAATCCAAATTTCTCCACGCTGCTCGGAGGGCGTTTCACCAACGAAGACGATGCTGTGAATCGTGGGATCGCCGGATTCCGTTACCGCATGCCTGGGTTTGTCCGCTCCACCTTCACCCTCGACAGCGAAGGGGATGCGCGGCTGGAACTGGCCAAGTCATTCCAACTAACAGAGAGACTCAGTCTCTTTGGTGGCATCGAATACGACACCGGTAGCTATTGGCGCTCCACCATCGGCGCGGAATACATCCTCAAGCGGAATTTCGGTGCCGTCACTTCATACGACTCCGACCACGGCTTCGGCGCGGGCTTCTCGTTCCGCTTCTGACATTTTCCTTTTTCATCAAAACCAAAACAATATGAAACACGCACTAAAACTGATCGCCGCCGGAACGTTCACATTGCTCGCCTCCTGTGCGGCAGGAGGCTCTGGAGCCACTACCGGAGTGAAACCTTACACCAGACAAACCTGCCTCGTAACCGACAATTCCCTCGGCTCGATGGGCTCGCCTGTGACCAAAGTCTATGACGGGCAAGAAGTAAAATTCTGCTGCCGCCCCTGTGTCGTCAAATTCGAGGCGAATCCCTCAAAGTATCTCTCCAAACTGTGATTTGCTAATAGATCAAAAAATCTCTCCATATCTACCTATATCCCAATAAAATGAAAACTATCCTACTCCTCACACTCACCGTTACCGCGCTCTTTTTGAACAGTTGTGCTACCGGAAACTCGAATGCCGACCCACAGGACAAGACCATGCCCGGCATGACCAAGGAAGATCACGCCAACATGAAGATGTGATCCTGTCTGGCATTCCAATCGAAAGCCTAACTGCCTCGCGATGATCATTTCAGATCGTCGCGCGGCATTACTGTTATACCCCATCCTATACATTGCCCATGAAAACTCTGATTTACTCTATCCTCCTCCTCGCCGGGGTCCCTGCACTCGCGAAGACGGTCCGATACGATCTGAACCTTTCGAAAATCGAGGTCAAGCTGGGCAAAAAAGTCAAGACAGCCATGGCGATCAACGGCAGCATTCCCGGTCCCGTCCTCCGCTTTGTGGAAGGTGATTACGCGATTATCAATGTCCGAAACGATCTCCATGAGGAGACCTCTATCCATTGGCACGGACTTCTTGTTCCCAACGATCAGGACGGAGTACCCCACGTGAACATGGCTCCCATCGAGCCGGGCGAGACGCGCGAATACCGCTTTCCACTCCGCCAGTCCGGTACCTACTGGTATCACTCGCACAGCGTTCTTCAGGAGCAGCTCGGTATCTACGGTGGTATCGTGATTTCTCCTAAAGGTGGTGAAAGAATTTCATCCAATCGTGATTTTGTCGCTGTTCTCTCCGACTGGACCGACGAAAAGCCCTATGATGCCCTAACTCAGCTCCGGGCGGGCCGCGATTGGCAGCAAATCAAAAAAGGTACCGCCCAAAGTGTTAGCGGAGCAATCAAGAACGGCTCCCTAGCCGATTATTTCAAACGTTCCATGATGCGGATGCCTCCCATGGATCTATCCGACATCGCTTACGACCGCTTTCTTGTCAATGGCAGCCCGTCCGCAGCCATTTCGGCACAGCCTGGCGAAACGGTCCGGCTCCGTCTCATCAACGCGTCCGCCATGTCTTACTACTTCATTGAATTCGCGGGCGGTCCCGTGCGAATCATCGGTGCGGACGGTATGGATGTCCGGCCGGTCAGCCAAAGACGGTTCTTGACGGCCATCGCCGAAACTTACGACATCCAGGTGATAGTCCCCAAAGGCGGAGCTTACGAACTCCGCGCTACTTCCCAAGACGGCACTGGCTCCAGCAGCATTTATATTGGCAGTGGCCAACAAATAAAAGCACCCGACGTTCCCCGCGCGAATCCTTACAAAGGACATTCCATGATGGGTGGGATGCAAAGCATGGCTGGCACGGATCACAGCACCATGAAAATGACGATGAAGGGCAAGGTGGGTGACAGCTCGATGGCGGCGATGGGGCATTCCATGCACGGCGGCGAGGCCGCTCCCGCGATGGAGGGAATGGATCATTCCAAAATGAAGCCCGCTGCCGCAGTCGATCACTCGGCAATGGGGTCTGCCAGGCCAAGCCACTCCATGGCTTCGGACGAACGTCCGGGTAGCCCTTATGAAAGTTTGAAGGCGATCAGTTCCACCGAATTGTCGCCAGCACGGCCCCTGCGCTCCTACACTTTCCGTCTCCAAGGTGACATGATCCGCTACGTCTGGACCCTGAATGGCAAGACTTTCACTGAGGCGGACATGGTAAATATCCGCAAAGGCGAGCGTGTCCGCTTCAATTTCATCAACGAGACCATGATGCATCACCCCATGCATCTTCACGGCCATTTCTTCCGCGTGCTTACTTCGGCTGGCACCTTATCTCCGCTCAAGCACACAGTCGATGTCCCGCCGATGTCGAGCAGGACCATCGAGTTCGCGGCGGACGAACCGGGGGATTGGCTTATGCACTGCCACATCCTCTATCACGCCGAGGTCGGCATGGGACGGATCATCCATTACGAAGACGCCCCGCCTAATCCAAACCTAATGGCCGGGCACGATGAATGGGGTATGACGAAGATGCACGACCCTATCTTTTTCTTCGGCGAAGTCGCCGCCCTGTCCAACATGACCGAAGGCTTTGTCGCCTTTGAAAACAACCGGAACGGTCTGAGCGCCGCATGGGAAGTGGGTTGGGGCGAAGTCGACACGACCGGATACGAGGTCAATTTAGCCTATGACCGATACATCAACAGCTTCACCAGTGTCTTCGCTGGAGCCAACCTAACAGGCGAAGACTCGGGAGATCGCGGCGTGTTGGGCGTGCGCTACCTGCTGCCATTTTTGATCCGCTCGCAGGCGTGGGTGGATACTGAAGGCGAGTTTCGAGTCCGCCTGTCCCAAAGTATCTCCCTCACATCCAGGTTATCGGTTTATGGAGGCACTGAATACGACACGCTCACCGACTGGAAGACCGTCGGTGGCCTCGAGTACGTGGTGGACAAGCGATTCTCACTGATCGGCCAATGGCACAGCGATTATGGCTGGGGCGGCGGCTTTGGTTTCCGATTCTAATGCCATGGAATTAGAGTCTTATTCCAAATTTACCAATTTACACAGCACAGCAAAAATAAATTTTCAACGAGTTCATCATTCTTTGATTCTTCGTCAGTTAAGTCTTCAAATAGTAGAAAAAAGGTAAATTTTCTACTTTCATGATTCCTATGACGAATCATAGCCTTCGGTGGAGGCACGAGTTGTGACCATGAACGCTACCAATTTCAGCTCGGAACTCAATATAGTGGCGGGAATCGGTTTCGTCGCCACCGATGTTCGCGTTCGATTTAAAAAGGTGCGTAGTTTCCTAACCAATCCGGACTGGCGCGTGAGCAAAGTTGCGTTTGAAGTGGGATTCCACTCATCGGCCCAGTTCAGCCTCTCCATCCGCAATATTGGCGGCGAACCACCCAGCAAGTATCGCTCAGACGCTATTTGATTGGTTCAATACTGAAGTTTCAGATTCTCCTACACACCTCAATGCGCCTGCTCCTCATCGAAGACAACGCCCCGCTGCGCACCGCGGTGGGGCAATACCTGCGCGAAAGCGGTTATCTCGTGGACACTGCGATTACCGGCGACGAAGGGCTTTGGGCG
>JANMYL010000030.1:0-2088 GCA_031382045.1 Akkermansiaceae bacterium | reverse complement strand
GTGAAATGACCGCTCGCGAGGAGCTAAATTTGTTTCTCTCCTTTATGATGCTTATCTTGCTGGAGCGGAAACGCGGATAGACGATCTTCACATTTCCACGCTGCCGAAGAGCTCGCGGGAATCAACGCCAGAGCCGGTTTCCACGATTTTCCACTGCCGGTCCATGTTGAGCCGGACCGTGGCGAGATGCTTTTGTGACCATTCGGCCGGTGAAATCATGGAAAGCATTTTGCGGCCCCGTATCTCATAGAGGTGATAGGTGCCGCCGATGACAGGTTCAAACTGGATTTCCGCCTCGTAAACGAGCTTGTTCCAATTGAAATGGTCAATGGTGGCGAGGTAAGTTTCGCGGATTTCTATTAGCTTCTGCTGGAGGTCGCGCTCGACTTGAGAAATGCCGCGGGATTTGAATGAAGTGAGATCATTCGGAATGATCGGTGGGCTGAGCGTCGATACCGGATACGGCAAAAATGCCCGCGATGGCTTAGTTTCTAAATCGGACATAATTTGATTAGATCCCTCGCCCATGATTTCCCACCGGGCAACAAAAAAACCGGGAAGTCGCGTGCGACTTCCCGGCAGTGAGGACTCAGAAAGCAAAAGCGCGTTTATTGCTTGGGCTCTGGTGATAACAGAATTGGACTGATATCGACACCCCAGATTGTGTCATCGCTGCCACCTTTGAGGATATCATTGCCACCGGGCAGCAGCGCCTTCGAGTCGCTTTTGCGGAGGTTGAGTTGGCGCACGCTGTTATCTGTGAAAAGAGCGATCGCCTTGCTGTCATATGGATCAATTTCCATCGCTCCATCGGTTGATCCTGATTTAACGGGGGTCACGCAAATAGGACGGCCCGAGCCGGATGAGATGGCCTTACCGGTCGTTGCCATAATGTAAGCAAAGCCAACTTCACCGGGTTTCAGCGCTTCGGTTCCCTTCACCAAGTCATCAGGTTTTGATTTGATGTAGGTGGTCCGGCAGAAAAAGGGCTGCTCGGATTCAACGATACCCGCCTCGATGAGCTGTCTAAAGTATGCATTCGAGTTGCCACCTTTCAGCGTCCGCAGTGAATCTTCACCCGTGATGTTTTTGATCGCGTCAATGGTGCTATCGTCAGGATAACCTCCGATATCGGAATCGAACTGCATGAAGAAAAACCCCATATTTTTGGCGTTATTGGTTGCCTCGGCGAGGTCACCTTTTTTCTTCATTTTAATCACCTGTGGAGCGGTGAGGCCGGCGAGTGCCGCAATGATGACAATGACGACGAGGAGCTCCACCAAGGTGAAGCCACGACGCAATTTGTAGTTTGTTTTCATGGTTTTATGTATCTATTTTTATGGTTAGGGCAAGCGCCCCATTTTGTATGGATCCGCCGACATGAGCCGGAAAGAACCGGCAAGAATGTATTCCACACAAAACCCGAAGCAAGGAGGAACTTACGTGGATTCCGACTTACCAACTCACTTTCACGCCTAAGATTCCGCTTAATCCTGCTTCGTTCTGACCCGAGCCGTGGACGCGGTAGGACTCGTCGCTTAAGTTCTCGATGCCACAGGTGAGATCGAGGTTTTCACGGGCGTGCCAACCGGCCCGCAGGGAGGCGACAACGTAGCCGGGTGTGCCGCCGGTGGGAATGCGTTGGTTGTCGGCAGCTTGGTCGTCGGCGGTGATCCGGTCTTCATTGTTGGAGGCTAGAACTCGGCCTTCGACCCAGAATTTTCCGGAAGCATCGTCCCAGCGCAACGCGACGGAGCCGGAAAGTGGCAATTGGCGGGTATTTGGTTTCTCCACCACCACTCCGCCTACGATAGTCGCGGACTCGGTTTGACCTTCTTGCCAAGCGGCGAATCCTGAAAGCGTCCACTGCGGGTGAAAGCGCCACGCTCCTTCGAGTTCGACACCGTAAATGTAACCATCTCCAGCATTGCTTGCGATGGAGGTTCTTTTCGTGCTGTCGGTGAAAGAAGAGATGATCAGTTCATCTGCAACGGTGTAGAATGCGGCCAGATTGAGCGATGTGGTTTCGGTTTGCTGCCGGGTGCCAATTTCATAGGTGATGAATTTCTCAGGATTGACATCTGGATC
>JANMYL010000027.1:0-1621 GCA_031382045.1 Akkermansiaceae bacterium | reverse complement strand
TCGCGGTCCACGAAGGTGCGCGAGGCCTTGAGTTTCCGGTCCGGTAGGGAATATGCACGCCAACCCACCTCGATGACCGCGTAGCCGTCTGCCTCGCTGTGAAGCTGGCGGATGTCGAGCGTGACTTGGTAGTCGATCTCTTCATCGCGCTGCCACGGGTAGGTGCGGACGTTACCTGTCTTCATTTCACGGCCTAGGTTGACGGCGGTGACGCGAGCGATGGAGGCGGACAAGTCGCCAGCCCAGCGATTGTCCTCGGAGACGGCTAGCTGGTTGGGGCCTTGCTGGATCACCAGGTTTGGGCGATCGATGTATTCCGCCAAGGTGATGGGGCCCACTCCGATGCCGATGCCACCACCCGAGGGCGCGGGGCCGTTTGCGGTGAGGACGAAGAAGCTTTTGTTTGACTGGGCGCAACTGGCGAGGAGCAGGGCGGCGAGGAAGATGAAAAATCGATTCATGGGGAAATAGAGATTTAGCGGCCGGATTTCGGGGCTTTGGGGATGGAGTTCCCAGACTTGTCCTTGCCGAAAATCAACGAGCTAGGCTTTTCCTCGAGGGCGTTGGTGACTGCTTTCATGGACCTCAGAGTAGCACGGAGTTCATCCAGAGTGCGGAGTAAATCGCCTTGGATCGCGCCGTCCGGACCAACGCTGGAAATGGATTTGTCCAGATTTCCGGCGGATTTCTCGAAGGCGGCGAGGCTGGCACGAACATCGGCGGGAAGCTTGGCGAAGTCCTCCGAATCGAGCGTCTTGCGGGCAGAGGCGATGGTGACAGTCGCTTCATCGGCCAGCGTTTCGATTTTTTTCATGGTTGCCTCAAGTGGCAGAGCTTGAACCTTGTCGAGAATGGCGGTGAGCTTAGCCTCCAATTGTGCAAGACCGGAAGAAACCGTGGGAATTGACGGATAATCGCCCACTTTCGTCAGCTCCGCGGGCGGCGAATCCTTATAATAATCCAGATCTACGAACAGCGCACCGGTGAGTAAGCTGCCAGTTTTCATGGCGGCGCGAAGGCCTCGAGTGACAGCCTCCTTGAGGAATTCGCCATCAGGCTTGCTGATTTTCTCAGCCGCCTCACGCCGCAGCAGAGAAGGGTCGATTTCCACCAGCACGGGAATCCGCGAATCATTGGTGGCCTTCAAGTAGTCGAAGGAAATATCCGCAACTCGCCCGATCGGGATGCCACGAAACTCTACCGGAGCCGACTTGACGAGCCCGCGAACGGATTGGTCAAAGAGCAGGACGAATTTCATCGTTGGATTGAAGGTGGATTGGTTCGCCGCGTCTTCGTCGGTGAAAAGCGTGAACGTCGCTCCATCTGCGGCGGGCGAACCTGGCTTCATTCCCTCGGGCACGGAGAATGTCGCGCCGCCGGAGACCATGGCTTGGAACGACGGGGTGCGGACTTTAAAACCATCCGCTCCGGCGCTGATGTCGATGCCGCTGGTGTTCCAGAAGCGGGTATTTTCGTTCACCAGCGAGCTGTATTCGGCACGGACGAAGGCATCGTAGGTGACTCGTTGGCCTTCGATGTCGAGCTTGCGGTTTTCAATACGGCCGACTTCGAAGCCGCGGTAATAAATCGGCGAGCCGGCCGTGAGCGAACCCGCTTGCTC
>JANMYL010000311.1:0-4129 GCA_031382045.1 Akkermansiaceae bacterium | reverse complement strand
CGAAAGTCGTCCAACTGAAGCCGGAGCGATTCTGGAATGGTGGCTTGGGCGCCGGGAGGAGTGGATGGAGAGGCCATAGGGGAAACGACCAGCATCCTGGTCCCGTAACGAATGACGGAAGCTCCCAAATGAATCAGGGGACTTCCAGCGCATTCTCGCCGACTTTAGCGATCGCCACAAGTGGCGATGTCTGGCCCAAAAAATTTCACCCGCTCACCGCGCCAACTGCTCGTGAATGCGCCGCAGCAGCCCCGCCGTGCGCGGCATCTCCACTCCCGCCGCCCGCGCCCGCCGCAGCGGTTCCTCCCAGATCGGCGCGACTTCCACTTCCCGGCCTTCCACGAAATCAATCATGCTCGACGTGCGATACGGCCCCATGGGCCGGGTCCGTTCGATGTTGAAATCGATCAGCTCGTCGCTGAGGTCCAGCCCTTGGGCTCGGGCAGCGGCGATCACCTCCGCCATCAGCGCGCGCAGCTCATTTTCCCGCTCCGGCGTGGCCAGCAAGACATCCGTCGTCACCCCGCCTGCCGCCACGGACAACCCATTGAACGGGATGTTCCAGACGAGTTTCTCCCACTGCGACTTTTCTAAATTCTCAACCGCGACGGCTTGGATCTTCGCCGCCTTGAAACGCCGCTCCAACTCAGCCACGCGGCCATTTCCATCCGGTAGAAATTCCCCGATCGTCATCCGCCCACCCGCCGAGTGACTGACTAAGCCAGGCGAAATCCGGTTGATGCATACGAAGCACAAACCACCCAACACCCGCTGCGGGCCGACGATTCCCGCCAGCGCCTCACAATTTCCCAGACCATTTTGCAGCGTCAGCACCTGCGTCCCCTCATGCAGCAGCGGCGGCAAAACTGAGGCGAGCAAATGGTTCGCCGTCGCCTTCCATGCCACGATCACCAGATCCACCGGCCCGATTTCCTTCGCCGTCCGGTAAGCCTGCGCCTCGGGCAATTCGAAATTTCCATGCACGCTCTCAATCGTCAATCCAGCCCGTGAAATCGCCTCGAAATCCCCGCGCATCAGGAATTTCACATCCTCGCCCGCCGCCGCCAGCCGCCCGCCATAATAAAGCCCGACGGCACCCGAGCCCACCACCGCCACGCTCCTGAATGTCCAACTCATGCAGCCACTGCATCACCTCACCCACCCGCCCGCAAGCCCCGAGGATTGACAGCCGCCCGCCGCCCCCGCCAACGTACCTGCATGTCACGCTTTGCCAATAAAGTCGCCGTCGTCACCGGAGGTGGCCGTGGAATCGGTCAGGAAATCGCCCGCGCCCTCGCCGCCGAGGGAGCTAAAGTCGCCGTCGTCAGTCGCAGCGAATCCAGCTGCGGAAAAGCCGCCGAGGAAATCAACGCCGCGTTTCCCGGCTCCGCCACCGCCTACGCGGTGGACGTCTCCGACCACGGCGCAGTGCAAGAACTCGCCAAAAAAATCGCCGAAGAACTCGGCACCGTGAATATCCTCGTCAACAACGCCGGAGTCACGCGCGATGGACTGCTCATGCGAATGAAGGAAGACGACTGGGACACTGTCCTCGACACCAATCTCAAAGGTGCATTTAACACCGTAAAAGCCTTTATGCGCGTCCTGATGAAAGCCGAGGACCCGCGCATCATCAACATCGCCTCGGTCATCGGCCTCATCGGCAATGCCGGCCAGACCAACTACTCCGCCAGCAAGGCCGGCCTCATCGGCTTCACCAAAGCCGTCGCCCGCGAGCTCGCCGGACGCAGCGTCACCTGCAACGCCGTCGCCCCCGGCTTCATCACCACCGACATGACCGACGAGCTCCCCCAAGCGATCAAGGACGCGGTCATCGCTAAAATCCCGCTCTCCACCTTTGGCGAAACCAAGGACATCGCCGCAGTCGTCACCTTCATCGCCAGCCCGGCCGCCCGCTACATCACCGGCCAAGTCATCGCCGTGGATGGCGGCATGACCATGTGATGCAGGCCATTTGAAATTTCAAATCTCAGATTTCAAATCGTGAAGCTCATTCTCCTGCGTCACGGGAAAGCCGCTGACAGCCACCCCGAAGGTGATTTCTCGCGCCCGCTTGTCGAAAAAGGCCGCGAGCAAGCACGCCGCGCCGCCAAGCTCCTAAAATCTGCAGGCGCACTTCCCGACATCGTCCTCACCAGCCCGCTAATTCGCGCCCGCCAGACCGCCGAGGAATTCTGCCAGACCGCCCAAATCCCAGGTGCCACCCTCCAAGGCTGGCTCGCCAGCGGCATGAACCCGGAAAATGCGCTCAAGGAACTGGCTGCTTTTCACGACTTCAAGTGCGTCGCCATCGTCGGCCACGAGCCAGATTTTTCCCAACTCATCCAGCGGATTCTCGGTGCAGCCGGCGGCAGCATCGAGGTCAAAAAAGGAGCTGTCGCCTGCCTAGAAATAAACCCGCCCTCTCACCGCGGAACACTCCTATATATCATCCCGCCGAGACTTGCCTTGGAGATCGACCCCTGACATTCCGTCACCAAAAGAACCTTGAGCAAACAACTTGCAGAAGCTAATTCATGCGGGTGAAAATTGCTTCTCTCCTGCTGATCCCATATCTTGTCGCGAATTTCTCTGCTCGTGCCGCCACCATCCTCGCCCCAGCCGATGCTCCGCTCGTGACCGCGCAGATGTACCTGGACGAGGCACCACTCTACCCGATGGTCGGTAAAGTCGCAGGCTCCGGCTTGAGCGGCTCGGGCGTGCTCATTTCTGACCGCTGGGTGCTCACCGCTGGCCATATTTCCTTCGGTAAGACCAGCACCGCCAGCTTTAACATCGGCGGGGTCAACTACGCTGTCCAAAATTCCATCACCCACTCAAGCTACTCCTTCGGCAGCAATCCATTCGATCTCGGACTCCTCTATTTGTCCGAGTCCGTTCCGATGGTGAATGCGGCGACGATGATTCAATTCGATTCTCCTAACTCGATTCTCGGCAGAGAAGCCACGTGGGTAGGACACGGTCTCACCGGCACTGGTCTCACCGGCGCGCAGAACCCTTTTGCATTTCAAGCATTCACTAACATCATCGATGTCATGGGACCAGCATACGGCCTCACCGAGACCTCCTTTGTGTCAGATTTCGACCGTCCAGACGGCTCCACCAACGCCACCCAATCCAGCCCGACTGCGACTCGTCTCGAAGGGAATGTGACCAGCGGTGACAGCGGCGGCGGAGTCTTTGTGACGGTAAATGGCATCAGCTATCTCGCCGGCATCAGCAGCTACACCGGACGCTTCGGCCCTGGCGCGGCCTCCAGCTACGGCAGCATCAGCGGTGCCACCAATCTCGATTTATTCCACTCCTGGATTTTTGATAAAACAGGCATCACGGCCGTCCCAGAACCCAGCACTCTCTGGCTTTTAGGCATCGGAAGCCTCGGCATGCTGCGCCGGCGGCGTTGATTTCCCCACTCCCTGCGGTTTTGATTGCCAGCGGCGTGCCCTCCCGTGACTGTTCGTCCGTCTAGCTCCCTTCCCTTCCGCATGAAAGTCGTCGCCATTGCCAACCAAAAAGGCGGCGTGGGTAAAACCACCACCGCCCTCAACCTCTCCGCCGCCCTCGCGCTGCGTGGCCAACGGGTGCTACTCATCGATCTCGACCCACAGGCAAACTGCACCAGCGGCCTAGGCATCGAGCCGCCGGACGGCTGCAGCATGTATCCCGTCTTACTCGGCGACACCACTGTCGCCCAACAAATTGTGCCCACCGGCCGCGAAAACCTCTCCATGATCCCTTCGGAAATGGACCTGGCCGGCGTGGAAATAGAGCTCGCCCGCAGCGATGACCACCTCACCCGCCTGCGAAATATCCTCCAAGCACTCAAACCAAACGACCTCTTCGAATACTGCATCCTCGACACCCCGCCCTCGCTCGGCGTGCTCATGACCTCCGCGCTCGCCGCCGCGGATGAAATTCTCATCCCGCTCCAGTGCGAGTGGTTCGGCCTCGAGGGCTTGGCAAAAATTGTCCACGTCATCGATCAGATTCGTGGCTCAGATGCCAATCCCGGAATCAAACTCGAAGGCATCGTGATGACGATGTATGACGGCCGCACCCTGCTCTCACGGCAAGTCGTCGAAGAAGTGTCCAAATTTTTTCCAGATCA